>NZ_JBVHDS010000007.1:0-348132 GCF_055563255.1 Streptomyces sp. NPDC002958 | reverse complement strand
TCGGTGGGGGTCTCGGCCTCGGGTTCCGGTTCGGTGGGGGCCTTGGCTTCGATGGCGGTGGGTGTGGCTTCCGGCTCGACCTCAGTGGCGGGTGCGGGCTCGGGCTCGGTGGGAGCCTCGGCCTTGATGGGCTCGGGCTCGGTGGGGGCCTTGGCCTCAATGGCGGTGGGTGTGGCTTCCGGCTCGACCTCAGTGGCGGGTGCGGCCTCGGGCTCGGTGGGGGTCTCGGCCTCGGGTTCCGGTTCGGTGGGGGCCTTGGCTTCGATGGCGGTGGGTGTGGCTTCCGGCTCGACCTCAGTGGCGGGTGCGGGTTCCGGCTCGGTCTCGGCGGTGGCGGGCCGGGCCTCCGGCTCGGTTTCGGCGGCGATGGGCTCGGGCTCGGCGGCGGGTGCAGCCGTCGGCTCCGGCTCCGCAGTGACCGGCTCGACCTCGACCTCGTCGGCTTCCGCAGCCACCGGCTCGACAACCTCCGGCTCCGCCGGCTTCGGCTTCGGGGCCGAGCCCTGTGCCGGGACCGTCAGGATGGACGCCTTGTCGAAGGCCGCCGCCACCAGGTCCGACGCCAGACCGCTGTCGCCGGAACGGGGAGAGGCGGGGGCCGGTACCGCGGCCTTGGTGGCCGGGGCGGTTTCGCGCACCGAGGCGGTCTCCGCAGCCGGCTCGTCCACCGCCGCCGTCGCCGTCGCTGCGACCGGCTCCGACTCCGCGGGCGCGGTGCGTTCGGTCTGGGGCGGGACCGTGGCCGTCGGCGCCGGCGCGTCCTGCTCCGCGCGGTCGCGGCCGAACACCTTGCGCAGCAAGCTCCGAATGCCCATGGGCGAGGCCTTTCGCGTGAGTTGGGTGCGATAAATGTCCGACCCTGCGGGAATTCATCCCTGGCCAGGGCGGATACGTAAGGTTAGCGGCCGGATCCGGCCGTTCGGTGGCGCGGCCCGCCCGTGGGGCAACTGAGCCGCGACCGAACCCTGACCAAGTCCTGTGCGCGTGCGGTGCGGGCCTGATGTGCGTCGTTCAAATGTGCCCACGCGGTCTTGATTTACCTTGTCAGCGTGTTTGGGCGGCGTGTCTACGAGTGGTCAGGCGCACCGTTGTCCGTTATCCGCATGCGCTGCGAGAAGGAATTCCACATGGGAAAGCGATTCCGCCGAACACGTCTCGCGGCCTGTGCCGTTGCGCACAGGGGCGATGCTTCCGGCCTCGCGCCGGCAGCCGGTGCCACCGCCGCCCAGGCGGCTACCCCGTCGGCGCGCGTGCCGCACTAGAGTCGGGTGCATGGTTTCCGGTGAGGCGCCGCAGGCGGAGGGAAGCGTTCGGGTCGACGTCTGGATCTGGTCGGTCCGGCTGACGAAGACCCGTTCGCAGGCCGCTGCCGCCTGCCGCGCGGGACATGTGAAGGTCGCCGGCGAGCGCGCCAAGCCCGCCCAGGCGTTGCACGTCGGCGACGAGGTGCGGCTGCGGCACGCGGGCCGGGACCGGATTGTCGTCGTGTCGAAGATCGTGAGGAAGAGGGTCGGCCCTCCGGTGGCGGCGGAGTGTTTCATCGACAACAGCCCGCCTCCGCCGCCGCGCGAGGTCGCGATCCAGGTTCCGGTAAGGGACCGGGGGGCGGGGCGGCCGACGAAGCGGGACCGGCGCGAGATGGAACGGTTGCGGGGGGTCGGGCCGGCGGAGTGACGTGGTGACGGGCCGTCCGTGGCCGCCTTGTCCTCAAGCGCCGGACGGGCTGAAACCGTTCCTGGGCAGTGAGCAGGAGTGAGTCCTGTCTCACCGGCACGCCCCGAACGGTGTTGGGCGCACTGGTCCTCCGCTTTCACGTCCTGGTCGGCGACGCATATCACGTATGCGGTCCGTCCCAGGTGGGCGGAATCCCTACGACCTGGCCATGTGGGTGTGGCCAAAGGCGACGGGGAGGCCCCGAACCATCACTCCGGTGATACGGGGGCCCCGACTGCTGACACCACCCCCGGCGTCCCAGATCGCGATGCACACGTTACGCACACCCAGTCAGGCACACCCACAGACCGGAACACCGTTCACTCAATCGTGCCCATGTTCGCCAAAACAAGGTACTGGACCAGCAGTTGTGAACCCCCTGTGTCGTGCGTTCAGCCCCGGTAACCCTCGACCTCGTCGGCCGGCCGGACCTTCGCCGCGGACGGGTCCTCGCCGAACTCACTGAGGGCGCGGCGCTGTCGCAGCAGGTCCCAGCACTGCTCGAGCCGGATCTCCACCGCACGCAGACGGGACTTCTCGTCCTCGGTGAGGCCCATGTGGGCGGAGCGGTTGCGCAGGTTCCGTTCCTCGGAGATGAGGACGCCGATGTTGTCGATGATGTCGCGTTCCTGGTCGTCCATGACGCCTCCTTCGGCTCCCGTGCACGCGGTGGGGGCTCAGAGCCTGTCGGGTGACCTCCGACCGGGCGGCCACGCCCTGGCACGCACGCTTCCCGCGTTGTCGTCAGTCACCAACGCTCCGCGTTGACTCCCTCCTCCGCCTTGGAATCGCACGCACGAGCCCGCGTCCGCTATCCGACCGGAGGTCACCCGACAGGCTCTCAGAGCGCGATGACGGTCTTGCCGCGTGCGCCGCCCGTACGGTTTAGGTCGAGGGCCTGCGGGGCCTTCTCCAGGGGGAGTTCGATGTCGATGGGCACGCGCAGTACGCCCTCGGCGGCGCCCTCGGCCAGGACGTCGAGCAGGACCGGGTTGGGTTCGAGCCGGAAGTCGATGCCGGTCACATCCGCGGGGAGAGCGGCCCCGGCGGCGACGCCCCGCGTGGTGAGGGCGATCCCGCCGCCGCGTACCAGCGTGGCACGGGCGGCGAAGGCGTCCGGGGTCGTGGAGACCAGGTCGACCAGTGCGTCGACGCCGTCCGGGCAGGTCTCCCGTACCGCCCCTTCGAAGGGGCGGTCCATGGTGTCGATCGTGGCGGTGGCGCCCAGGGCCGCCATCCGCTTGTGTTCATCGCCGCGCACGGCCGCGATCACGCGTACGTCGCGGGCCGACGCGAGCTGGGTCAGATAGCTGCCGACGCCGCCCGCCGCCCCGATGACCAGCAGGCTCTCATGGCCGCGGAGCACCGCGATCTCCAGGATCTGGGCGGCCGTCATCCCGGCGGACGGCAGTGCTGCCGCGGTCCGGAGGGGGAGGCCGGGCGGCACGAGGGTGATGGCGGAGTCCTGCGGTACGGACACGTATTCGCAGTAGGTACCGGTGCCGGCCCCCGGCCCGGTGACCCGGCCGAAGACCTGGTCACCGACCCGGAAACGGTTCGCGCCGCTGCCGATCATGTCCACCCGGCCCGCGAAGTCCACACCGACGATCAGCGGGAACACACGCGGGGCGAGTCCGTCATCCAGGGAGCCCTGTGCGGCCTGCCAGTCGCACGGGTTGAGTGCGGCGTATTCGATCCTGACCCGCACCTCACCGGCTTCCGGCTCCGGCTTGGGTATCTCGACCAGTGCGGGGTCGGCCCGGAATGCGCTGACGGCTATGGCTCGCATACGGAAGACCTCTCAGTCGTCCCCGATCCAGCAGTCACGACAACCACTCTTCCCCGGCCCGCCCGCCGCCGCACGTCGAACCCGGTCCCGCTACGGCCCCGTCCGTCCCCGGCCCGCCCACTGCCGCCCGAGCACCGCGCACAGCGCCACCGCCAGCCCCGTACCGAACACGATCCACGCCGTCGTGCGCAATGAGCTCGTCAGCGCGTCGTACACCGCTGCCGCACCGGCCGTCTCGCTGTTCGGCACCTCGGCCAGCGCCCGGTCGCGGGCGACCGCGATCACGACGCGCAGCACGAGCGCCCCGAGCGCGAAGCCGATCCCGGCCACCGCCGTGGCCGAGAGCGCGGCGCGTGCCGAGCGCCTGCGCCCCGGTCCGCCGCGCACCCAGGCCACGGCCACGGCCAGGACGGTGCACACGACCGTGCCCACGGCGGGCCAGACGCTGCCGGTCCGCAGCCACCGGAAGGTCTGGCGCAGCTGGTCGGCGCGGTCGGCGGAGACGATCGTGATGTCGGTGTGCTGGACCGGGATCCGGTCGGCGAACGGCACCCCGTTCGCCTCCAGGTTCTTTTTGACCTGCTCGGTCACGGGCGCCAGATCGATGGTCACGGCCTCACCGGTGTCGCCGTGCAGTGCGGCGGTGACGGCCTCGTGGGCGGTGCGGTTGGCGGCGTTCCACACAGCCTGGAAGGCATCGGTGGTGGTGAAGGACATCACCGCCTCGTGCAGGAAGCCCCGCACGGTGTCCTGGAGCGGCCCGGCGTCGATCTGCTTCATCGCCCCGTCGGTGATGAGGTCGCTGACAGTGTTCTGCACCTCGGGGTCGGAGGCGAGCGGGGCCACCGCGGCGACGTAACGGTCCGTGTTGTCGATCTCCAGGTCCACCCAGGCGGAGAGTGCGCTCAGCGGGACGAGGACGGCGAGCAGTACCAGTGCCACCACCGTCGGAGCCGTCGAGAGATACGTCCGCATCCCTCCAGGAAATCCCGTACGGAAGCGGCGCGCCCCGGGCCGTACGCCGTCCGAGTTGCCGGGCGGGGCGGCCGGGTGTGCTCTGGAGGGAAAAGGGGCGACGGAAGGAGCTCTCCGCCATGGCCACTCATGCAGCAACGCCGACACGCGGACGGTCCGGATCCGGAGCACGTGCACGCCGGCTCAGCACGCTCGCCTGGGCCATACCCGTCACGCTGGGCGCGGCCTACGGCCTCTACGCGTCGTTCATCCTCCGCAACAACGGCGCGAGCGGCGCCCGGCAGTTCTGGTACGGCCTGATCGGTGCGGTGGTCCTCGCGGTTCTCTGCTTCGCGCTGGGCCGGATCCAGCACACCATGATGCCCCTGGTGCGGGCGGTGGCGTATGGCGCGCTGACGTCCGCGGCGATCGGCCTGCTGGTCGGGCTGACCGGTTCGAGCGTGCTGCGGTCCTCGGCGCTGGGACTGTCGGTCGGCCTCGGGATGTTCATCACGACGTTCTACATCTTCTACACGCACGAGCAGACTTGACGTCCTCCCCTCTTGAAGGGAAGGGATTCCGGGCTCACGCTGGCTGCGGACCGGCGGTCCGTCTGCTCTTGCACGATCAGCACCAGCCGGGTTGAGGCCGGCCCGGACGAGCATCACACGGGCGGAGTTCTTGGCCCTGGGGGATACGGCTCCGCACGCGGTGCACGAGTAGGTTCGCTCTGAGAGTGAGGAAGGGCCCGCGCTCGGCGCGGGCCCTTCCTCATGTCCTCATCCGCACACGGTCGCGTTCAGTCGCGTACGACCGTCACCGGGCACGGTGCATGCTGGGTGACATGGAGGCTGACCGAGCCGAGCAGGGTCGCCTTGAAGCCGCTGTAGCCACGAGCCCCGACGACCAGCAGGTTCGCGCCCTTGGCACGTTCCAGCAGGGACTGGGCCGGGCTGCCGATCACCACGACCTTGCTGACCGCGGCCGCGCCCTCGGCGCCCAGGGCCTCCTCCAGTGCCTCGGTGAGGGCCACGGTCGCCACCGCCTGCGGGTCGAAGTCCTCCGGCATGCCCGGCATCATGGACGCCCAGCTGGTCGCGGGGTACTCCCAGCTGTTGACAGCCTCCACCGTGTCACCGGTCAGTTCCGCCTGGCGTACGGCCCAGTGCAGTGCCTTGATCGACGACTCGGAGCCGTCAACGCCCACCACGATCCTGCCCATCTCTGCCTCCAGCTCGGTTCGGCTCAGTGCGCAGAGGCGTCGTGCGAGAAAATTCCGCACGACGCATCTTTCGGTCCAACTCTAATCAAACCGGACAGGCCTTCGAGTGGCGGGTCCCCTCAGGCGGGCCGACCTCCGGCTCAGTCCAGCCGGAGGTCGGCGAGCTGCTGCTCGAACGGCACGACCTCGTCGTCGAGACCGAGCGCCCTCGACGCCCCGGAGACCGCCCGGCCGCCCGCGATCATGGTCGCGAGCTCGCCGCCCGCCCGCCGGATGCGGGACGGCAGGCCGTCGGTGTACTCGTCGCCGGACGAGCCCCAGTCCTCCGACGCCGCGTACACGGAGGTCGGTACGACGGTGGCCCGCAGGTAGGCGAAGAGCGGACGCATCGCGTGCTCCAGGACCAGCGAGTGGCGGGCGGTGCCGCCGGTCGCCGCGATGACGACGGGCTTGCCGGTCAGCGCCGTGTTGTCGATCAGGTCGAAGAACGACTTGAACAGCCCGCTGTACGACGCGGTGAAGACGGGCGAGACGGCGATCAGCCCGTCCGCCTCCGCCACCGCCTTGATCGCCCCGTCCAGGGCGGCCGGCGGGAACCCGGTGACCAGGTGGTTGGCGATGTCGACGGCCAGGTCACGCAGTTCGATCACCTGGACCTCGACCGTGCGGCCCTGCTCGGCCATCAGCCGCTCGCGTGCGGCGCCGGCCAGCCGCTCGGCCAGCAGCCGGGTCGAGGACGGGCTGCTCAGCCCCGCCGACACGGCGACGATCCGCAGGGGCTCGGTGGCGAACACGCTGGACGTGGTGGACACGGTGGTCAGACCTCCTTCGTGGCCGCGCGGGCGGCGACGGCCGGGTGCACGGGGGCGGAGTCCGGGACTCCGGCGGGCCGCAGGTTGGCGAACTCCTTGCGCAGCACCGGGACGACCTCCTCGCCGAGGATGTCGAGCTGCTCCAGGACCGTCTTCAGCGGCAGCCCCGCGTGGTCCATCAGGAACAGCTGGCGCTGGTAGTCGCCGACGGCATCCCGGAAGGACAGGGTCCGCTCGATGACCTCCTGCGGGGAGCCGACGGTCAGCGGCGTCTGCCGGGAGAAGTCCTCCAGGGAAGGACCGTGCCCGTAGACCGGTGCGTTGTCGAAGTACGGGCGGAACTCCCGTACCGCGTCCTGCGAGTTCTTCCGCATGAACACCTGGCCGCCGAGGCCGACGATGGCCTGCTCCGCGGTGCCGTGCCCGTAGTGCGCGTACCGCTGCCGGTACAGGTTCACCATCTTCTTCGTGTGCTCGATGGGCCAGAAGATGTTGTTGTGGAAGAACCCGTCGCCGTAGTACGCGGCCTGCTCCGCGATCTCCGGGGAGCGGATGGAGCCGTGCCAGACGAACGGCGGGACGCCGTCCAGCGGGCGCGGGGTCGCGGTGAAGGACTGCAGCGGCGTACGGAACTTGCCCTCCCAGTCGACGACGTCCTCGCGCCACAGCTTGTGCAGCAGGGCGTAGTTCTCGACGGCGAGCGGGATGCCCTGGCGGATGTCCTTGCCGAACCAGGGGTAGACCGGTCCGGTGTTGCCGCGGCCCATCATCAGGTCGACGCGGCCGTCCGCGAGGTGCTGGAGCGTGGCGTAGTCCTCGGCGATCTTCACCGGGTCGTTGGTGGTGATCAGCGTCGTGGACGTGGACAGGATCAGGTTCTCGGTGCGGGCGGCGATGTAGCCGAGCGTGGTCGTCGGCGAGGACGGGACGAACGGCGGGTTGTGGTGCTCGCCGGTCGCGAAGACGTCCAGGCCGACCTCCTCCGCCTTCTGCGCGAGGGCGAGCGTGGCCTTGATCCGCTCGTTCTCGCTCGGTGTCCTGCCGGTCGTCGGGTCGGTGGTGACGTCTCCGACGGTGAAGATCCCGAACTCCATGGCGCCCGCCTCCAGAGCTGATGGCCGTTGTTGAATATTGAACTACGTGCACACCCTACAACGGGGCACCCCCCTGACCTATTCCGGCGGGGTGGGCCGGGCCGGGGCGGGAGCGGGAGGCACGGGCGGCACGTCACGGGCGCACCACCTGGGTCATCTCGGCATCGGGGTCGGGGGCGGGGTCGGGAGCGGGCGCGGGGCGGCGTGCGGTGTCGCTGATGCGGATCAGGATGCCGACGAGGGCCCAGTTGGCGATGACGGAGGATCCGCCGTACGCCAGGAACGGCATCGTCATACCGGTCAGCGGGATCAGGCCCATCACACCGCCGGCGACGACGAAGACCTGTAGCGCGAATGCGCCCGACAGGCCGATGGCGAGCAGTTTGCCGAACGGGTCGCGGGCCGCGAGGGCGGTGCGTATGCCGCGCTCCACGATCAGGCCGTAGATCAGCAGGATCGCCATGATGCCCGTCAGGCCCAGTTCCTCGCCGAAGGTGGCGAGGATGAAGTCGGAGTTGGAGGCGAACCGGATGAGGTCGGAGCGGCCCTGGCCGAGGCCGGTGCCGAGGGTGCCGCCGGAGCCGAACGCCCACAGCGCCTGCATCGACTGCTCGGAGTGACCGAGCACGTCCTGGCGGCTGAGCATGTACTCGCGCATGGGGTCGAGCCAGGCCTGGACACGTTGCTGGACGTGCGGCTCGAAGGAAGCGACGCCGACGGCGCCGACCGCGGACATCAGCAGACCGAAGACCATCCAGCTGGTCCGCTCGGTGGCGGCGTACAGCATGATGACGAACATTCCGAAGAACAGCAGCGACGTGCCGAGGTCGGTCTCGAAGACCAGGATCAGGATCGAGAGGAACCAGACGACCAGGATCGGGCCGAGGTCACGGCCGCGCGGCAGGTACAGGCCCATGAAGCGGCGGCTGGCCAGGGCCAGCGCGTCGCGCTTGACCATCAGATAGCCGGAGAAGAAGACCGCGAGCGCAATCTTCGCGAACTCACCGGGCTGAATGCTGAAGCTGCCGACGCGGATCCAGATCTTGGCGCCGTATATGTCGGCGCCAAGGCCCGGGACCAGCGGAAGCAGCAGCAGAAACAGCGCACCCACCATGGAGATGTAGGTGTAGCGCTGCAGGACACGGTGGTCCTTGAGGAACATCAGCACCAGGATGAACAGCGCGATGCCCATCGCCGTGTACATCAGCTGCCGTGGCGCGGCTGTTCCCGCCTGCTTGATCGACTGCAACAGCTCGGACTGGTCCAGCCGCCAGATGGCGACCAGGCCGAGTCCGTTCAGCAGCGTGGCCAGCGGCAACAGCAGCGGGTCCGCGTACGGCGCGGACTTCCGTACGACGAGATGGGCGACACCGGCGAGCAGGCCCAGGCCCAGGCCGTAGCTCAACAGGCCGGACGGTACCCGGTTGTTGATGGCCAGGCCCACGTTGACGTAGGCGAGCACTGGGACGACGACGGCGAACACCAGCAGCGCGAGCTCGGTGTTGCGCCGGCTCGGCGCGCCGATCGTCGACGTGTGGTGCGTCGACGTGTTCGTAGGACTGCTCATCGTGCGACAGGGCCTCTCACGGCTTGCCCACTGCTGACTGCTGACCGCACAGCGAGACGACCTTCTGCTCCTCCTTCGAGAGACCGGGGCTGGGAGTGGGTGCGGTAGCGGTCCTGGATGGGGACGGGGGCGGCGACGTCGAAGCCGACGGAGTCGGCGGCGCTGTGGCCTGGGTTGTCGCTCTAGACGTGAAGGAAGCGTCTGTGGTTCCTGTGGTGCCCGGGGTGCCGTTGGTGACCAGCAGCTCCGGGACAGGTCGGCTACGCCCGTCGATGTACCGCTCGGCCGGTGGGCCACCGGGCCTGGACGCCAACGAGTCCGCCGGCGGCAAGTACGGTGCGTTCGTGACGAACGAGCGCGTCCTCGACACCGAGAAGTACAGCGTCACATCGTTGCCTGACACACATCGCAGCACCACCACGGCGGGGCCCCAGGACAGTCCTCGGGCCCCAACCCGTAGCAGCCAGAGGAGATACCCGTGCAGGACTCCACGACCAGGCCGTGGGCATGGGCCGAAGATCCGCACGCCGTGATGTGGTGCGTGACCTTCGCCCGCGGCATCACACCGGAAGACGTACTCGCCCGGTACGGGGCTGACGCACGAACCGCCCAGTTCCTCACCCGACAGCAAGCCGCCCATCTGTACGACAGCAGCCTGCCGGAGGGATCAGTTCTGCGTGCCGGGGCGCTGGGCGACTGGTCGTTCTGCTTTGAGGACTACGGGGCCATGGGCATGATGCCAGGTCCCCTGTCCGCGCTGTCCCACGGCACGGAGACCTTCAGCGTCTTGCTGGGTGGGGACGGCATGAACGGCTTCGCTCACTGGCGTGACGGACAGTGCACCGAGCGGTTCGAGCCCGGCTTCACCCACACCAAACCGAATCATCCGCACCCCTGGTGGGATGCGGTGCAGGAACGACTCGACGCATCGACCGAGGAGTACCCCGGCCTTGTTCCCGTGCTGGAAGCCGTAGCCCACCACACCAGGGCCGTACTCGACACCGGCACCCTCAACGGCCCCCTGCTCACCCTGCGGCTCGAAGACAGCAGCCGAACCCCCGACCCGCCACGCCGCCCTTACCCTGGAGCCCGTCGGCTGCTAGGGCGCGCGTTGGGCACTTTCCTGCCTCAGACACCTCCGCCGTCTGCCATGCGGCGCGTCCTTAACGCCCCCACCACCCAGCACACGTACGGCACCGAGATCGAGGAGTAGAGAGGACTGGTTTCTACGCCGCCGGCTCCGGTTCGGCCGGTACTCACCGCACGGGCTGCACGCACCCGGTCCCTCGGGGAGGTCGCAACTCGTGCATCGAATGATAGAAGCTTGGTATCATTGCATCATGCTGTATGGGATGCCCCGCCTGGACTCACTCGACCTTCAGATCCTGGAACAGGTCGATGCGATGCGCGAGCGGCTGCGGTTTGCGGTGCAGCAGGCCCCGATGAAATGGACACTCGATCTACGCAAGGCGCTGACGGCCAGCGCCATCGCGGCGTCGAACACCATCGAGGGTTACCGGGTTGCTGCCGCAGATGTCGCAGACCTCATGGACGGTGAGCGCGAGGTCGAGACCAGCGACGAGAACAAGGCGGAGACGCTGGCCTATCAGCAGGCCATGACGTACATCCAGTCGCTCCACGATGTCACCGACTTCCGATACAGCAAGGAAATCCTCAACAGCCTCCACTGGATGCTCCAGGGCCATCACCACCCGCGCAAGGTCGCCGGCCAGTGGCGCAGGACCTCCATCCGTATCACCGCCCCCGGCGATGAACTCGCCACCGACTACGAAGGCCCGGACCAGGACCTGCTCCCCGGCCTCATGAGCGAGCTCGTCGACTGGCTCAACGACGGCGACCTCGACAGCCATGTCCTGATCCGCGCTGCGATGGCCCATCTGAACCTGGTGAAGATCCACCCCTGGTCCGACGGCAACGGCCGCATGTCCCGTTCTCTGCAGACGCTTCTGATCGCCCGGGGCGGAGTCCTCGCACCCGAGTTCTCCTCGATCGAGGAATGGCTGGGCATGCCGGGCAACACCTGGGACTACTACAAGGTGCTGCGCGAGGTCGGAGGCCCCGTCTGGTCGCCGGAGCGGGACACACTGCCCTGGATCAAGTTCAATCTTCTCGCCTACCACCAGCAGACGCAGCGGGTGCAGCGTCGTGTCGACCGGTCCAACGACTGCTGGACGCAGCTCATGGAAGAGGCCGACGCGCACGGGATCACCGAACGACAGGTGACGGCGCTCCACGAGGTGGCGATGGCGGGGCGGGTGCGCCGCTCCCGCTACGAGAAGGCCGAAGCGATCAACACCCAGCAGGCGACGCGTGACCTGCAGGCGCTGACCAAGGCCCAGCTACTCACCGCCGTGGGCCGGACGAAGGGCCGCCATTACGTCGCAGGCCCGCGGTTCCCGGAACGGGTGCTGGCCACAGCCCGGCGACACCACACCATCAGCGATCCGTACGCCGCGTAGCGACAGCCCTCTGGCTCGCCGGGGCTGGACCGGATGCGGAGGCCACACGCCGCCTGGAGCGCGGCGGGGGGGCGGAAGACATGGCTGTCCAAGCACATGCGCGCCCGGACGCGGCGATCGCGGTGGGCCGCCGCCCTGCCGCGCCGGCCCTGGCCCGGGTCGAGGACATCAGGGCCGAGGCCGAGCGTCCCGAGCGCTTCCGGGCCGCCGAGGTCCTGGGCGGCCACCACGGGGGCGCCGCCCACACGGCGGCGTACCCGTGAGGCTCGTGCTCCTGGCCTGTTCGGAAGCGGCTACCTCGATGCCCCGGAGGGGGCGTAGGTCTTCGGCCGCAGGAGATCGGCCGCGGGAATCAGGAAGTTGTGCCGATGTGGGAGAGGGGGCCGGCGGCCTACGCTGCGGACCCGGTGCGCAGACGGGCGTGCCGTTGTCGGAGAGGAGAGCCTTGTGCCGATCACCGGCCAGAGCCATGTTCGTCTTGCCCGGCCGTCCCGTGACCTCGCCGCGGCCGAGCGGTTCTGGGTGGGGGGACTCGGGCTGACGGTCCTGTTCCGCGCCGAGGCGGGCCGGGAACCCGGGGCGCACGATCTGCTCATGGTGGGGCATCCGGACGCGTCCTGGCACCTCGAACTCGTCCACGGCGGTGGCCACCCCGTCGAACCCCGTCCCACCGACGAGGACCTGCTCGTCCTCTATCTCGACGAGCCCGTGCCACAAGAACTGGTGGACCGGCTGCGGGACCACGGAGGCAGGTGTGTGCGGTCGCCGAACCCGTACTGGAACGAATGGGGCGTCACCGTCGAGGACCCGGACGGCTATCGGCTCGTCCTCTGCACGCGCGACTGGTCCAACTCCTGACCGTCACACCCTGCCTTCACCTACGCACGTGTTCCACCCATGCGTTGAGCGTCAGGCGCCGGTGGCGAGGGTGCCTGCCTTCACTTCGGCCAGGAACGCCGACCAGGCGCGGTTGCCGAAGACGAGCAGGGGCCCCTGAGCGTTCTTGCTGTCTCGTACAGGCATGACGTCCGGCACGCCATCGCCCACCTCAAGACACTGTCCGTTGCCGCTGCTGTGGCTACTCTTCCGCCACGTGAGCTGCGTGCGTTCGTGCTGCACTCTCAACACCTGCTCTCAGTCTCTCGCTTCTGCAACTCTAATCAGCAGATCAGCACTCTCGTCCGGTCCCAGTGCCACGGCCTGAAGATGCTCGAACATCGACTTGTAACGTCGCATTTCCGCTTCGGACTCCAGGAAGAGATCTCCGGCGGGTGTGTCCACGTAGACCAGTTCCGGGTCTGCGGGATCCGGGAAATCCATGTGGACGAAGTTGCCCGTCATGCCCGCGTGAGCGCCTTTTTCGAACGGGATCACCTGGATGGTGATGTTGGGCTCTTCCGCCAGCTGGAGCAGGTGCCTGGCCTGTGTTCGCATCACTTCGCTTCCGCCCACGAGGCGTCGCACCGCGGCTTCGTCCACGATGGCCCAGAGCTGAAGCGGGTCTTTCTTGGTGAGCAATGCCTGCCGCTCCACGCGAGCTTGGACGCGCTGTTCCACCTCCTTTCTGCTGGCGGTCGGCAACACGCCTCTGACCACCGCACGGGCGTAGGACTCTGTCTGGGCAAGTCCTGGGATGAAGAGAGACTCGTAGTTGCGGATGGTGCGGGCTTCGCTCTCGAAGCCGATGTAGGCGGTGTACTCCTCGGGCAACTCCGAGTGGTACGGACGCAGCCAGCCCTGGTCGTTGGAACCGTTCTGGACCGCCAGGAGATCGGCACGCTGCGCCTCGTTCGCCGCGTAGAGATCCAGAAGAGCGATCAGAGTCCGCTTCTGCGGCCGGGCGCGTGCCTTCTCGACGCGGTAGAGGGTCGCCTCGTTGATGCCCGTCGCCTTGGCCACGTCTTCGCGTGTCAGGTCTGCTGCGGCTCGGAGCCGGCGTAGTTCGGCGGCCAGACGGCGGAGCCTCACGGTGGGCGGTCGTTGTCGCTTTTCCGGCACGCTGCGTCCCTTCGCTGCCTGGGTGGTACCCGCGAGTGTGGATGGTCACTGCGTGACGCCTCAAATCACCTCGAACGCATGGCAGTAGTACGCAATCCTTGCATTCTCCGTGTGTGCAAGAGCATGCCGAACGCGCAGTCACCGTCTGTGGATTTTCGATCACAGCGGGGTGCTGTGGCGGCTTGTGCTGTCTCAGCAAGGACCCCCGCGACCGTGGCACCGGTCCGGGGGCATGGCCAACGCTTACGAAGGAGCGTCAACGTGTTGAACCTTATCGGCCGTTTGCTCGAACCACTCCGGTGTCTCTTAAGTCGACTCCCAGGCAGCGAGCGGCGGGGTGGCGACCCCGTACGCCCATGCTTCCCCGTCCACCCAAGGCGTCAACTGAACGTCCAGAAAGTTGAGTTCGCCCGCTGCGAGCGTGCCGAGAATCGGCTTCGGCGGGAGCGGCGGCGGGTGTGGTGGCTGGCTCAGCAGGGGATCGAGGCGGGGCCGAGCCCGGTTCTCGGTGTGGTGGTGGGCCGGTGAGCGGGACGGCGGATCGTGCCGTCGTGCTGCGTTGGAGCCGGCATCCGCGTTGTGTTTCGCTGGCCAGGGCAGAACTGCGTACCGCGCTTGCGGGCTGGGGGCTCTCGGAGTGGGAGGAGCCCGCGGTGCTCGTGCTGTCCGAGTTGCTGACCAACGCCGGGCAGCACGCCCAGGTCTCGCCGGGGCGGGAGATTGAGACCCGGTTCCGGCCGTTGGGCGAAGGTGTGCGGATCGAGGTGCACGATGCCTCGAATGCGCCGCCGGAGGTGCGCGAGCCGGAGCCCGGAGCGTGTGGTGGGCGGGGACTGGTGTTGGTGGATGCGCTGGCGGACCGCTGGGGGTACGGGGCGCGGTGCGGGCCGGGAAAGGTCGTGTGGGCGGAGTTCGGTTCCGTTAAGCTCACTCCATGACCTCCGTACCGTGCCGAAACTGGTGGCGCTCCTCCTAGGAGCGGCCGCCTCATCTGCACGGAACCAGGGCCGTTCGATATGGACGGCCCTTTTCGTTGCCCTCGTACGGGTACGGAAGCCGGTGAACACGGCGGGCCGTCCTCCACGCAACAAGCATCGCGAGGAGAGAGACCCCATGAGCATCGCCACCGCATCGACCGAGCAGCGCGCCGCCGAGCTGGAGGCGCGGATCCGGCAGGCCCCGGAGAAGTTCCGGGTGATGACCGGGGACCGGCCCACCGGGCCCCTGCACCTCGGGCACTACTTCGGCACCCTCCACAACCGCGTCCGGCTCCAGGAGCTCGGGGTGGACGTCTTCGTGATCATCGCCGACTACCAGGTGCTCACCGACCGGGACGTCGCCGACCGGCTCGGCGAGTACATGGAGGGGATGCTGCTGGACTATCTGGCCGTCGGGATCGACCCGGAACGCTCGACGGTCTTCAACCACAGCGCCGTACCCGCGCTCAACCAGCTGATGCTGCCGTTCCTGAGCCTGGTCTCCGTCGCCGAGCTGAACCGCAACCCCACCGTCAAGGACGAGATCGCGCACTCCCGGCAGTCGGCCGTCAGCGGGCTGATGTTCACGTACCCCGTGCACCAGGCCGCAGACATCCTTTTCTGCAAGGGAAACCTGGTGCCGGTCGGGCAGGACCAGCTGCCGCACCTCGAAGTCACGCGAACCGTCGCCCGGCGCTTCAACGAGCGGTACGGGGCGGTCTTCCCGGAACCGGACGCACTGCTCTCCGACGCGCCGCTCCTCCTCGGCACCGACGGCACCAAGATGAGCAAGAGCCGGGGCAACTCCATCGCGCTGGGTGCCGACGCGGATGAGACGGCCCGGCTGATCAAGGGCGCGAAAACGGATGCCGAGCGGTACATCACGTACGAACCGGAGACCCGGCCCGGGGTGTCCTCGCTGGTGTCGCTGGCGGCGTTCTGCATGGACCGCGATCCGCACGCCGTGGCCGAGGAGATCGGCGGCGGGGGTGCCGCCGCCCTCAAACGGACGGTGACCGACGCCGTCAACAGCCGGATGGCGCCCATCCGGGCCCGTCGGGCGGAGTACGCGCAGGACATGGCGTACGTACGGTCGGTGCTCCGGGCCGGCAACGAGCGCGCCAACGAGATTGCCGGGGCCACGCTGGACGAGGTGCGGGGGGTGATGGGCGGCGCGCTGTAGCGGCGAGCGGTCAGGTGGTGGCTTCCGGCCAGGCGCCCCGGGCCGCCACCTCCAGGATCAGTGCCGCGATGTTCCAGGCGTCGTCCGCGCCGCTGTGGTGGCGGCCCTCCAGGGGGAGACCCGCGATGCGCAGGGCCTGGGCCATGCCGGGGCGCTTGCGCAGGCCGTAGCTTTCGGTGAAGGGGAGCTTCGCGTTGGTGTGGCGGTGGCCGAACGGGTATCGGGTTCCGGTGGCCCGGCACTGGCGGGTGAACTGGTTGCGGTCGTAGTCGCCCCAGCTGGCCCACGGGCGTGCCCCGGCCCGGTGCTCGGCCGCCAGCAGTCGGCAGGCGTCGGCGAAGGGGAGGCCCGTGCCCACCTCGGCCTGGGTCAGTCCGGTCAGCTCCGTGCAGAACGCGCTGACGGTGGACCGGGCCGGGCGGACCAGGATCCGGTGGCGCGCCACCCTCTCCGCCGACCGCAGGTCGACGACCGTCAGCCCGATCTCGATGATCTCGCTGACCGCCCCGGGTGGCGGTTGTCCGTCCCAGCAGGTCGCCTCGATGTCGATGACGTTCAGGAGTTCCGGTTCCGGTCCTGTTTCCATGGGGGGAGGGTAGGGGCCGGGGATGCGGGCCGGCACCCGGATTCCGCGGGCCACGCGGCCACCCGTGGCTCAGTGGTATGTCAACGAGCCTCGCCTGCGCAGCAGTTCGGCCAGGCCCCGGCGGGTCGCCGCGATCACCACGCGGTCCTCGGGGCGCAGTACGTACCCGGGATGCAGGTCCCAGACCAGGCCCGACGGGCGGTCCGGGGAAGCCGGGGTGGGTGTGGCCAGGTCCGGGCGGCGGTGCTCCGGCGGGGTGGCGTCCAGGGCGAGGACCCGCCAGGCGCCCGCCTGGAACGCCTGCTCCACCGTGCGGCCCTCCAACTGGTGGTGCCCCGCCACCTCGACCGCCGCGAACAGCATCACCTTCCGCTCGACCGGGATGGCGCCCAGGATCTGCCGGCCCATCATGGCGACGGCGAAGGACGGGGCGGCCAGGTGGGAGACGGAGCGGGAGCGGGTCAGGGCCTGGGGGTGGGCGGTGCGCAGGGTGCGGTAGACGGCGGTGGCGAACTCGTCGTCGAACAGGCGCAGGGTGACGCGCAGGTCCGGCTTGACCGAGCGGGCGTACAGCGCGGCCTCCAGGTTGGTGGTGTCTGCGCTGGTCAGGGCGAGGAGCGCGCGGGCGCGCTGGATCTTCGCCGCCTCCAGTACGCCCTCCTGCGTGACGTCACCGAGGACCACCGGCACGTGCAGTCGCCGGGCCACGGCGATGCCGCGTGCGTCCGGATCGTCCTCCACACACACCACGGGAACGCCGAGTTCACGTAGCCGGACGAGGACCCGCGTACCGATCTTGCCGAGTCCGAGCAGCACCACATGGCCGGAGAGACCGCGTGGCGGGCGGCGCAGGGACGACGCCGTACGGAGCGAACCGAAGGCCTCCAGCACACCCGCCACGAGCAGCGGCAGCAGCATCAACCCGGCGACGCCCGAAAGGAGTTGGATCACCTGGCGGGCCAGGGGGTCGCCGGTCGCCGGGTCGCCCATCGCGAACAGGTCCAGCAGTGTCAGATACGTAGCGTGCACCGGATCGTCGCCGGTGGTGAGCGTGGAGGCGACGGTGAGGCCCACCACGGCCAGGCCGACGCCCAGTGCCGACCAGCGCAGCCGCCGGGAGAAGAACTGGCTGAGCGGTGCGCCCCTGCCGCCCATCCGGGGCGGCGGACCGGCCGGTCCCGCCTGGCTGACCGCTTCCAGGACGATCGTGCGCCGGCCCGTCGCGGCGGCCACCTGCCGTTCGTCGGGCAGGAGTTGGGGGCCTTCGTCGCCGCTGCTGTCGGAGCCCTCGGTGCCCGCAGGGTCATGGGTGGTGGAGGAGAGCAACGCGAGGGTGCACAGACCGGGGTCGGCGATCCGGCCGTCCTGGGGCGGGGTCCGTTCGGCGGCGCGCAGCAGCAGGCCCTCCGCCTGGATGACCTTGCTGGAGCCGGTGAGGGCGGTTGCCGCGAGGGCGGGCGCGGCGGTGTCGGCGTCGGAGAGAACGGTGGTCGATGCGTCCGGCGCGGTCGGGTCCAGGCCGGGGGCGGTAACGGCGGCGGCCTGGTCGAGCAGGGTCTCCAGGTACTGGCCCAGCTTGCGGTTGTAGAGCCGGATGACCAGCCGGACACGGGGGTTGAGACGGCGGGCGGTCAGCGCGGCGCGGATATTGCGCTCGTCGTCGTCATAGACCAGGGCCAGTGCGGCGGCCGACTCGACGCCCGCCTCCTCGAAGACCTCGTCGGACGGCTCCGGCGCCTCCAGGATGCGTACCGCCTCGACCCCGGCGTTGGTGTCGCCGTTCCCGGGAGCACCTGCGGACCCGTTGCCGGTGTGCCCGCCGTTGCGGTTCATCGCCTGCGACATCCGCCCGAACAGCGCCGCCGCCCGGCCCCGCCCGGTCAGCGGCAGCTCCGGCCGGCGTGCGTCGCGCCCCGGCGGCAGAACAAGGGTGACCCGCTCCCCGTACACATAGCGCAGCTCCACGGCGAGCCGCTGGGCCAGTGCGTCGTCACCGCAAACGACCATGTGCCCGCTGAACGGGGAGCGTTGGGGCTGCTGGGGAAATGTAGACACGAGACCCAGCATGCCGTGCTCCTCTCCGTCGTATCCGCCCGGTCAGTGATCTTCCTGCGGAACGGCGGATGGCGGCGCCGCGTGCCGGGCCTGCGGGCCCGCGAGCAGATGGCGCGGGTCCGCGACCCGGACGATCGCCGACTCGACCGCCGCGATCCGGTCCGCGAGCAGCCCCAGTGCGGCGACCGCTCTGGCGACGGGGTCGCCGTCGGGGGCGCCGAGCGCCTGGGTACGGACGTAGGAGGCGGTGATCGCGGACCAGCGCGCGGACTGCTCGGCGGTGAGGCGGCCGCGCAGCGCGGCAAGTTTCAGCAGGTTGGACTCCGCGCGCGTGGTCAGCGTCTGGGCCTCGCCCGCGTAGTGGTCGTCGATGACGGCGGAGAGTTCCGCTTCGTTCATCACCGGGACGATCCGCTCGGCGATCTTGTTCATGTTGCGGTACGAGCCCTGGAGCCGGAACGGCGGCTCGGTGCGCGTCGCGTCGGTCTGCGCGGCCGAGGCGATGTACGCGGCGTTCACGGCCAGGACCGTGTCCCGGGCGGTCAGCAGGTGGCGCAGGACGGCGACGATCCGGTCCACCTCGGCGGGTGCGTACGGGTGGTCGAGCCGGTCCGCGCGGGCTGCCGGGTCGGTCCCGGAAGAGAGCCGGACGAACAGGGCCAGATCATCGCGGGAACGTCCGGCGAGCGGGGCCAGCACCGGGTTGGCGGTCAGCGCGTTCTCGATGAAGCTCAGCGCGAAGACGTCCTCGCGGCCGCTCAGCACCTCGCCGAGATTCCACACGTCGGCCCGGTTGGCGAGCATGTCGGGGATACGGAACCGCGTCCCCGACTCGGTGTACGGATTGCCCGCCATGCACACCGCGAACCGCTTGCCCCGCAGATCGTGGCTGCGCGGCTCGCCGTCCCGTACGCCCTCGATACGGCGGGTGGCGTCGCAGAGCGGAATGAATTTCTGGAGCAGTTCGGGCGAGGTGTGCTGGATGTCGTCGAGGTAGAGGAGTGTGTTGTTGCCCGCCTCCAAGGCGAAGTTGATCTTCTCGATCTCCTGGCGGGCGGTCGCGGTGCGCGCCTGTGCCGGATCGAGGGAAGTCACGTCGTGGCCGAGGTTGGGTCCGCTGATCTTGACGAGGACCAGGCCGAGCCGGTCGGCGACGTACTCCATGAGCGTCGTCTTGCCGTAGCCGGGCGGCGACACGAGCAGCAGCAACCCCTGCGAGTCGGTGCGCCGGTCGGCGTCGGCGGTGCCGATCTGCTTGGCGAGGCTGTCGCCGATCAGCGGGAGGTACACCTCGTCCAGGAGGCGGTTGCGGACGAACGCCGACATGACGCGCGGCCGGTGGTCGTCCAGCCGCAGCCGGGCACGCTCGGCGCTCACCAGCGCGGTGCGCTGCCGCTGGTAGGCGCGGAACCCGGGGACGGCCACGGTTCGGAACTCGGCGGTACGGGCGAGGAGTTCATCGAGGCGGACGGTCAGCCGGCCACGGTCGATGCGCGGATGGGTGCCGAGCAGGCCGTCCACGGTCGCGGTGAGCGGCGCCTCGCACTCGTACCGGGCAAGCGCCGGCTCCGGGCAGAGTTCCACGGCGACGGCCTCCGCCAGATCGCCCGCGTCGATCCCGGTGCCGCTCGCAGCGGCGTACGAGGCGAGCCAGCCCTCGACCAGCTGACGCCGGGCGGAGAAGTCGTCGTGGAGCGCGGCGAGGTCCTCGTCGTACGCCGAGGATCTCGTCGTACGACGGAACTTGTCCAGAAACGTGCGCGCGGTGGCGCTCGTGACGAAACCGGCCGGGCCGCTCGTCAGCTCCTCGAAGAGGTACGCGGCGACGGCCCGGGGATCGTCGCCCCGGATGGCGTCCGCCCACTCCTCCTGAAGACCGGCGACGGCAGGGGCGAGGCCGAACGTCTCACGGGCGCGGGCCAGCGAGAGGGCCCGCCGGGTCCAGGAGGTGCGCCGGGCCTCGTCCGTCCCGTACGCCCAGAACAGCTGCGCCGCCGCTCGTACGGCGGGCGGGCAGCGCAGCAGCCCCGCTCCGGCGTGCAGCCCGAGCAGGGTGGCGAGGATCGCGGCGGCGTCCTCGTCGTGGACGCCGCGCTGGTAGCCCTCGTCGTACGCGGCCGCCGCCGACTCCCGTACCAGGGACCTCAGTTCGTCGGCGCTCAGGGCGGCCAGCGTGTCGGCGCCGTGCTCGTCGAGGAGCCGGGCGGCCAGGTGCTCGCCCCGGTAGACCTGCGGGGACTCGGAGGGGAGGGTCTGCTCCCAGTACGGGCGGGTCGCCTCGAACTCCGGGTCGGTGACCGGGGCGCGGTAGTCCGTGCCGGTGAGGGCGAACGCGAGCCGGTCCCCGTGCGGGACGAGCGTCAGGTCGAAGGGCTGGGTGTTCACGGCGAACCGGTGTCGGCCGAGACGAATCGTCGCGCCGCCGTCCGCGTACAGCTCACTGCGGTCGCGCAGCGCCCGCCCGGCCTCCTGGCGGGCGGCCAGCAACTGCCCGTCCAGTTCCTCGGCGCGCACCGGGTCGCCGAGTTCCCGCAGCTCGTCCGCGGTGCGCCGGACCTTGGCGACCATCGGGTCGGAGGCGAAGTAGGTGTGGACGGCGTCGAGATCGGGCAGGGCGGCCAGCCGACGGGACACCGTATCGAGGACCCGGGCCGCCGAACCCGCCAGCCGCTCCGCCCGCCGGGCGCGAGCGTCCTGCAACGTCTGCTTACGGGCCGAGAACGCCTCATACACTTCCGTCCGCCGCCCGGTCAGCTCGGCGAGGAAGTCGTCGAACTCCGCGAACCGCGACTCCAGGTTCTCCAACTGAAGCAGAAGCCTGGCCAGTTGCGCGTCACAGGCGTCCGGGGTTTCCGCGGCGGCCAGCGCCCCCGTGACGGCCTGCCCGAGCAGTGCGAACTCGGCGGCGAACTCGGCCCGGCCCTCGTGGTCCAGGAGCTCGCGACGGCGCGCGTCGAGAGTGGCGCGGGCCCGGTTCACCCCGCCGAGGACCTCCGCGATCCGCTCCAGGATCGACGTACGGACCGTCGCGTCACCGATGTCGAGCCCGGCGACGACATCCGTGACGGTGCTCAAGCCGTCCGTCATCTCCGTCAGCCGGTCGCCGAGCGCCGAGGCGTCCGCGACGGTGGTGAGCGCGGACGCCTCGGCGGTCAGGTGCGCGACATCCTCGTGGTAGCCGGCGAACGCGTCGTCCCGGCTCAGGAACGCGACGGCGCGCCGGCCGGCCGAATCGATGTCGGCGGCCGTGTCGGCGGTCAGCGCGGCGATCCGCTCGGTGTCCGCGTATCGCATCTCGGCGATCGTCGCCAAATGGCCCTGGACACGGCGGAGTTCGGTGAGCTGGGTGACCCAGGCGGCGGCAGAGCGCGGGGCTTCGCCACGGATGCGGCGGACGAGTGCGGTGAGTCGGTCGGCCGTCTCGGTGAGCGCCTCGGTGGCCTGCCGGGTCAGCTCCTGCACCGTGTCGAACTCGGTGAGGACCTGCTGGGCGGTGGCCCGCAGATCCGCCAACGGGGATGCCAGTGCGCCGAGTTCGGAGTCGGTCAGCCAGTGGTAACGGTCGGTGGCACGGGTGCAGTCCGCGACCAGCTGTGCGTACACGGCGGCGGTGGGTGTCGTCTCGGCGGCGCTGTGCGCGAGTGCGAGGCAGTCGGAGATGCCGCGCACCAGATCGGCGTTGCCGATCCGGGCGAGCGGACCGGTCCGGGCAGGCCGGGAGGCGGCGTAGGTGTCGGAGACGTACGGGGTCTGCCAGCGCTGCAACGGGTGGACCCGGGCCGGTTCGTCGCCCGTGGCGGTACCTCGCAGGAGGACGAGCGTGCCGTCGTCGAGCAGGGCGTGGCCGCGGCCCTGGAGAGGGGTGGCGACCTCCTGCCGGATCAGGTTGTAGGGCAGGAGCAGGCTTCGGCCGTCGTCGGGGGAGCGGAAGGCATACAGGACGTCCTCGCCGTTCGGCGAGCGGACCGCGCCCTCGAAGACCGGGTCTGTGAGCGGCTCGGCGATATCGAAGGTCTTGGCGGCGCCTGTGGTGAGGTAGTAGCCGCCGGGGAAGATGATCCCCTGGTCCTCCGGGAGCCGGTGGCAGGCGGGCCCGATGAGGTCCAGACGCAGGACCGTGCCGAGGAGAGTGTTGAAGACCAGATACCGCCAGGAGTCCTCGTTGTACGGGCGGACGCGGAGCAGGACCAGCGGGCCGATCACGGCATGCTCGACATCCGCGTCGGCGAGTGACTGGAGGGGGTCGGTGACCGGCTCCTCGTAGATCCCGTCGGGGGTGTCGGTGTCGTTGACCGTCTTGACGGTGAGAGTACCGCCGAGTGTGTCGACGAAGAGGACGGCGTCCGTGCCGTCCCCGTCCCCGCCCACGGCGATGTGCGGGTGCCGACCGAGGACGTGGGCCTCGCGGCCCGCGACGGTCCAGGTGAAGTCGTGCGACGGCGGGAAGACGTGATCGCGGTCGCCGCGCGCGTCGAGGAACGCGCCGGACGAACCGTCCGGGCCGAGCGCCCAGCGCAGCACGCGGATGCCGTCGGCACTCTCGCCGGTACGGAAGACGGCAAGCAGCCTGCCGTCCACGCGGCGCAGTCGAACGAGGCGGGCGTCGCGATAGTAACGGTGCAAGGCGGTGAATTCGCGTACGAAGGCCTCGTCTTCGAGCAGACCGCCTTCGTCGTAAGGTCTCTTCTCCAACTCGGGTCCGAGCAGCGCGAGTACGTCGCCGACCTCGGCGGGTTCTGCTGCCCCTGGGCCCCGTTCGAACCCGAACAGCAGCCGGCCGCCCACGGCCACCAGGTCGCGGGGTACGGATAGCTGCTCGGTACGGATCTGCTCGGTGCCGGTGAGCCGGAGCTCGGTCGACCCGAACTCCTTCGTGCGCCGCGCGTTGAGCGCCTCGGCGCGGCCGGCGAGATCGGCGGCCCGGGCGGTCAGTCTGCGGCGCAGCACGTCGTACGTCCCCGCGTCCACGGGGCCGCCGGTGGGCGGTGCGGTCGTGGTGTCGGTTTCCATACGTACGGCTCTCCCTACGAGCTACGAGCTACGAGCTACGAGGTGTGTGGTTCGGCTGCGTCCCGCTGCCGAACCGTTTCCTCGATTGCCGGACGGGCTCGATCCGTCCTGCCCGTCCGGCGATCGGGGTTCGCTCTATGCGACCGGCGACCCGTTCCGCGAAGCGGGTACGTCGGACGCCCCCGCCACCGCGGACACCGGCACATCCGCCAGCCCCAACTCCCGTGCCGCGGACAGCAACTGCTGCACCTGTCCCGGCGCGACCCCCGTCCCCGGCGCCCGCATCATCCGCGTCAGCAGCGCCGACACCGTCAGGTTCTGCACGTCCCCCGTCGACACCGACCCCAGCACCCGCGTCAGATCGTCCGTGAACGACGACGTGCCGTTCAGCCACGGCCCGGCGAGCGCCTTCGCCGTGTCCGAGTTCTCGACGAACCCGTCGAAGCTCTTGCCCATCGCGATGGACGAGACGAGCCGGTCGAAGAAGACCGACTCCCCGCCGACGATGTCGATGTCGGCGTTCTCCAACCCCGTGGCCAGCACCGTCGCCTGCGCCTCGGCGACCTGCCGCTGCACATCGAGCCCGGCCAGCCGGATTTCCTTCTCCGCGGCGAGCCGCAGCCGGTACTCCTCGTGCCCCCGCGACGCGTCGTCCAGCGCCGCCATCGCGGCCGCCTTCTCGGTGAGCCCCGCCGCCTCGGCCTTCAGCTTCTCGCCGATCACCGCCGCATCGGCCGTCGCCTGGGCCCGCGTACCCTCCGCTGCCGCGAGCGCCTTGAGCCTGGACCCCTCCGCCTCGGCCTTGAGACGGGCGGACGCGGCCTCGGCCTCGGCGAGTCCGGCCTTCTCGATGACATCGGCCTCCGCCTCGCGCACCTGGATCTCCGCGAGACCGGGCGCCGCGGACTCCGCCTGGATGCCCTCGGCCAGCCGCAGCTTCGCCCGGGCGTCCAGGTCCGCGGTCTTCAGCCGGGCCTCGGCGAGCGTCAGCTGCTCGGCGGCCAGGTGGGTGGCCGCCGCTTCCGCTGCCTCCGCGGCCTTGATGTCCTTGACCAGCTTCTCCTGGGCCTCCGCCTCGGCGGCGATGATGACCGACCTGCGGGTGCGCTCCGACTCCTCGACGGCCCGCAGCGTCTTGATGGACTCCTCCTGCTCGGCGACCGTACGGTCCACGGCGATCCGCTCCCG
The DNA here is from genome assembly GCF_055563255.1 of Streptomyces sp. NPDC002958. Taxonomy (NCBI): domain Bacteria; kingdom Bacillati; phylum Actinomycetota; class Actinomycetes; order Kitasatosporales; family Streptomycetaceae; genus Streptomyces; species Streptomyces sp. NPDC002958. Next base: position 323,504 of record NZ_JBVHDS010000007.1, on the reverse strand, counting down.
GATCACATCGGCGACCTCGCGGCGCTCGGCCTCGACCTCCTTCGTCGCGGCGATCCGGTCGAGTTCGGTCTGCCGCTCGCGCCCGATGACCTCGATCAGCCGGTCCTTCTCGATGCGCTCGTTCTCCACGGCGATGACACGCTCACGGTTCTTCTGCGCGACGGCGATCTCCCGGGCCTGGTTCTCGCGCTGGATGCCGAGCTGCTCCTCGGTACGGATGAACGCGGTCTGGGCGCCGAGCCGTTCCTCCTCCTGGACCCGGGCGGTCGCGGCCTCCTCACGGGCCCGCAGCGTCTCGACCTCGCGGCGCTGCTTGATCTCGGCCTCGGCCTGTCGGCGCTCCAGTTCCAGAATGGTCTCGCGGGCGTCGACGTTCTGCCGGGTGATCTCCTTCTGCTCGGTGCGCTGGTACTCGTTGGTGCGTACGTGCTCGATCGCCGTCAGCTCGGTGATCTTCCTGATGCCCTGCGCATCGAGGATGTTGGCGCCGTCGAGCTGCGTCATGGGCGTCTGCTCAAGGAAGTCGATCGCCGCGTCGTCGAGGTGGTAGCCGTTGAGGTCCGTGCCGATGACCCGGATGATCCGGTCCCGGAACTCCTCGCGCTTGGTGTACAGATCGACGAAGTCCAGCTGCTTGCCGACGGTCTTGAGCGCCTCGGCGAACTTCGCGGCGAAGAAGTCCTGGATCGCGACCTTGTCGCTGGCCCGCTCCGTACCGATGGACTGGGCGACCTTGATGACGTCCTCGACGGTCTTGTTGACCCGCACGAAGAAGTTGATGTGGATGTCGGCGCGGATGTTGTCCTGGCAGATCAGGCCCTCGCGCCCGGTGCGGCGGATCTCGATGGTCTTCACCGAGATGTCCATGTACTCGGCCTTGTGCAGCACCGGCAGGACGACGGCCCCGGTGAAGGTGACATCGACCTTCTTGGTCTTGGAGATGATCAGCGCCTTGCCCTGCTCCACCTTGCGGAAGAGCCGGCTGATGACGAGAAGCAGGGCAACGGCGATGAGCAGGACAACGGCTACGAGCACACCGAAGCCCAGGGTGATGGCATCCATGACAGTCCTTGGCGGCTGGTGAGGAAGGTGAAGAGGCAAGAGGGCCTGCCCGGACGGACGGCCGGGTGGGCGGTTTCGGCGACGCGGCTGCGGCAGGTAGGCCGGTCAGCCGGAGCGAGGTGGAGGGCGGCGGGTACCCGGGCGCGAGTTCGTGCGCGGCTTCGGTGGTCCCGGGTCCAGCGCCTTGTCGTACGGCGAGACCCAGAAGAACTCGCCCTCGTCCTCGTACGCGTACAAAAGCCCCGTACTGCCCGAGGTGAGAACCGTGCTGTCCGCGTCGTCCGCGCTGTCCGCGTCGTTCGTCGGACTGAGCAGCCTGACCTGGACGATCGCGGTGGAACCGTCGGCCGCCGTAACCTCTGCCTGGCCGAAGTCGGAGCTGACGGAACCGGTACGGATCGTGCAGACCCGGCCGAGGAAGTCCCGCCGCGACGGAGGAGGCTCGTCCGGGAAGCGCCGGCGCACCAGGCGCACCAGCACCCGAATCACGGCCCAGGCGGTCAGCAGCGCCCCGGCGAACACGGCACAGGCGAGCGCGGCGCGGGTGAGGCCGGTGACACCGCTGCGGTGCAGCAGGACGGTACCGGCCAGGCTCGTGAACCAGCCGACGACGACCATCCCGGACACCGAGACGGTGACCGGCACCCCGCCGATCCCGGCCATGCCGGTGTCGAGGTCGCCGTCGAAGGAATGGTGATCGGCCGTACCGGTGAGCACGAGGAGCCAGAAGAAGACGACCACGACCAGCGCGGCGCCGAACAGGACGGTGGGAAAGGAGGTTGCCGCGCTCAGGAACTCCTGCATCGGTCCACCCCCTGTCGTCGCGGGCGGTCCGGTGGTGACCTTGGTGCTGCGGCACTGCGAAAAGCGGTGCCGCAGCACAAGGTCTTCCCCCGTGTCCCCCGTGTTCCCCCGGTTCGTGCTGACCGGATCGTGTCACTCGGGGTCTTGGGATCGCACTGCCGGAATCCGGCAATCTTTGTACGTCCTTGATGCCGGGCACCGGCACCGGCCGGTATGCGTTGGGTGAGTGTCAATGTCGCGTCAGGACTGAGGAGTGCGCGTGCCGGAGCCGGAGATTTCCGACGAATATCTGGGGGACTATGCCCGCATTCTGGCCGATGTCGCCGCCACCGGCCGCCGGTTGACCAGGGACGAGCTCGACACCCGCCGGCTCCTGGGCAGGGAGGCCGCCGAGGCCGGATTCCAGTTGCGCGCCCTGGTCGGCCTCCATCTCGCGGCGACCCGCACCGCCTGGCCGCAGGCCGCCTCCGCCGATGCCGCGTCGACCGATTCCGTGCTGGCCGCGGTCGAGCAGGCCGTCGACGCCTTCGCCGCGGGCTTCGAGCGGGCCCAGCGGCTCACCGTGCGGCGCGAGGAGGCGGCGCGCCGCGAGTTCATCGACGACCTGCTGTACGGGCGCAGCGATCTGGGCCGGCTCGCGGAGCGGGCCACCCGGTTCGGGCTGCGGCTCTCACGCGCCCACGCGGTCGCGGTGGCGATGGGCCCGGAGGCGTACACGGAGACCGACTCCGTACCGCGCACGGTCGAGGCGGCGCTGCTTGCGCGCTTCGGCGGCCGGAAGATCCTGCTTACGACGAAGGATGGGCGGCTGGTCTGTATCGCCCCCGGCACTCAGCCCGATGTCCTGCGGTATTTCGCCAAGCAGGCGCATGCGGCGACGGACGGCGGCCGGGTCGCGGTCGGCCGCCCGCACCAGGGCCCCGGGGGCGTGGTCCACTCCTACGACGAAGCGCTCGACGCACTCGATCTCGCGGAACGGATGGATCTGGACGATCCGGTTCTGTACTCCGCCGACCTGCTGGTCTACCCGGTGCTTACCCGGGACCGGCAGGCGATGGCCGATCTGGTGCGCAGTCAGCTGGGCCCGCTCCAGCAGGCCCGCGGCGGCGCAGAGCCCCTCCTGAGGACACTCTCCGTCTACTTCGACGCGGGCTGTGTGGCCGCCGAGACGGCCCGTCGGCTGTCGCTGAGCGTGCGGGCGCTCACGTACCGGCTGGAGCGGATCCACCAGTTGACCGGTGCCGATCCGTCCGACCCGATGCACCGCTACACGCTGCAGACGGCGGTCATCGGCGCCCGGCTGCTGGACTGGCCGGCCAAGGAGCTGTGACCCGGGCCTGCCCCGATGCCCCGGCCGCGGGCACTTGTGTCTGCTGGCCCTTATGCCCGCGGATGAGGAGCCGGTACGGCCCTGACGCACCCGTGACGCGTCGCTGACGCGTGCCGCGGGGGACAGAACGGGAAGGAAGTGGCCAGGGGTGTGCAAGGGGGAGTGGCACACCCCCGGCCTGCCGGGCACGGACCGGTGGTCAGCCGGTCCGCGGTCGTTCCGGCGGTGTGTGTGTGGGGGGGGGAGAGAGAGAAGCCTGGCGAAGCCGGTCCCGCGAGCAGAGTGGAAGGCCTACAGGTCGAACTCGTGCGGCGGAAGGTCGAGCGCGAAGCATGCCTCCCGTACGACGGCCTGCTCCGACGTGTCGAAGTTGCCGTCGGCGCCGCCGATGACGATGCCGATCTGGATGACGGCACGCGCCTCGGCGGGCTTCTTCTTCGCCTTGCTGATCTCCTGGAGCACGCTGACCTTGCCGAAGGCGAAGTCGGCGGTGAGCTTGTTCACATAGTCGTTGAAGCGGCGCTGCAGATCGTCCGCCGGGAAGTTCTGCAGAACTTGGTTGGAGGCGATCAGCGAGGCGACACGCTGGCGTTCGGACGGATCGATGGAGCCGTCGGCGGCGGCGACCAGGGCGCACATGGCCATGCTCGCGTCACGAAACGCGCCGCTCTTCAGGTCGTTCTTCTTCGCTTCCAGCTGCGACTGCATCGACGAAGCGGATTCCTTGATCCGATCCCACAGTGCCATGACGTCTCCATACGTTGCGTTGCGTTGTGTTGCCGGAATGAAATCCAACTCTACAGACGTGTAGAAGTCAGCGGGGTGGGCGCCCGCTGTGTCCCGGAAACAGCGGTAAGTAGGATGCTGCGACTCCGCGGCTGACGCGGTATCGCAGAAGGGCGGACCCCAGATGGACTCGGCCAGGCCCGGCCACCAGCCGGACAACGAGCCGCCCCATGCGGAAGTGCCCGACGCCGGGCGCCCCGACTCCATACGCCCCGACTCCATATGCCTCGACGTCGTGCGCCCCGACTCCATATGCCTCGACGTCGTGCGCCCCGACTCCATACGCCCCGACGTCGTAAGTCCCGCCCCGGTACGCCCCGACACCGCACGCTCCGACGGACGGCGGCTCCGCAGACGCGGGCAGGGCGAACTGGAGGCCCAGGTCCTCGCCGTACTGCACTCGGCGAACGGCCCCGCGACGGCCGGCTGGGTGCAGGAACACCTCGACGGCGACCTCGCGTACACCACCGTCATCACGATCCTCTCCCGTCTCTACGCGAAGAACGCCGTGACCCGGTCCCGCGAGGGACGCTCCTACACCTGGACGTCCGCCTCCGACGAGGCCGGTCTCGCGGCCCTGCGGATGCGCCGCGTACTGGACGGCGAACGGGACCGGGACGCCGTGCTCGCCCACTTCATTTCGGCGCTGTCCCCCCGCGACGAGGAACGGCTGCGCGCACTCCTGGCGCGTGCGGCGGCCCCGGACGACTCGGACGCCCCGGACGGCCCGGACGACCCGGACGACCCGGACGAATCGGATGATCCGAATGGCCCGGACGATCCGGCCGCCCTGGACAACTGCTGTGACACGGAAGGCCGATAGCGGTCCGATGGGTATCGATTCGAGTACCACCGGCCGGCACGGTACAAAGAGGCATGGCCGCGCACGAACAGGCACATGAGGACCGACCGCCGGACCGGGGCAGGGACGACGACGTCGACGAGGTGACACGCGCCGTACTGACGGCGTCCAGGCTGCTCGTTGCCGTGTCCGCGCGTTCACTGGCGGCGGTGGAGGACCGGGTGACGCTGCCCCAGTTCCGGCTCCTTGTCGTGCTGTCCACGAACAGGAACGCCAAGCTGGTGACGCTCGCCGAACGGCTGGGGGTGAACCCGTCGACCGCGATGCGCATGCTGGACCGGTTGATCGCCGCCGGTCTCGCGGAACGGGAGGTGAACCCCGCCAACCGGCGTGAGACGGTGCTGCGGGTGACCCCCGACGGGCGCAGGCTGGTCGAGGACGTCACGGCGGGCCGCCGCCGGGAGATCGCCGCCATCGTCGAACGCCTCTCCCCGGAGCAGCGCACCGCCCTGATTGACGCGCTGAGCGCGTTCACCGCGGCGGGCGGCGAACCGTCCGTGTCGGCGGACGGCTCGGACGTGTACCCGCTGGGCTGGATGTCCGACCGCCCCGCCCACCACGACGCCTGAGCGCAGCGGCTCAGGAGGCGAGCTCCTCCTGCGCGGCGGGCGCCGGACGGGCCGTGGGAACTTCGCCTCCGCCCGTACCGCCCTTGCCGCCCCGGCCACGCCACGCCTGGAGCCTGGCCACGGTCGGCTCGGTCCAGCGGGCGGTGAGCGGTCCGATGATGACGAGGATGAGGACGTACGCGGTGGCGATGGGCCCGATACGGGGCTCGGCCGCCACGGCAAGACCGGCGATGACGATGGAGAACTCACCGCGTGCGACGAGCGTGCCGCCTGCCCGCCACCGCCCGCGCGGGCCGATTCCTGCCCGCCGGGCCGCGTACCACCCGGTGGCGATCTTGGTGAGGACGGTGACGACGGCCAGCAGCGCCGCCGGAAGCAGCACCGGCGGAATCTCGGCCGGATCGGTGGAGAGCCCGAAGAACACGAAGAAGACGGCGGCGAACAGATCCCGCAGCGGCGTCAGCAGCTTGCGCGCCCCCTCGGCGACCTCTCCCGAGAGTGCGATCCCGACCAGGAACGCCCCGACGGCCGCGGAGACCTGCAACTCCTGTGCCACACCGGCCACCAGGACGGTCAGCCCGAGAACGACCAGGAGCAGCATCTCCGGATTGTCGGAGGACACGGCCCGGCTGATCAGCCGCCCGTGCCGCAGCGCCAGATAGAGCACGAGCCCGACGGTGCCGAGCGCGATGAGCAGTGCGATGCCGCCCCCGGCGAAGCCGGCTCCCGCGAGCATCGCGGTGAGCAGCGGCAGATAGACGGCCATCGACAGGTCCTCGATGACCAGAACGCCGAGGATGACGGGCGTCTCCCGGTTCCCCAGCCGCCCCAGATCGGTGAGCACCTTCGCGATCACTCCGGACGACGAGACCCAGGTGACCCCGGCCAGTGCGACGGCCCCCTCCGGCCCCCACCCGAGCAGGAGCGCCGCCACCGCGCCCGGGGTCGCGTTGAGTACGAAGTCCACGGCCCCGGACGGGTACTGCGTCTTGAGACTGGTCACCAGCTCCGATGCGCTGTACTCGAGCCCGAGCAGGAGCAGCAGCAGAATGACCCCGATCTCGGCGCCGACGGCGGTGAATTCCTCACTGGCTCCGAGGGGCAGCAGCCCGCCCTCCCCGAAGGCGAGACCCGCCAGCAGATACAGCGGGATCGGCGAGAGTCCTATCCGTCCGGCGAACCGCCCGATGATTCCGAGGCCCAGAATGAGGGAGCCGAGCTCCACCAGCAGCGCGGTCGTGTCGTGCACGGTCAGCCCTCCGCAATGATCTCGGAGAGCGCGTCGACGCCCTCTCGCGTACCCACGACGACGAGCGTGTCCCCGATGGCCAGCCGGAAGTCCGGCCCGGGCGACGGATGCGCACTGTGCGTCCGCAGCACGGCCACGATCGAGGCCCCCGTCCGCGTCCGTGCCTGTGTGTCCCCGAGCAGCCGCCCGCCGTACGGGGAGCGCGTCCCGAGCGGTATGTGCTCGGTGACAAGATCGATGCCCTCGGTCCGTACGGCGTCGATGGGCGCGGCGTCGATGAGGTGCGCGAGGCCGGTGGCCTCCTGCGGTGTCAGGGGCACCGAGAGGCGGCACGAATCAGGATCGTCCTGGTCGTAGAAGCCGATGAACCGCCGTCCGTCGTGGTGGACGACGACGGATATGTGCTGTCCCGACTGGGTCGTGTAGTCGTACTGCACGCCGACTCCGGGCAGCGTGGTGCGGTGGGTTCCCATGGCTTCCTCCCGAATCGTGCGGCGACGCGTTGACGCACTTGGTGATCTTTTTAACTGTGTATTACCTTATCCGGAGGCTTCCGCCGCCTCTGGTGTACGGGCACGGGGCGCGGCCCGCGACTAAAATCAGCCGGGCCGGAGGGCGGCCGGGGCTGCTTTCCGGGCGACCGCAGCAACCGGCGGAAGGGCCGAGAATGTCGCGCAGCCGAGAGCTCAAGTTCCGGGCGGTCACCTCGTTCCAGCGGCATGTGGTCAACCCGCTCGCCAGGCAGTCGCGGTCGCAGACCCTGCTGGAGACGACGGGCCGCACCTCCGGCCTTCCGCGCCGCACCCCGGTGGGCGGTCGGCGCGTGGGCCGGGAGTTCTGGCTGGTCTCGGAGTACGGCGAGAAGTCCCAGTACGTGCGTAACATCCAGGCCGACCCCCGCGTCCGGGTCCGGATCAAGGGCCGGTGGCACACCGGCACCGCCCACCCCCTCCCGGAGGACGACGCCCGCGCACGGCTCAGGAGCCTGCCGCGCTGCAACAGCGCCGTGGTGCGGGCGCTGGGGACGAACCTGCTGACGGTACGGGTGGATCTGGCGGACTGACGCCGGGCTCCACAGGTCCGGACGTGCGCGTGCCCGGCCGGTGCGGTGCGGCCGGGCACGGGTGGGTCGCGGGCCGGATCAGTCGGAGATCTCGATCTTCCCGTGGGTAGCTGCGGCGGCAGTCGCGTCCGGTGTCCGGCCGGGCACATCGGCCGAAGTGGCGGCGGCCGGACCGCCCTTGAGGTTCGTCAGCAGGGCTGCCAGGTCGACTCCCGTGGTGGAGCTGAGGAGTTCCATGCCCTGGGCGACGTTGTCCGTGACCGTACGCGACAGTTGGCTTGCGCCGTCCGTCGAGATCACGGTCATCTTGTCGATGGCGCTCAGCGGCTCGGACGCCTTGGCGACGACGTGCGGCAGCACCTCGACCAGCATCTGGAGCACGGCCGCGTCGCCGTACTGCGCGAAGGCGTCCGCCTTCTTCTGCATGGCCTCGGCCTCGGCCGCACCCTTGGCCGCGATGGCCGCGGCTTCCGCCTCGCCCTCGATGCGTACGGCGTCGGCGAGGGCCGAGCGGTGCAGCTTCTCGCCCTGACCGGTCAGCCGGGAGCGCTCGGCGTCCGCCTCGGCCTCCTTGACCTGGGCGATACGACGGGCCTCGGCCTCCTGCTCGGCCCGGTAGCGGGCGGCGTCGGCGGGCTTGCGGACCTTGGTGTCGAGTTCGCGGTCGGTCAGGGCGGCCTGGCGCTGGGCGACCTTCTCCTGCTCCGCGAGGACTTCCTGCTGGCGGGCCGCCTCGGCGAGCGGGCCGGCGGCGTTGGCCTTGGCCGCGGCGGCTTCCGTCTCGGCCTTGATCTCGGCCTGCTTGAGGTAGAAGGTCCGCTCGGCGATCGCAATTTCCTCGGCGGCCTTGAGCCGGGCCTGCTCGGAGGCGCGCTTGGCGATCGCCTCGGCGATGTCCGCTTCCTGCTTGGCGCGGGCGGCCTCGGGGCGGCCGAGGTCCTCGAGGTAGGAGCCCTCGGTGGTGATGTCCTGGATCTGGAAGGCGTCCAGGATCAGGCCCTGCCCGGAGAGACTGGCCTCGGCCTCCTCCGCGACCTGACCGGCGAACGCGGCACGGTCGCGGATGATGTCCTCGACCGACATCCGGCCGACGATGGCGCGCAGCGCGCCGGAGAGCACCTCCTGGGTGAAGCCGACGATGCCGTCCTGCTGCTGGAGGAATCGCTGGGCGGCGGCCCGGATCGCTTCCTCGCTGCCGCCGACCTTGACGATGGCGACGCCTTCGAGGTTGGACTTCACCCCGCGCAGGGTGACGGCTCCGCGCACGGCCACCGGGATGTGCCGGCTGGACAGGTCCAGGGTGAACTTCTGCTGGACGAACGGGACGACGAAGACGCCGCCGCCGACGACGACCTTCTGGCCGCTGTTGTCGATGCTGGTGCGGCCGGTCACCGGGTCGGTCGACTTCTTGCCGCGGCGTCCGGTGATGATGAACGCTTCGCTGGGCCCGGCGACCTTGTAGCGGGTGATGACGACGAGGGCGAGCAGTACCAGGAGTACGACGACTCCGATGACTGCGGTCACGACTGGGCTCATAAGAATGTCCCCCCTGCCTCCCCGCGGGGGCGGCAGCTTGTTTTCGGGCGGTGTACGGCTCGAGCCGGTGTACGGCTCCGGCGGTGGTCAGCGCTCGACGGGGCGCACCGCGACCGAGGTGGTCGACAGTGCGGCCTCCACCCAGATCTCGGCGCCGCGTTCGACCGGCACCGGGCTCTTCGCCGCCAATTTCACGGTCTGGCCCGCGAGTTGCAGCAGGACCTCGCCGTAGCCGTCGGCCGGGATGGCCGTGACGACCGACCCGGACGTGCCGATGAGATCGTCGCCGCGCGGTGTGGTGCTGGTCTGGTCCCGCATCAGGGCCCGGCTGAACTTCCAGGTGAGCCAGGCTGCGACGACCCCGGCCAGCGCTCCGGCGGCGGTCGCGGCGACCGTACCGACGCCGGTGGTGCCGAGCACGATCGCGCCGCCGAAGCCGAGCATCGAGAGGAATCCGGCGATGACGGGGAGGGACAGGAGGCCGTCGAAGAGGCTGTCCAGTACGCCTCCGAAGAGACCTTCGAGGATGCCGTCGAAGATCAGGGACAGGATGAGCAGGACGATTCCCGCAATGCCGAGACCGAGAAACAAGGTCACGTGATCACTTCCCCCGATCTCCGAAATCCCCCGAATGTTTTCGTCGAACTGGCTGGATGTTCCCACATATACCCGGCAACGGATACTGCCGGGTTCCGGCAGTCTTTTACTCGTTCTTGATGCCGGACAGTTGTTCGGCCAAGTGTGTCCAGCGACTGGAACATGGCTCCGAGCAGCGCGACATGTCCCGCTTCCGCGCCAGGAGGCAGGTATGACAGAACCGCCGTGCGCCGTGCGCCGTCCGCGGCCGTGCTCCTGCTGCACGGTGGCGGCGGAGAGACGGGCCTGGGCCCGCCCCCGCCCGGCCCGTGCCACCGGCCTGCTGGGCCCGGCCCCGCACCCGAGGCGGTCGCGACGGCGTTCCGGCTCCCGCCGGACGCACCGGCGACGCACGGAACCCTTGGCCTCGACCGGCTGGACCTCGCCCTCCCGGACTACGCCTGGTCCGGGAGGCGTTCCTGATGCCGTTCCGGTCCGTCCATCGGGAATCGGTAGACCGTCGACTCCCTGGCCCGGAAGCCCAGACGCTCGTAGAGCCGGTTCGCGGCGGCGCGGTCCGGCCGGGAGGTGAGGTCGACGGTGCGCGCGCCCGCCTCCCGGGCCAGCGCCAGTGCCTCCTGTGTGAGCAGGGCCGCGATTCCCTGCCCGCGTGCCTCGGTGTCGACGACGACGTCTTCGATACGGGCTCGCAGCCCGGTCGGCACCGGAAGCAGGAGCAGTGTCAGTGTTCCCACGACGGTGCCTGCGGCACGGGCGACGAGCACCGTGTTCGTCTCGCACCGCACCAGCCGGTTGACCGCCTTGTGATCCAGCGGCCGGGCGGTCGAGGACAGCTGGGGCAGCAGCCGACCGAAGGCGGCCACGATCTCCGGAGTCGCTTCGTGGACGATCTCTACATCGACGCTCATGCAGCGGAGCCTATAGCGGGCGGTGCGGGAGGCGCCGTGGTGCAGGAGCGGAGGAACGGGCGCACCCTGGTAGAGAGGTGATCGTCATGATGAGGACGACTGTCGGGTGGCATGTGGACCTGGAATTCGAGGAGGACTCCCACCGCACCCGTGCGGCAGCCCTGGTGCGGCTTCCGGACGGAAACGAGGTGCGGGCCCATGGATATGCAAGCCGTCACCCCTCCGACAAGGATCAGCCGAGGGTCGGCGAGGAGATCGCGGGAGCCAGAGCACTCAATGAGCTGGCGATGAAGATGCTGACGAAGGCGCACGACGAGATCGACGAGGCGTCAGGCCGGACCTCGCACCCGCTCACCTGAGCCCCCCGCTTGAGAGCTGCCGGCCCCCCAGGGGGCGTGGTGGCCCAGGAACATGTCGACGCCGCTCGTGATCAGACGGCCCGTGGTGGCGTCGTCGATGGCTGGTTCATGCGAGCTGAAGACGATGTGAGGTGGGACCGGGAGCGACAGCTGAATGATCGCCGTTCCGAGGACGGGGATGTCCAGTCGGCCACGTCCGGCGAGGGTGCGCAGGGCGTGAGGTTGGCCAGGGGTGTGCCGTTCGTAGCCGGGGTGGGTGGCAGTGCGGCCCGACGGAGGTGACCGACGGGCCGCACGTGCACTGAGGTGGGAATCCGGGCCCGTCCGGTGGATGAGGATTCGACGGGCCCGGCTGCGGATGCGCGGCAGGGGCGGGCGGTCGACGATTGAAGGCCGGACAGCGCGGGGTCCGCCCCGCCCCAGGAGGTTGACGTGCAGGCCGATGCGTACGCCCACAGCGGGATGCCGTTCGACTACGCGACTCTGGCGGCCCTGGTCGACGGCACGATGGCCGGGGTGGGCGTGCTCGACACGGGGCTGCGCTATCTGTACGTCAACCCGGCCCTCGAACGGCTCAATGGCGTTCCGGTCGCCGAACACCTCGGACGCACCGTCTCCGAGGTTCTCCCGGGCGTCGACGTGGGCGAGGACATGATGCGGGCCGTGCTCGCCGACGGGAAGCCCCGCGAGATCACGTCCAGCGGATTCACCGCCGCGGAAGGTGCGGTCCGGCGGTACTGGCACGGGGCGTACCACCGGCTGGAGGTGGGCGGGCGGGTCGTGGGCCTGGCCGGGATCGTGCTGGAGGTCATGGCCTCGGACGAGGGACGGCGCGAGCTGGACCAGGCCCGGCGGCACATGACCATGCTCGACACCGCGGCCGCCCGGATCGGCACCACACTCGACATGGACACCACCTGTGCGGAACTCGTCGACCTCGTCGTGCCCGGGCTGGCGGACCTCGCCACGGTCGAGGTGTTCCCGTCCGAGGTCGCCGCTCCGGTACGCCCCGCACCCCCCGGGGTGCTGCGGTTGCGCAGGGCGGCAGTGACGGCGGTGCCCAGGATGCGCGACGAGCTGTTGGGGTTCGGGCTGACCGGTGAGTACGTCGACTACCAGGAGGGCTCGGCCGTACAGCGCTGTCTGGCGACCAACCAGCCCGTCGTGGAGAACCTCACCCCCGACGAACAGCTCAGCCGCTCCGCCCCCGAACGGGTCGCCGCCTACCGCGCCCTCGGGATGCATTCGGCGATCATCGTGCCCGTCGCCGTCCGCGGCCGTCCGCTCGGCATCCTCGGCCTGATGCGGGCGGCGGACTCACCGATCTTCACGGACGAGGACGTCGTGGTCGCCCGGGAACTCGCCGGCCGGGCCGCCGTCGATCTCGACCATGCCCGCCGGTTCGGCCATGAGCACACCATCGCCCTGGAACTGCAGCGCTCCTTGCTGTCCGAGCCCCGCCCGCCGCACCCGCACATCGAGATCGCCAGCCGCTATCTGCCCGCCGACCGGAGCGTGCTGGTCGGCGGCGACTGGTTCGACGTCATCCCGCTGCGGGACGGACGACATCTGAAGGCGATGGGCGATGTGATGGGCCACGGCGTGGAGGCGGCGGTCGCCATGAGCCACTACCGCTCGGTGCTGCGGATGCTCGCCGACGACGACCTGCCGCCGCACCGCATCCTGGAACAGCTGGACCGGATGGTCGAACGGTCCGGACTGGACCGGGCGGCGACCTGTCTGCTGGCCGTCGTCGACCGGTTCGGCGGGGCGTGCGAAGTGGCGAGCGCCGGGCATCTGCCGCCGGTGCTCATCGACCCGGGCGCCGCGGGAACCAGGGTGTGCGACGCGGTAACGGCGGGTCCGCCGCTCGGCACCGGCGTGGGCGGGTACCGGTCGACGGTGGTGGAGTACGGGCCGGGCACGGTGCTGTTCATGTACACCGACGGACTGGTGGAGCGGCGCGGTGAGGACATCGACATCTCGGTCGGCCGCCTCAGCGAACTGACCATGCCCGTGGGCGGCACCCTCGACGACCTGCTCGACGAGGTCCTCGAACGGTTCGGACCGGGCGCTGAGGACGACATAGCGGTACTGGCCTCGCGCACCCGGCCCCGCACCACCCCCTGATCCGGGCCGCCGCCGGAAGGGACGACACGTCAGCCCAGCTCCAGGCTGGTGATGCCGAACAGGCCGGTGTGGTCGACGTCCGGTGTCGGGCCCGTGTACATGCGGGCGGTCTCGAACGACGGGGTGAGGCCCAGCTGCTGCGCGAGGTGCACGGCCGCCGGGTTGACGTCGGGTACGTCGATCGCCACCGGGGTACCGGGGTCGGTGGCCGCGAGTGCGCCGACCAGAGCACCGGCCACCTCGGGCGACTCCGCATACACGGGGCCGATGCGGGACGACGTACGGCAGGGACGCAGCACGGCGAGGCCCCGCAGCTCTCCGTCGCGGACCGCGGCGAGCGAGGTGCGTGCGGGCCCGGCGATCCACGACGCGAGGAAGCTGTCCCGGCAGGCGGGGAAGAAGCGCCGGTCGTAGTCGGCCAGTCGGCCGAAGGGAAGGGTGCGGGCGTTGACGAGGGCGGTGCCGGACGGGGCGGCCAGGTCGGCGGGCAACAGGCCCTCGTAACGCATGTTCGTCCAGGCCGAACGGAATCCGGATCTACGGTAGTTGGGCTGCTGCGCCACCACCCCGTCGAGGCCGACATTGCGCCCGTCCAGCCGGGCCATGCCGGCGCGCCAGAGCTGGATGCCGAACCCCTGGCCGCGCAGCTCGGGGCGGGGGAGGTAGAAGCCGAGGAACCCGAAGCCGCAGCCGTAGCGGACCACGGAGACGCAGGAGACCGGCTCATTGTCGAGTCGGCCGACCAGGAAGCCGCGCGGGTCGGCGGCGAAGAAGGCGTGGTGGTCGGTCAGGCCGGGATTCCAGCCCTCCGCATGGGCCCATTCGGTCAGCATCGTGAGGTCGTCGGCGCTTGCGGTGGTGATCTCGAAGTTCGGCACGGGGCACCTGTACCCCGTGGGCGATCGGCTCAACGGTGGTATTTCCGTCACCACCCGGTCGACAGGAGGCCGTCGGCGCGCAGGGTGACGACGGCGGACCGGCGCGGCCTCGCACTCGGCGCCGGCAAAAGGGGTGTGGCCCGCATGTGGGTGTAGCCCTTCACGACGGGGGATGCGTGAAGGGCTACACGTACATTATGACTGCTGGTCAGGCCGTCATCAACTGACCGACCGGTCAGCTGGTTTGGGCACACGGGACGCTGGTTTGGGCACACAGGGCGCTGGGGTACGGGGCGGCTGCGCGGGTACGGCGTCGGATCCGCCCGGCGGTCCGCCCCCGAGCCGTACGGCATCACTCGGACGGCGCGGGGCGCTTCGGCGGGGCGCCGGCGGTTGCGCGGCTTCGGGGCAGATAATTTCCCCGCTCGGACCAGGGAAATCTGCCGCGGCTATGATAGACACGATGGCTCGCACAATGAGATTTTCTCTTTCGGTCAACGAAGTCAGCGATACGCGGCAGGTGCAAATGCCCACAGGAACCCCTCCGCACGCCACCGACCGGCTCGATGACGACGACTACCCCGCCTACACCATGGGCCGCGCCGCGGAGATGATCGGCGCGACGCCCGCTTTCCTCCGGGCGATCGGCGAGGCCCGTCTGATCACCCCTCTGCGGTCCGAGGGCGGCCACCGCCGCTACTCCCGCTATCAGCTGCGCATCGCGGCCAGGGCACGTGAACTCGTCGACGGCGGCACGCCGATCGAGGCGGCCTGCCGCATCGTGATCCTGGAGGACCAGCTCGAAGAGGCCCTGCGGCTCAATGAGGAGCTGCGCCGGTCCAGGACGGAGACCGGCGGTCCCGCGGGCGCCTGAGGCGGATGGCCCGGGTGAATATCTATTG
Organism: Streptomyces sp. NPDC002958; assembly: GCF_055563255.1. NCBI lineage: Bacteria > Bacillati > Actinomycetota > Actinomycetes > Kitasatosporales > Streptomycetaceae > Streptomyces > Streptomyces sp. NPDC002958. Next base: position 308,469 of record NZ_JBVHDS010000007.1, on the reverse strand, counting down.
CCGTCGGCACAGAATTCCGTTCAATGTGCGACAAGGGTTTATGGTGCATCCGGTGGAGTGTAATTACGTGCCGCGCCCGGACGCTTCCGCCGTGCTACTGTGAATGCAGTTGCAGTTGTGGTTCCCAAAGACTCCAAGTGCTCTCATAGGCCCCATGTGCCGATGAGTGCGCTTTTGTATTTTCCGGTGCTTCGTTCCGGATGGGGTAATCATCGCGGCGACGCGGGATCCGTACAGTGCGAATCCCCGGGCAATGCCCCCAGAAGGAGATAAAAATGGCTACTGGCACCGTGAAGTGGTTCAACGCGGAAAAGGGCTTCGGCTTCATCGAGCAGGACGGCGGCGGCGCTGACGTCTTCGCCCACTACTCGAACATCGCCTCCAGCGGTTTCCGTGAGCTGCAGGAAGGCCAGAAGGTGAACTTCGACGTCACGCAGGGCCAGAAGGGCCCGCAGGCGGAGAACATCACCCCCGCCTGATCCTGCTGCTCCGGCGCTGACGCGCTGAGACGCACTCGCGCAGCTGGGGCCCGCACCTTCGGGTGCGGGCCCCAGCTCGTTGTTTTTCCCGTCCGGTACAGCTCATTCTTCGCAGCCGGGCTCCGTACACGAATGTCAACGGCCCGTTCCTGCGATTCCTGCGCCGCTCGTCGATGCAGTGAATTCCTCGATACGCGCCACTTCGAGGAAGGGTTCTCTATGAACCGCGATCGCACACCCCGCTCGAACGACCGGTACTCCCGCACCCGCTCCGGCGGATTCCGCGCACATTCCCCGAGCCGCCAGGGCGGACAGGGCGCGGGCCGTTACGGCGCGCCCGCCCAGCGTTCGGGTGGTTCCGGCCGCAGGCCCGCCGCCAAGCAGGGCGAATTCGCGCCGCCGAAGACCATCACCCCGGCGCTGCCCGCCGCGGAGGCCTTCGCGGACCTGGACATGCCCGCACCCCTGCTGGCGGCGCTCGCCGCCGAGGGAGTCACCACGCCGTTCCCGATCCAGGCGGCCACTCTGCCGAACTCCCTCGCGGGGCGCGATGTGCTGGGCCGTGGCCGGACCGGCTCCGGCAAGACGCTCGCCTTCGGTCTGGCCCTGCTGGCCCGTACCGCGGGCAACCGGGCCGACGCCCGCCGTCCGCTGGCCCTGGTTCTCGTCCCCACCCGGGAGCTGGCCCAGCAGGTCACCGATGCGCTCACCCCGTACGCCCGCGCGCTCAAGCTGCGCATGGCCACCGTCGTCGGTGGGATGTCGATCGGCCGGCAGGCCTCCGCGCTGCGCGGCGGGGCCGAGGTCGTCGTCGCCACGCCCGGCCGGCTCAAGGACCTCATCGAGCGCGGCGACTGCAACCTGGAGCGGGTCGCCATCACCGTCCTCGACGAGGCCGACCAGATGGCCGACATGGGTTTCATGCCGCAGGTCACCGAACTGCTCGACCAGGTGTGGCCGGAGGGCCAGCGGATGCTGTTCTCGGCGACCCTGGACCGTAACGTCGACCTGCTGGTCCGTCGGTACCTGCACGACCCGGTGGTCCACTCCGTCGACCCGGCGGCCGGTGCGGTGACGACGATGGAGCACCATGTGCTCTACGTGCAGGGCGCCGACAAGTACGCCACCACGACCGAGATCGCGGCCCGCGACGGCCGGGTGATCATGTTCCTGGACACCAAGCACGCCGTGGACAAGCTCACCGACCACCTGCTCAACAGCGGGGTGCGGGCTGCCGCGCTGCACGGCGGCAAGTCCCAGCCGCAGCGCACCCGCACCCTGACCCGGTTCAAGACCGGGCACGTCACGGTGCTGGTCGCCACGAACGTCGCGGCGCGCGGCATCCACATCGACAACCTCGACCTTGTCGTCAACGTCGACCCGCCGAGCGACCACAAGGACTATCTGCACCGCGGCGGCCGCACCGCCCGCGCCGGTGAGTCCGGCAGCGTCGTCACACTGGTGCTGCCGGGCCAGCGCCGTGAGATGACCCGTCTGATGGCCGACGCCGGGATCACTCCGAAGATCGCCCAGGTTCGCTCCGGCGAGGCCGAGCTGAGCCGGATCACCGGCGCGCAGGCGCCCTCGGGGGTACCCGTCACCATCACCGCACCGGTGACCGAGCGCGCCAGGAGCGGCGGCCCGTCGGCGCGGGGCCGGCGCGGCCGTCCCGTCCGGTCCGGACAGTCGCGCCGGTCCGACCTGCCCACATCGGAGGCGCGTGCCGCCGCCAAGCAGCGCCGTACCAACCGGGCGGCTTGACCCCGGGGCCGCAGCTCTCACGCGATCATGAACTCGCCTACGGGCAGGGCGCGTTCGACGTCCCAGTCGGCGGGGAGGCGAAGGAACGCCTAGCGGGCGCACGCCCCGATCGCACCGCCGAGTGCGACCACGGCGACGACAGAACCTTGGGGATTGCGTGCTCCCATGCGTGCCTGTCTCCTGCCTGTTTCACGCATCAGGCTATCGCCGCCGCCCCGGAGAAGCGTGTCGGCCCATCACCCGAACGACCCATGCGGCGCACTGCCCCCGCGCCGGCACGGTCGGCCGGGGCCATGCGTGGACGTGCTGGGGAGGTGGCCATGCCGGCCGCCGGCGCTCAGTCGCTGCCGGGCGGCGCCTGCCCGCTGTACCTGGCCTGTGCCAGCAGGGAGATGACCTCCTCGTCGGACGTCTGCGAGAAGTCCCGGTACCACTCGCCGACGGCGAAGAACAGACGAGGCGTGGACAGACACACCACCTCGTCCGCGCTCTCCCGCAGCCGGACGACGGCGTCCGGCGGCGCCACCGGTACGGCCGCCAGCAGGCGTGCCGGCCGCTGTGCGCGGACCACCCGGCAGGCGGCCTCGGCCGTGGCGCCGGTCGCGACGCCGTCGTCCACGACGATGACGGTCCGGCCTTCGAGCGGTGTCCGCGGCCTGCCCGCGCGGTATGTCTGCGCCCGGCGTACGAGCTCCGCCGCCTCGACCCGCTCGACGGCCGCGAGATCCTGCTTCCCGGCCCGGATGTGGCTGACGACGTCCTCATTGATGACCCGCACCCCGCCCTCGCCGATGGCGCCGAACGCCACCTCCTCGTGGTGCGGCACGCCGAGTTTGCGGACCACGATCACATCGAGCTGGGCGCCGAGCATCTGCGCCACCTGGAAGGCCACCGGGATTCCGCCGCGGGGCAGGCCCAGCACGACGGGGTTCTCCCGCTCCAGATGACGGAGCGCCTCGGCCAGCTGCTGTCCCGCGTCCACGCGGTCGGCGAACAGCACGGTGGTTCACCCCCAAATCAGGGGAGAGCAGGGACCACGTGGGTACGTAACCCAGCCGCTTCCCTACTTCGAAACAACCCCATGTGCGGCGGCCGTGCAACTCGGGCAGGGTCGGTTGCATGGAACGAATCGGAGCGGTCCTGATCGACATCGACGGAGTGCTCACGGTGTCCTGGAAGCCACTGCCCGGCACCGTGGCGGCCATGGAGCGGCTGCGCGGGACGGGTCTCCCGCTGGCCCTGGTCACCAACACCACCTCCCGCACCCGCGCCTCGATCGCCGAGAAGCTGGCCGGAGAGGGCTTTCCCGTCTCCGCCGACGACATCCTCACCGCCCCCGCCGTCACCGCCGCCCACCTGCGGGAGCACCATCCGGGAGCCCGCTGCCTGCTGATCAACACCGGCGACATCCGGGACGATCTGACGGGCGTGACACTCGTCGACGAGGACGGGTACGACGGCGAGGACGGGTACGACGACGAGGAAAAATCCGGTTCGGCTCCAGGCGAGGCGCCGGATGTCGTCGTCCTCGGCGGGGCCGGGGACGCCTTCACCTACGCGGCGCTCAATCGCGCCTTCCGCCATGTGCAGCGCGGTGCGCGGCTCGTCGCCATGCACCGGAACATGTACTGGCGCACGGCCGCCGGGCTCGACCTCGACACCGGAGCCTTCCTCCTGGGGCTGGAGCGGGCCGCCCGCGTCGAGGCGGAGATCACCGGCAAACCCGCGGGGTCGTTCTTCGCCGCAGCCCTGGCACACCTCGGCGCCACCGCGTCCCACGCCCTGATGGTCGGCGACGACATCGAGTCCGATGTTCTGGCGGCCCAGCGAGCCGGACTCACCGGCGTACTTGTCAGGACCGGCAAGTACCTCCCCGAGACGCTTCGGGCGGCCGACGGCACCCCGGACCATGTGATCGACTCCTTCGCCGATCTCCCCGCCCTGCTGGAGCTGCTGGGGGTGTGAGGTCCGGGGGACGGCCCGTGCGGTGACCCGGTTGTACAGTCCTGCTTCCTGACCGGTCAGGACACGGGGGACGTCCTGGGCACCTCGCCCTCGGTCGTGTTGACGTCGATCACGGAGAACGCCGCGCCCTGCGGGTCCGTCAGTGCGGCGAAACGGCCGAAGGGCATGGTCATCGGGCCGAACCGCACGATCGCGCCCAGCTCGGTCGCCTTCGCCACGGCCGCGTCGCAGTCCGCGACGGTGAAGTACACGTTCATGTGGGCCGGCACCTCGGGCGGGAATTCGTCGCCCATCTTCATCCGCCCCATGACCGTCTTGTCGCCGAGGTTGAACATCCTGAAGTCGATGGCGTCGTCCTCCATCTTCACCATGCTGTACGGGAAGAGGGCGGAGAAGAAGGCGTCCGACTTCTCGGGCTCCCGGGTGAAGACCTCGGCCCAGCAGAACGCACCGGGCACACCCTGGGCCTCGAAGCCCTCATGGGTGCCCGCCTGCCAGACGCCGAAGGTGACACCGCTGGGGTCGCGGGCCAGCAGCATCGTGCCGAACTCGCCGACCTGCATGGGGCCCATCAGCGTCTCGCCGCCGTTCTCACGGATCTTCGCGGCGGTGGCGGCGGCGTCCGGCGAGGCGAGATACAGACACCAGGCCGGCTGTCCCTCCTGGCCGGGCATCGGGGGCACGACGGCGGCGACCGCCTTGCCGTCGGCGTACGCCTGCGTGTAGTCGCCGAACTCGGACGAGGACTCGCCGAACGTCCAGCCCAACACATCACCGTAGAAGCTCTTCGCTCCCTCGATGTCGGGGAACATCGCGTCGGCCCAGCACGGCGTGCCCTCCGGTTGTACAGCCATGACTTCGACTCCTTCGTGTTCGGTGGCTTGTCCGGTGTTTCACGCTAGCCAGCCGACCGTCCGCCCGCGCGCTGGAAACGGAGCTGCCGACCCCGGTGGCGTACACCGTACGTACTTGTGCACCTGCCGGTCGGGGCCGAGCGGGGTGCCTACCGAGCCGATCGTCTGTCGGGCCGTCCGAAGTCCTGCGTCCAGTAGTTGCCGGGCTGTGCGAGTCCCACGCCGATTTCCTTGAACGAGCAGTTGAGGATGTTGCGTCTGTGGCCGGGGCTGCTCATCCAGCCCGCCATGACGCTCTCGGGGGTGGTGTAGCCGTGGGCGACGTTCTCGCCGTACGCGCTCCGGTCGTATCCGGCATCCGTGATCCGGTCGCCCGGGTCCGAGCCGTCGGAGCCGGTGTGGGACATGTTGCGGCGGGATGCCATGTCCGCGCTGTGCTTCCGGGCGGCCTTCGCGAGCCTTTTGTTCATCGTCAGCGGCGGGCAACCGGCCGCGCGGCGCACGCCGTTGACCAGCTCCAGCAGGCGGTCGGCCTTCTTCTCCTGAGGGCCGAAGGCGGCCGCGGCGGAGGGCACGTACGCGGTTTCCGCGGTCTTGGCGAATCCCATGGTTCCCACTGCTCCCAGAGCGACGACAGCAATGGCCATTCGTCGGTGAGACGGCTTCCCGCAGTGCTTCCTCATGTGTGTGACCTCACTCGATACTCGATAGTCGGTGTTCGCGTGGGAACGGCTTCAGGAGAGTGCAGAGGGAAGCTTCTGACTCGTGGACGCCCTGCACACGCCGGACTCCGCGCCCTTTCCCGCCTGGCACACCGCTTTGCCCGAAGAAGTCTTGGCGTTCATCCACACACAGTGATCAAAAACGTGACAAAAGTGGATCAATATGTCGCATCCCTGAAGCGGAAGGCTACCCCGTGACCGGAGCAACCTCCCTGAGCAACACATGTGCTGATCCGCTGCGGTGGTTGGGGGAGGAACGGGGGGAGAGAAAGGGAGAGGCCCCCGGAGGCCTCTGGGAAGAGGACTCCGGGGGCCCGGGGGAGCGAAGGCGGGGGCCCTCAGCCCTTCTTGGTCGGGGTCTGCTTGATGTCGTCGACGATGGCCCGCTCCATGATGGCGCTGGTGCCCAGCACGGTGCCGCGCTTGTGGAGGACATCATCCTGGACCTGAACGGCGCGGGTGCCCAGGAAGACATGGGTCTTCTTGTCGAAGATCCACTCTTCGCGCACACCGGCGTCCTGCCGGGCCACCGCAACCCCGTGCCGGCCCGCCGCGTCCACCGCGTCGTCCACCACCACGACCCCGGGGATCTTCGCGGCGGCCTTGAACAGGGCGGAGTAGAGCTCGGCCGGCGGGTAGCTCTCGGTGAGCAGGTCGCCGATGGTTGCGAAGGCCTGCTGGTCGGGGTTGCGGCCCTGGCCCTTGGTCTCCTTGTAGATCTTCTGCAGCAGCTTGTCGGGGTCGGTGGGCAGCTTGGTCAGGTAGTTGTACGACGGCCCGTTGATCGTGTCCTTCGGTTCGGCACCGTGCTCGTCGTAAAAGTCCAGCGTCTCGCCCCCGGGGATCTTGTTGGCGACCGGGTCGATCAGCCACCCCTTGGTGCCGTCGAGGGACTTCCAGACCTGACGCTTGTGCAGCGGGTGGAAGGTCACGCTGGGCTTGCCACCGTGGGTGACCCCCACGCCGCTGGTGGCCGTCTTCGACTCGATGTAGACGTACTGGCCCGCCTTCGGGTCGGGCACCTCGGCCGCCGCCAGCGAGATCTGGTCGAGCAACTGGGGCACGCCCTTGGTGGTGGCCCCGTCGACCGACGTGGTCAGGGCCGACCCGCCGGCCGCCTTTGTGCCCTCGCCGCCCGAGTTGAACATCGAGGCTCCCACGAGGACCGCCCCGGCCAGGGCGCATGCCATCGCGGGTGCGGCGAAGGCGCGCCGCGGCATCGTGAAGCGCCGCCCCTTCGGCTCGGCGGCGGTTGCCGTCGCGGTTCGTTCTTCCTGCTGGATCCGGGCCATCAGACGCTCCTTGTGGAACTGGTGACGGCCCGACGGCAGTTCGCGAGTCGTCAGCGGGAGCAGCTGTGCGCTCTCCTCCCACTCGACCGGACTCTGCCGGGACGGGTTCGCGTTCATCGGATTCCTTCCTGTGCGGGCCGGATCGCGGTTCTGCGATCGCCTCTTATCTGTCCGAGACCTGGCACGGGTTCCCGATTTCTTTTCACCGATCCGGTCGCGGCCGAGGCCAGTTCGGTGTCGGCGAGCTTGCGCAGCTTCGCGCGGGCCCGGGAGAGGCGGGAACGGACCGTGCCGACCGGGATTCCGAGCGCCTCGGCGGCAGCCGTGTACTCCAGGCCCTCCCACAGGCAGAGGGTGAGGACCTCGCGCTCCGGTCTTCGCAGCGCGGCCAGCGCGGTGAGTGCGGCGGCGAGGCGCCGCCGGTCGTCGACCCGGCCTGCGACCTCCTCGGCGTGGTCCGGCACCGCCATCTCGGCCCGGGCGGCGGCACCGGCCGCGGCCCGGTAGCGCCGGTTGCTCCGGGTCTGGTTGCGTGCGGTGTTGGTGGCGATGCCGAGCAGCCAGAGCCGCAACGAGCCGCCTTCGGGGTCGACCTTGTGGCGCAGTCGCCAGGCCTCCATGAACGTCGCGGCCATCACGTCCTCGGCCGTCGCCCAGTTGGCGGTCAGCCGGAACGCATGGTTGTAGACCGTGCGGGCGTAGCTGTCGTACAGCTCCGCGAACACGCTCGGATCCCCGGCCCGTACCCGGGTACGCATTGGTGTGCTCACCTCACCCACCTGTCCGGCACCCCGCCCCGGGTTCCTGTGGCCCGCATCACACGACAATCGCCGTACGGGCCGGAAGGCGGCCCGTACGGCGATCGGGGACAGAGAGGGCGACCGGGCGGATCGGGTGGTCCCGGGCCGGCCCGGTGACCCAGGGTGGGGGCGTGGTGCTGACGCTCCGGTACGGCGCTACCGCACCGGTACGGCTCCCGCCCCGGTTCTCTCCGGTTCCCGGTTCCGGTGGGTCGCGGCGGCGACGGCGGCCAGCAGCTCCGAGTCCAGGACGGACGGATCGGCCAGCCGGGTCGGCGCGGCGTACGAGTTGAGCAGCGCCTTCGTGACGCGCAGGGCTGCCTCCGGGCGGCGGACGATGGGCTTGGCCCACGCGGCGACCGCCCCGTCGAGGGCATCCTCCGGTACGACGCGTTGGAGGACCGACAGTTCGTACGCTTCCGCCGCGCCGAAGGGCCGTCCGGTCAGGATGAGTTCGCGCACTCGGGCAGCGCCGACCTCATGGATCAGCCGCGGCAGCATGCCGCCCCATGCGGTGGGCAGCCCGAGCGCCAACTCCGGCAGCCGGAAACCGGCGGTGTCGGCTCCGACGCGCAGATCGCAGGCGAGTGCCAGTGCCAGGCCCGCGCCGATCGCCTTGCCCTGGATCCTCGCGATGGTGACTGCCTGGCTGGTGGAGAGGGCCTCGCAGACACGGCGGCCCTTCTCGCCCGCGATCTGGATGCCCCGTCCGGTGGGGTCCTCGTCGAGCCAGTCGGCGAACTCGTTGCGGTCGCCGCCCAAGCAGAAGTTGTCGCCGGCCCCGCTGAGTACCAGGACCCGGACGTCGGGGTCCGGCACGGCAAGGACCGTCAGCAGATCGTCCAGCATCGCCTCGGTGACCGCGTTGCCGGTGGCGGGTTGGTTCAGTTCCACGCGCAGGACGTGGCCCTCGCGTTCGGTGCGCACCGTGCGCGGACGCCGGAGCGGGGACAGGTGGTCGAGGAGCGGGAGCTTCATATCGCCACGTCCATCGAGGTCACGCGTCGGAAGACCAGACGGGACGCGTAACTGGGTGGTGTCACGGTGCGCAGGGTGGGGAAACGTGTCAGGAGCTGGGTGAGCAGCGTACGTGCCTCAAGGCGGGCAAGGGCCGCGCCCAGGCAGTAGTGCACACCGCCTCCGAAGGTAAGGTGGGTTCCCTTGCGCTGGATGTCGAAGGCGTCCGGGTTCTCGTTGCGCCGAGGGTCGTGGTTGGCAGCCCCGTACATGACGTGGACCATGCTGTCCTTCGCGATCGGTACGCCCGCCAGGACGGTGTCGTCGGCGGCGATCCGGGTGTTGATGTGGATGGGCGGGTCGTACCGCAGGACCTCGTCGACGGCGGCGTCGATGTAGCCGGGGTGCTCCCTGAGCCACGCCCACCGGCCGGGCTCCTTCAGTAGCAGCGCCACCATGGTCGACAGCAGCGTCGCGGTGGTCTCCAGCGAAGCGATGGTGACGAACATGGTGAGACGGTAGAGGATCTCGTCCGCCGCCTCACGGTCGGGTTCCAGCGCGTCCCAGGTGTGTATCCAGCCGGTCAGGACATCGTTGCCGGGATTCGCGCGGCGCTGCTTCACCAGGTCGGTGAAGTACGCGCGTAGATGCACGGTCGCCTCGGCGGACACGGCCAGCTGGCTCTTGGTGGGCAGCAGCTCCTGGGCGTGCACCTGGTTGTGGGTGATCTGCAGGATGTGGGGGTAGTCCTCGGGCGGGATGCCCAGCCAGGAGCCGATGGTGCTGATCGGCAGCGGTTCGCTGACCGTGCTGACGAAGTCGGCCGCGCCCCAGCGCAGTTTGTCGGCCAGCTCGTCGAGCAGGCGGGTGACGTGCCCCTCGACCTGCGGGGTCAGCCGCTGGATGGTCGAACGGTCGAAGAGATTGCCGAGACTGCGGCGCTGGCAGGTGTGCTCGGGCGCATTGAGACGGGAGAGCGTCTTGGTCATCTCCTGGGTGGCGATCGCGTCCCAGCGCTCGGTGTCCGCCTGGCGCTCCTGCCAGGCGAAGTCCGGCGCCAGCCAGTTGCGACCGCGGAGCACCTCGCTGCACGCGTCGAAACCGGTGACGAAGTACGCGTCCCAGGGAGCGCGCACGACGTCCCCCATGGCTCTCAGCTCACCGAGAAGGGCATAGGGATCAGCCTGCCCTTCCGGTGATTTGAGACGTCGTAGGAGGGAGATGAGGGCACGACGGTCGACGGGCCTGTCTGTGCCACATATTGCGCTCACGCAGAGTTCCTTGCCCTTGGCTCATGGTTATGGCCAGAACCTACCCCTCCGCATATTTGCCATGCGTCGATCTCTGTTGTGCCTGTCACAGAGAAATGCCCCGCCGGCCCCTTGCCATCTGCCGATTTGTTCACAACTCCATTGGAAAAAGCGGTAGTTGCATGCACGGCAAAACGCCTGACTCTGCGTCAGTGAGTATCGTCATACGCGGAAGACGTCCAGGAAGGAGCTCCACCAGCCCTTCGTCTTCTTCGGCGGCTCCCCATGGTCGTACCGTGCGGTGGGAACCTCCTCGGGTGCGGAGATCCGGGACGAAACGGGCGACTGTGTCGCGGTCTTCGTGGCGTGGCGCGCCGCACTCGGGCTGAACCGGACCGGCAGGGACACCAGGGCACGGTGGAACGGTCCCGGCCGCCATTCGACTCCGGAGGCCGGGACGGCGAGGGTGAGGTCCGGCACGGTGTTGAGGACCTTCTCGATCGCGGTCAGGGCGATGAGCTGGGCGGGGGACTTCGCCGGGCAGACGTGCGGGCCGGCACCCCAGGCCAGATGGGCGCCCTTGCTCAGCGTCTGGCGGGCATCGGTGAGCGCGGGATCGCTGTTCGCCGCGGCGAAACTGATCAGTACAGGGGTGTCCGCCTTCAGCGTCACGCCGCCCAGGTCGACATCCTGGACCGGGTAGTGCGTCGCGTAGTTGGCGATCGGCGGGTTGTGCCACAGCACATCGTCGAGGGCGTCCTCGACCAGCATCCCCGTACCCCGCCGCTGCGAACCGCCGGCGTCGTCGGACAGCAGGAGGAGCAGCGCGTTGGCGATGAGATTGCGTTCCGGCTCGATGCCCGCGCCCATCAGCATGACGAGCTGGTCCTTGAGCTCCTCGTCCCGCAGGCCCGCCGGGTGTTGGATGAGCCAGGAGGTGATGTCCTCGCCGGGCTGCCGCCGCTTGAGCGCGACGAGCTCCATCAGGCACTCCGTCAGCTCGGCGTTGGCCCGCAGCACGTCCTCGCCGTCGAAGATGGCGGACATGCCACGGGTCAGCCGGTCACCGATGTCACCGGGGCAGCCGAAGAGCTGGTTGAACAGCAGCAGCGGCAGCAGCTTGGCGTAGTCGCCCAGCAGGTCGGCGGAGCCGCGTTCGATGAACTGGTCGATGAGGTAGTCGGCGATGCGCTCGACATCCCGGCTGAGCCGGGTGCTGTTGAGGCGGCTCAGGCTCTCGGTGACCGCCTTGCGCAGGCGCAGATGCTCGGTGCCGTCCGTGAACAGGCAGTTGGGCCGGTACGCCATCATGGGCAGCACCGGACTGTCGAGCGGAACGCGGCCCTCCCGCAGCGCCGCCCAGCGCCTTGAGTCACGGGCGAAGAACGAGGGGTTCTGCAGGACCCGGAGCGCGGCCTCGTGCTGCACGACCAGGGTTGCCTCCACCCCGGGGGCCAGCTCGATCGGAGCGGCGAGCCCGTGCGCCCGGAACTCGTCGTACACACGGTGCGGATCGGACGCGAACTCCGGCCCGTACAGCGACGTCTGCCGCTCACCGTGCATCGGGCACCCGGTGGGGGCGCTGTACGGGGTGGCTCCCGACTGAGAGTCCATGTGTGATTCCTCGATGTGATCGCGGACCTCGCAGGGCCCGGACGGTGGACGGAAAACGGGATCGGGCCACCCGTACCGACGGACGGCGACGGCGCGGAGGTCAGCCCACCCGTGCGAGCAGGTGCCGGACCAGGGTGATCAGGGCCTGCGCGGACGAGTTCTCGTCGCGGGCGTCGCAGTACACGATCGGGGTGTCCGGCAGCAGGTCGAGAGCCTCGCGCAACTCCTCCTCGGCGTGCCGGGAGTACGGGTCGAAGCTGTTGACCGCGACCGCGTACTCCAGCCCGTACGTCTCGACCAGGTCGATCACCGGGAAGGTGTCGGCGAGACGGGCCGGGTCGACGAGGAGCAGCGCGCCGAGCGAGCCCCGCGCCATGTCCTCCCACAGCTCGACGAAGCGCTGCTGGCCCGGCGTGCCGAACAGGTACAGCACCAGTTCGTCGCTCAGCGTCAGACGGCCGAAGTCCAGCGCTACCGTCGTCGTCACCTTGTCGGGCGCGCCCCGCAGATCGTCGATGTGGGCACTGGCCTGCGTCATCCTCTCCTCGGTGCGCAGCGGAGTGATCTCGGAGAGGGTGCCGATGAGCGTCGTCTTGCCCACGGCGAAGTGTCCGACGACGAGGATCTTCGCCGCACGCTGTACCGCGTCCGGCACATAGATGCTGTCAGCCGAACCGGACGTGGAGTCCATGCAACACCTCTTCGAGGATCTTCCTGTCAACGAGTTGAGCCGGCGGCGGCGCCTTGCGGCGCATCAGATGACCCTGATCAGCTAAATCGTTCAGCAGCAGCCGTGCCACTCCGACGGGCAGCCCCAGATGGCCCGCGACCTCCGCCACCGACAGATAGCCGCCGGAGCACAGCTCCCAGATCGCCCGGACCTCGGGGCTCGGGTTGGGGGGCAGTTGCCGGTCGGGTGCGATGGTGACCAGGGTGACGAGGGAGAGGTCCTCCGCGTCGGGCAGGCCGCGCCCGCCGGTGATGACGTAGGAGCGGACGAACCCGCTGTTGACTGCCTGCTCCTCGCCCGGCGTCGTCATACTTCGCTTCCTGCGCTCAGGCGGGGAGGCGTGGTCATCGCCTTCCCCAGTGCGGTGACCTGCTGCTGCATACGGAAGGACATGGCTTCCATGTCCACGTCGGCCGCGGCGGCCGCCGCCAGATAGGCACCGGTACCGGCGGCGATCAGGAAGATCCAGCCGTGCTCGTACTCGAGGAGCGTCTGGCGCCAGCGGCCGGGAGCCTGGGCTCCGATGAAGGGCGCGACGGCCCGGCTCAGCGACTGCATGGAACTCATCGCCGCCGCCACGGTCTCCGCGTCGTCCCGGCCGATCTCGCTGGAGTTGGCCAGCAGCAGGCCGTCGGCGGAGACGAGGATCGCGTGCCGTGCGCCGGGTACCTGGAGCACATCGTTGAGCACCCAGGACAGATCGGGGTTCACTGGAACTCGGGTCCTTCCATCGTCGTCGTGTCACGCCCGGACCGGGTTCCGCGCTGGAACGCGCCCAGGCGGGAAGCGGTCTCCTCGTTGCTGCGCACCGGCGTGGGGTCGGCCGACGGCACCACTGACACCGGGCTCTTGCGACGACGCTTGGGGAGGCCGCCGGGGGTGGTGAAGGACCCGGTGGGCTGCGGGGCGGGGGTCGGCTGCGCGGCCGGGGGGAACAACGGAGTCGGAGCCGGCGCGGGCACCTGGCGGCGGGGGAGCGCCGATACGCCCGCGTCCTGGCCGCCGGGGGCCGCAGGGGTGGCTGCCAGTGGCGCGGGCGCGTCTCCGGTGAGAAGTTCGTCGGGCAGGAGAACCACCGCGCGTACGCCTCCATAGGGTGATACGGAGTCCACCGAGACCTTGAACCCGTAGCGAGCGGCCAGTACGCCGGAGACGGCGAATCCGAACTGCGGGGGAATGCCGAGACTGGAGACGCTGATCGCGGCCTGAGGAGCGAGGAGAGCCGCCGCGCGGTCCTTCTCCTCCTGACCCATGCCGAGGCCCGCGTCGTCGACGATGAGGCAGACGCCCTTCGGGACGGCCTGGATGTTGATCTCCACCGGAGCGCTGGGGGCCGAGTAGTTGGTGGCGTTGGCCAGCAGCTCGGCGAGGACCACCGCCACTGGCTCCACGGCCTTGCTGACGACCGAGAAGTTGACCTGTCCGTTGACCCGGACCCGGTCGAACTGCCGGATACGGCCCTGGGCGCTGCGGGCCACGTCGAAGACGGAGGCGACGGTCTCCCTGCGCCCGAGCCAGCCGCCGCACAGCACGGCGATGCCCTGCGCCCGGCGCCCGAACTGGCTGTTGGCGTGGTCGATGGCCATCAGGTCGGCGAGCATGTTGGGGTCGTCGCCGTACTTCTTCTGGGCGTTCTCGATGACCACCTGCTGCTCGTCCGCAAGCCCCTGAAGGGTGCGCACGGCCGCCTTGAGGACGGCCTTGGTCTCCTCCTCGGCGTCCTTGCGGACCTCGGCCATTTCGGCGGCCTGCCGGTGCAGCAGACCGGTGTGGGTGACGTGGAGCTCGTCCCGCTGCCGTTGCAGCGCGTCGCGCTCGCCCCGGAGTTCGGCGGTCTGTCTACGCAGACCGATGTTGGTCTTGCGAGCACGCAGGACGGCACCCACAGCGACCAGTGCTACGACAACCAGTGCCCAGAAGAGAGGGCCCTGTGCAAATGTCATGAGACTCACTTCAAGTGCCATGGCTAGGGAAACGGCTTGACGCTCCCTCATGGGCCGCACAGGTCGGACTCATCGAGTCACTGCTTGTGCCACGCAGGGAAGGCCCCTCCGAAAGTGGGGCCGAGGAATTCATCCCTCCCGGAATGCCCCCATACGCCATCAGCCCACTGGAAGTAAGATGATCTTAGCATCGGGTGCTCGGGTAAATGTCAAGGCCGACACGCCAGTTGCACTCTTGATGCGGAATGTTCACATTCAGGGGCGGAATTGCGTGACGATCGCTCAGGTGTGTCGGGCGCCGCGGGTGCTCAGTTCCGTGCGGGGCGCCGCGGAGCTCGGAGACAGTGGTAACTCGTTCGCTGGGTCCACGAGGGCGCGTACGGGCGGCGACCGGACAGGGCGACAGGCATGCACGCCGTGATCTCGACCGACCTCCTCCACCGCCACCTCGGCCTGGCTCTCGATCGACCTCCTCCACCGCCACCTCGGCCTGGCTCTCGATCGACCTCCTCCACCGCCACCTCGACCTGGCTCTTGACGGCCTCACCACCGAGGCCACGACCACCCCGACGCCGGGCACCCTGTCCTTCGCCGCCCGCATCACCGCTGCCGACCCGCCCGACCGCCACGGACTGACCACCCCGCGGCAAGCGGCGTCCCAGGCGCCGGACTGACCACCCCGCGGCAAGCGGCGTCCCCGGCGCCGGACAGCTCCCGGCACAGGTGTCACGGCGCGCCCGCCCCTCCCGGGACCTCGGGTCACGTGCCTGCGGGAGCGGGCTCTCGTCACTGTCGGCGACAGCACGCGAAAACCAGGATGGAGATCAGCCAAGGGGAAGCGCCCCGGGGCACGAACCCCGGCCTCACAGGGCCGGCCCGATGACACAGGAGATCTCATGAACCTTTCGCAGAACACCGCGCAGCCGACCGAGGCCCAGCCCAAGGCCGGCCTGACCCTGTCCCGCAAGGCCGCCCTCGGCGTCGCCGCGGCCGCGGTCATCGGCGGCTCGATGTTCGCCCCGAGCGCCTTCGCCGCGTCGGACTCCGCGCCCAGCCACTCCGTCGAGGCGGGCTGCGGGGACTGCTACCCGGACGTCATCTGATCCCGGCAGTCATCCGACTCCGGAAGTCGTCCGGCCCCGGCAGCCAGCCGGCCCCGGCAGTGACCTGACCTGGCAGGTAGCCGGCCCCGGCAGCCACCCGACGCCGGCAGCCAGCCGGCTCCGGCAGTGGCCTGACCCGGCAGCCACCCGACACCGGCAGCCGCCCGACACCGGCAGCCGCCCGACACCGGCAGCCGCCCGACGCCGGCAGCCAGCCGGCCCGGCAGTGACCTGACCCGGCAGTCATCCGGCCCCGGAGCCGTCCGACTCCCGTAGTCCCCTTCGGATCCGACCCCCGACAGCGCCCTGACGGGGCCCGCCGGCCACCCACCCGGCCGGCGGGCCCCGCAGCCGGAGCGTGAGCAACGCGAGCAAGGAGAGTGAGCCGTGAACTGGCTCGAACGCTGTGTTTCCGACGCGGAACGGTTCCTCCGTACGCAGTGGCGCCAAGGGCCCGTCGTGCTGCGGCCGGACGATCCGCCCACCGAAATCCTCACCCCCGCCGACCTCGACGACCTCATCGACTCGGGCGCCCTGAGAGTGCCCTACGCCGGACTGTTCACGATGGCGGGCGCCGTGCCGGAAGCGGCCTTCTGCCCGGCCCGCGTGGTGGCCGGGCGGTATATCGAAGGCTGGCTCGACCCGGAGCGCGTACGGACGCTGATCGGGAGGAGCGGGCCACCCTGCAACTGCGCTACGTCAACCACTGGTACCCGCCGGTCCGGCAACTCACCGCCGGTCTTGCCGAGCAACTCGGGCGGCTGGCCGAGGCGTTCTGCTTCTACTCGCAGCCCGGACGCTTCGGCGCCGTACACCGCGACGACGGCGACATCCTCGTGCTCCAGCTCAGCGGCGCCAAGCACTGGCAGGTGTTCGGTGGCCCCACCGACGCGGACTGGCAGCCCGTGCGGGAGGACGACCCCGGCCCGGTCCTGCTCGACACCGTCGTACGGCCCGGCGAGGTCCTGTACGTCCCGAACGGCTACGCCCACACCGCGCAGGCCACCGAGGACGGCCCCTCGCTGCACCTCACGATCGCGCTGCGCGAGGCCGGCGCCGGGCACCTGCGCGCGGAGCTGCAGTCCCTGCTCGCCTCCGGCCTCGTCCTGCCCGCCCGCCCTCTCGACGACGCGGATCTGACCGGGACGGCCGCCGCCCTCCTCGACCACTTCAGCGACAGGCTCGACAGCGCGAGCGCCGAGTCCCTCGTGCGCAGCGCCCGCCTGCACGCGTACAGCAGCCGCCCCACGGCCTGACCGGCCGGAGCACCCGACGGAGAGTGAGACCAACGATGGACTGGCTGAAGCGATGTGTCCGGGACGAGCAGGATTTCTTCGCCATGCACTGGCGCCGCGCACCGGCCGTGCTGCGACCCGACGACCCCCCGGTGGACCTCCTGGACACCACCGAACTGGACGGCCTGCTCGACGCCGGGCTGCTCAAGGTGCCCTACATCGGGCTTGTTCACGAGGACAGCCACGTACCCGCCGAGCGGTTCTGCACGCCCCGGGTGGTGCTCGGTGAGGTGGTCGAGGACTACGCGGACGCGGAACTCGTGCGCCGGCTGGTCGACGACGAGCGGGCCACCGTACTGCTTCGATACGTGGACCAGTGGCACCAGGGTGTACGGGCGCTCACCACGGGCCTTGCCGAGCAACTCGGCCGCCAGGTCGAGGCGTTCTGCTTCCGCACCCCTGCGGGCTCCCAGGGCCGCCCGCTCCACCGCGACGACGCCGATGTCCTCGCGATCCAGATCAGCGGGGAGAAGCGCTGGCGCGTCCACGCCGGACCGGCCGACGGCAACTGGGAACCGGCCAGGGAGGACGGCGACCCGGGCGAGGTACTGCTGGAGACCGTCCTGCGACCCGGTGAGGTCCTGTACGTACCGAGGGGGTTCGCGCACCACGCGGACGCCGTGGGCGACACTCCGTCCGTCCACCTCTCGCTGACCGTACGCGAGGCGGGCACCGCGAACCTGTACGCCCTGCTGCAGGCGCTCCTCGCCGACGGAGCCGCGATCCCCGGCCGGCCGCTCGACGACGAGGCGCTCACCGATGCCGCCGAGGCCCTGATCGGCCACACCCGCCGCACCCTGGCGACCCTGACCCCCGAGGCACTGGTGGCCCACGCGCGCGCCGCCATGCGCGCGGCGATGCCGGCCGCCGCGTGACCGGTCCGACGGGTGCCGGTCCCTGAACCGCCGCGCAACCCGAAGCACCCAGCCCCCGAAGTCCTGCGCTCGGGGGCCTTTGCGCAGTCCTGACGCGACAAGATCTGTTCTGCCCGCCCCTTCTGCCTATCCTTGCCCGGGGCATCCGATGCGCCGGTCGGCACCACCCGTCACACGGCGACGAGGGGGGTACGTGGAAGGGCAGGAGCAGGTACGTACCGGGCCGTTCGAGGCGGCCCGGGGGCTGGGCGAGAACGACCTCGCCGTGTACGGCTGGGTCCTCGAACACCGTACGGGCGATCCGGAGGCCGTATCCGAGGCCACCGGGATCGGCCCCGAGGAGGCCGCACTGAGCCTGGAACGGCTGCGGCGGGCGCTGTTGTCGCACCACGGGCCGGCCTCGCCGCAGCCCACGACCCCCCTTTCACGGCGGCGCGAGCCATCCCGATCACGTCCCCGGCGTCGTAACAGGTGATGCTGCTCATGTAGATGCCACCGTGGTCGGCGCTCTTGCCTGCCGTGGTGTCGTGGTACAGGAAGGGGCTCGCCTCCACGTCGGAGAGGGAGTGACCTGAGGGCCAGGTCACGTGGAAGCTGACGCTGGGCAGTTTCTCCTCGGTGGTGCCCACGACGATGGGCTTGCCCGAATTCACGACCATCTTCGACACCGTGATTCCGGTGTCGGTGGCTTCCGCGGCCGGTGCGCCGAGGGCGAGGTCTGGAACTGTGTGCCCGACGGTCGGCTCCCGGACCGAGGAGTTCCGCCGGTGCCGAAGGAAGCTCTGCCGGCCGACCTGGTGTATTTGCTGATCCACCGGGTCGGTCTGGCAGAGAAGACGGTCGCCGAGCTGGCCAAAAAAGAAGCTGTGGCCCGGCTTCACCGGTACTGGACGGAGGAACCTGAGCGATCGAGGGGGGCGACGGGTAACCGCGCGGCCCTTGCCGAGGCGGGCCGATGCGCACTCCGGCGGAGCGGTGGAGCGGGGTGGATGAGGCCGGACTCGAGACCTGTCACCTCGCAGGTCGGTGTGGCTGTTGTGCGAGCGCCTCGATGGTTCCAACCACCGTGATCAACCGCCTGTGGCCGCCCGTATTCCTCGTTCGGGTGCGTACCTCGTGCAGGCTTCAGCCCTGATGCCCAGGATTGACCTCGCGATCTGTTTCCTCGTGGAGGTGGAAGAACATGCCGACCTACGTTGCGTTGCTGAACTGGACCGATCAAGGGATCCGAAACTACAAGGACACGGCGGAGCGCGCCGAGGCCTTCGGCGCAGCAACACAGAAGCTCGGGGCGAAGCTGCTGAATATCTACTGGACCGTCGGTCCATACGACCTCGTGGTCGTCGTCGAGGCGCCCGACGACGAAACCGCCACCGCAGTATTCCTACAGCTCGGTGGGGTGGGCAACGTCCGTACGACGACTCTGCGGGCCTTCGGCCAACAAGAGATGGATCGCATCATCGGCAAGGCCGCTGGCTGACGTCCCCGCCGGGGGCTTCAGGTGGGCCCGACTCCGAGTTCGCGGCCGCGGTAGAAGCCTTCCCGCTCCTCGACGATGTAAGGGGCCATGGCCTCACGCCGCTGCGCCTCGGTCGCGGAGGCCCGCCAGGAGTCGCACGCTTCCTTGGTGTCCCAGAACGACACCCCGGTGATCTCCTGCCCGTCCTCGGACCAGTACGCATAGGCGCGGCGCAGCGCCCGCGGGTACGGGTCCGGGCGCCAGGCCCTCTCGAACTCCTCCAACGCGCCCGGCTTGATGCGGCGTGTCGTCACCCAGACAAAGTGCTCCACCATCGCGGCCTCCTCCGGAACGCCGGTTCGACTTGATGGTGCCTTCTGCAGCCATCGTAGGTTTGTGGCACCGCTTCCGCCCCTGCTACGGGGCAGTGCGGTCGCCCCAGGCCGCTGAGCGGGCCTGAGTGCGACGGGGCAGGGGCTGACGAGCCGGGCGATCTCGTCGGGCGGGGTGAAGATCTCGACCGCCGCGTCCGACGTCCACCCCAGCTTTGGCGGTCTGTCGGCGTTCTACCAGGCGCCGGAGGCGGACCAGTTGTTCGCGACACGGCCGAGGCCATGGCGCCGGTCATCGCGTCCGCCCAGGACGCGATGAGGCCGCACCGACCGAACCGGGGGTCGATGGCCCGACGCTTCATCCACCAGCTTCCTCCGTACCGGAGGTTTCCACGACTAGCCTCCACAGCATGCTGCGTATCGCCGACGCCCGCACCGGCCGCCTGGTGGAGATTCCTTCCGCGCACCGCCACCCCCTGCGCATCTGCGTCCATCTGCCGTTGATCGACAACGGGATCGGCGCGGTGCACCTGCGCGTGCTGCTGCTCGGCCACACCTATCGCACGCCCGTCATGGTCACCGGCGCCGCGCTAGCCGAGGCCCGGCGGGCACTGCGGCGCCGGCGGCAACCGGTGGCCGACTGGGCGCAGGAGCCATCGAGGCCGATCCCTGCCGACCTGCTGCGGCGGGCTCGTGCCGCGCTCGCCGACAACTTCGGCGTCCCCGCGGTCCTGGACATGTTGCGCGGAGTGGAGAGGGACGCGGACGTGTCGGCCGGTGCCGAGTTCGATACGTTCGCCCGTCTCGCCCGTCTCGCCCGTCTCGCCCGTGTCCTCGGGCTGGGCCTCGCGCGCGAGGTCGGCCACCAGCAGCAGGTGACACCATGACCTCGGGCAGCCTCCGACGCCTGGTCGTGCTGCGGCACGCCAAATCCGCCTGGCCCGACGACGTGGCCGACCACGAGCGGCCTCTCGCCCCGCGCGGCCGTCGTGACGCCCCGGCGGCCGGCCGCTGGCTGCGCGAGGCCGACTGCGTTCCCGACCTCGTCGTGTGCTCCACCGCCAGCCGTACCCGCCAGACATGGGACCTCGTCTCGGACGAGCTCGAAGCCATCACGCCGGTAACTCACGACGCACGCCTCTACCAGGCGAGTGCCGGGGAGTTGCTCGGCGTCGTACGGGACGTCCCGGCGCGGGTACGGACGCTGATGCTGATCGGGCACAATCCCGGAGTGCAGGACCTGGTCCTGATGCTCGCCGGTGAGGCGGAGTGCTACGCCCTGGAGCGGACGCGTACGAAGTTCCCGACGTCCGCGATCGCCGTGCTGTGCCTGTCCGGCCCCTGGTCGGACCTGGAACCGGGTGCTGCCCGGCTGACAAACATGGTCGTGCCCCGTGGCTCGAAGCCATGACGGGACGGCGCCGACACCAAGCCGTGCCCGGTGTGCACGAGTGGCCGCCAGAGCGCTGCAGACCTCGGAGCTCTGCAGCTAGGTGGGACTCGCCTCGCTGGCGGCCGGACTCGTACTTTCCTTGGCCTGGCCTACTGCGAGAGATTCTGAGAGCGACAATTGTGGGTGGGTGCCGTGTTGGTCGGTTCACGGAGTCAGGTCGCGAGGTCCTGCCCGGTGGACCGGGTGCCGAGTCGGCGGGAGACGACGATGAACGGCTCGGTCCGTGTCGGACAAGTTGTCGGGGTACCACTGCGGATGCACTGGAGCGTGCCGCTGCTGGTGGTCCTGTTCGCGTACGGGCTTGGCCGCCAGACCCTCCCCGCATGGACTCCAGGGCGCTCGGATGCGGTCTACACCTTCGCCAGTGCCGTGGGGGCCGTGTTGCTCATGGGCAGCCTCCTGCTCCACGAGACGGCACACGCCGCGACTGCCCGCAGGAAGAAGATCGCGGTACAGGATGTGACGCTTTGGGCGCTGGGCGGGATGACCCGGATGGGGCGACCGCCGACGGCCGCGGTGGCTTTCGCAGTGGCGATCAGCGGGCCGCTCACCAGCCTGGCCATCGGAGGCGCCGCGCTCGGAGCGGGAATCGGGCTGCACGCGATGTCCGGCTGGGCGGTGCCCGCCGCCGTTCTGGTGTGGCTCGGCTGGGCGAACCTGTTCCTGGGCGCATTCAACCTCCTTCCCGCTGCGCCGCTCGACGGCGGAAGGGTGGTGCAGGCGCTGTTGTGGTGGCTTACCGGAGACCGGGAACGTGCGGATCGGGCGGCCTCCCGAAGCGGTCAGGTCATGGGCGTGCTGCTGATGGCCTTCGGCTGGATCTCCTTCCTGCGCGGGGCGCCGGGCGGGCTGTGGCTCGTCCTCGTCGGTCTCTTCATCACGTTCGTCGCCGGCACCGAACGGCAGCACGCCGTGATCCACACAGCACTGCGGGGCATCAAGGTCGCCGATGCCATGTCCAGCCCGGTGACCACCGGCGCCGACTGGCTGACCATCCGCCATTTCATCGACGAGGTGGCAGCGAACTCCCGCCATTCCACCGTGCCGCTGCTCGATTTCGAAGGCCGTCCCAGCGGGATCGTATCGATACGCAAGCTTGCCCGGATACCGGGAGCGCGCCGGGAGGCGCTGCGCGTGCGCGAGGTGGCGATCCCGCTGGCACAGTGCGCGGTGGCCGCCCCGAGTGATCTTCTGAGTGAGGCTCTCGACAAGCTACGCCCGGGTACTGGCATGCGCATTCTCGTCGTGGACGGGGGCCATCTGGTGGGGATCGTCACCGCGAAGGACATTTCACGGCTGGTCCAGCGGCGCACACTGGAAGGCCAAGGGCCCAACTGAGCCCGAGTCCCGCAGCGTCGACCCGGCTCCGCCCCCGCCCTCCGGACACCTCCGCAGGCCCCGACCAGAGCATCAGGGGCGCGGTTGGTGGGGTGCTTCGCACCCTGACGGACCGCTGTTTACGGCTCCGAAGGGCACGGACGGGGCACGAGGACGGCGGATATGGCGTCGTGTGCACCTGGCAGTTGTGAGCGGTGAGTAAGGAGGCGGGCGAGGTCGCGGTTGTCGAAGGTCGCCGGGTTGCCATTCGACCAGGGCCGCTCACATTTCACTTGGCGGCTGACTTGGTTCCGAAAACCCCGCCGAAGCAGTGAGTCACCTCTTGGACCTCACCGTATTTCTCTACGGGGGTTGCGTTTCGTCGGCGATTCGAGAGGATTTGTCTGCTGTTCTGTTGGAAGAAATTACTCGGAGGGTTGACTGTACTATCGGGAGCGCGGAGGTGTGGTTAAAGAGACTGGCTGTTCGTTTTCATGATATAGTCCTAATGAATTTACAGGACGCCACGAAAAAAGGGGAATGGCGTGAATACCGAGAAGGTTACGGCTCGACGTCTTACGGCCGGAGAGGTTTCGGAATTGGGCCTCCAGGACGACATCTTCGTCTCGGCAGAGATGGATGGCCTTCCTCTCGACTGCTACGCCCCGGCTTTTCTTACGAAGCCGGGTAAGAATTTCGAGGGAGGGTCCTTCATCGCGAGGACGATCTTCGGTGAGGAAATTCATGTTCTCCCGGACAATCTCGAAGAGCGCGGGATCTGGATTGCCGACAAGGCGGGGGAAGAAATCGAGGTTCTCCAGAGTGCCGGCGTCCTTCTGAACCTCGCCCTCTTCGTGCCCGACGGGAAGAAGGAATCCCTGGAGTCGCTCTACTCCGCCGCACGGGACGCGTTCGGCGCGGGGATCGTTCAGCGCTGGAGCGAGGACACCGTCGCGGTGCCGGACGTCAAGGTCGACCTGTACGAGGAGCCGGCCCGGGGGCGGAAGAACACGAACAGCCAAAACCGCGACCGCCGTGCCCTGGACATCTACCCGACCCGAGTGCGGTTCCTGGAGCCCAGCGATGGCTGGAGGTTCATTGTCGAACCGCACAAGGAGATCGTCGATGAAACACCGACGATCTGACCTGATGGCAGGTTAGCCTCAGGGCAAGCCTCGATTTTTCGCGGGAGCCCGTCAGCTTGCTGACGGGCTCTTCTTCGTTTGTTGGGGCGTGTGGGGCAGGCCGCTGGCCCGATTGTCGCGTTGGGTGGGCGCCGGGGTCCATGGTCCCGGGGATGGTTCAGGCCCGTCGGGGACAGGTGGATCTGCTGATCAACCGGGGTTCGGGAGGGCGTCGAGTTGCTCGATCGCGCTGGTGATGACATCGGTCCAGTCCCAGTGGTGGGTGAATCGCAGGTGCCGACGGCGGGCGGTGGTGATCAGCTGGGGGGCGGCTGAGAAGAGGCGGAGTCGCAGACCGCGGGGTTCCCGGAGCCGACGGGGAGCCGAGGTGCGGCTGTTCCTCGGGCTTCTGTGTTTGTCGCCGGTCCCCTGCGGATTCGTCTGCGATCGGTAACAGAGGGATCTTGTGCGGGCGTTCGTATGTCTTCATGGGCGCACGGCATCGGTGGAGACAGCAAAGGGGCGGGCGGACATGGCAAGGCATAAGGGAAGGGGATGGCACGGCCGGCTTCTCGCGGCGGCTCTCGGGGTGACAGCGGTGGCCGCTGCCACCTCGGTGTGGACAGCGCAGGCCGACCCCGTCGGAGGGCGGCAGCCGCAAGCGCGTGTCTCAGCGCCGGACGCCCGGCCCCAGGACCGGACCGTGGCCAAGGTGGCGGCGGACATCGCGCACGCGTCGGACCGCGGCGCCCGGGGTGTCAACATCACCATCGACGACGGACCGGACCCGGTCTGGACGCCGCAGGTGCTGCAACTGCTGAAGGACAGCGGTGTGAAGGCTACGTTCTGCATGGTGGGCACGCAGGCTCAGATGTACCCGGACCTGGTCAAGGCGGTCGTGGCGGCCGGGCACCGGCTGTGCGACCACGCGGTCTCGCACGACACCAGCATGGACACCAAGTCCGAGGCCTACCAGTCCCAGCAGATCCTGGATGCCGAACGCATGATCACCAAGGCGTCCGGAGGCGTCCGGCCCCAGTATTACCGGGCCCCGGGAGGTGCTTTCACCCCGTACAGCCGACAGCTCGCCGCGTCCCGGGGAATGCGGCCGCTGGGCTGGAACGTCGACTCCAGGGACTTCGAGCGTCCCGGCACGGACACCATGGTCGCCACCGTCAAGAGTGAGATCTCCAACGGGCCGACCGTCCTCTTCCACGACGCGGGAGGGGATCGCTCCCAGACCTTGGCCGCTCTGCGCGAGATCCTGCCCTGGCTGAAGCAGCAGGGGTACTCCTTCGGCTTCCCCGTGCGGTGAGTGAGGCTCGCCGCGGTACACGGCGCAGCGTTCGGGTGCCCGCCGTTGCAATGCTTCTCCGCCCGCCCGCCAGCCCGGCCGGATCGTCATGGGTCAGAGAAGAAAGCATCGCGTCAGATCCCGGCCGTCTGTGAGATCGGAGTACGGACTTCCGCGGCGAGGACCTACGCAGACTGGCGCGCCATGGCCGCGACCACCCGGCTCGGCAGCCAGGCCGGCCCCAGCAGCGCACCGGCCGAGTCCAGAACCGTCGCCATGGGGGTGGACGACGCTCCGGGCAGCGCGCGTAGTACCTCGGGTGCAGTCGGGCGGGCGGTGGAGTGTTCCCCGCGGCTTCCCCTGGCGTGCGTCTCGAACGGGCACGCCAGGGGCACGGTGTCGCCTAGCCGACCGAAGTTGCCACGGTGGTGAGCGGTGACCGCGGCATGCTTCCGACAGGCCTTACGCTCGCCGTGAGCAGGTTCGTTACGTGTTGGGTGGCGTGGGCATCTGCGTGAAGGTGCACGGGACCGTGAGCGGGAGCGTTGAGGTGCACACGCCCTGCCATACCTCTCCTGTTGAAGTCAGCACGGTGACCAGGAGGCGGGCATCGAATACCGACAGCGTGGCGTCGAATACGTTGGTCGGGCCACCTACCGGCTGCCAGAAGACGTTGCCCGGTCCCGCAACAGGGGTTGGCGGGTTCGGACCAGCCTCATTGACGGACAGGACGCGCACCTCCCCGCTGCAAACCACCGAGACGTACTTGGTGTTGCCTTGAACTGCTGAGTCGATGTCGTTGCAGCCCGTTGGCGGCGGCGGCGGCGGCTTCGGCTTCTTGCACTTGCCCAGGCTCCCCATGCCATACGGGTCGCACTTGGGGTCGTTGGCGGACGTGACGCTCTCGTGGGTGGTGGTGTGTGCGATGGCCGCGGTGGGGGTGACCAGTCCGATCGCCGCCAGCAGCGCGACTGAGGTGAGCCCGCCAATCTTCTTGCGCTTGCCTCGCAGCAGGGTCGCGAACGGCGTAGGTGTCCTGCGCTCAGGACTCATGTGTGCTCCTTGTTTCAAGCGTTTCGGATGTCTCCTGCATCCGCTTGTGAGCTTGAACTGCACACACTGGATCAATTGGAATTTCCGTGCGCAACACGCCCATCTATCAACGAGACGGACTAGTGACCTACGGGCTCAGCGTTCACGCGTGGCGTACCGGCGTCCTTTCGCCGTAGGCCACCACTTTCCCCGGCTTCCATCCCGTCCGCCTTCGGCCCACACACCGTGGAGCGGGCGTGGTTCAGGGCGTCAAGGTGGAGCGCGCCACTGTATGAACGATGAAGGTCCAGTTCTTTGACCTGGGCCTTCATTGAAGAGCGGGTGACGAGAATCGAACTCGCGCTCTGAGTTTGGGAATCACGGATCAGCCCCCGGTCCATGGCTTCTGAGCAGGGAGTATGGCAGTCCTGAGCGTAGTCGCGGCACTTGCTCTCTGACCAGGACTGACCGCTCTTTACCCGGCGTTCTGGTGCTCATCTGGTGCTGAGCCTGCGGGGGCTTGCTCGCGTCCGAGCGCACCGGCCCGACGCGGCACCACCTCGTACTACTGGATGACCGCCGTGATGACGGACAGTACGGAGACCTTGACCCCCAGCGACGGGCTGTCACCGCTGCGGTAACCGGCTGAGTCTCGTACAACCAATCGACGCTCTTGTCGGTCCTGTTCGGCGACGTCTGATCGACATCTGTCGCCGAACAGGACTGAAGGACTTGATGAACCCAGCCAGACGCACCGCCGCCACCGCCTTGGTTCTGGCCACGGCAGGCGGAGTGCTCCACGCCACGGCCGTACCCGCCTCCGCGGTGGTGAGCTGCACCTCCCCCGTCTTCAAACGGCAGTTCTTTGCGAACACGACGTTCTCGGGCACGCCCAAGAAGACGGACTGCGACTCAGCGATCGACCAGAACTGGGGCACGGGCGCACCCGCCTCTGGCGTACCGTCCAACAATTTCGGTGTGCGCTGGTCGGTGACGCGCGACTTCGGCTCCGGCGGCCCCTTCACGTTCACGGCGTCCGCCCAGGACGGCATACGGGTCTACCTCGACGGTGTCCGCAAGATCGACCTGTGGAAGAACGTCTCCACCACCGTCAAGAAGACGGTCAACGTGACGATCCCCAGCGGCAAGCACACGATCCGCGTCGACTTCGTCAACTGGACGGGCACCGCGAACGTCAAGTTCGCCTACACGCCGCGCACCTCCGTCGACGTTGACAAGGTCAAGCCGCTCACCCCGACGGGCGCGGTCGTCTCCTACAACACCGCCACTGGTGCGGCCAAGTTCACCTGGTCCAGGAGCAGGGAGATGGACCTCGCGAACTACCGGGTCTACCGGCGGCTGAAAGGCTCGTCGTACGGCAGCAAGCCGCTCGCGACGACCACCGCCACGTCGTACACCGACAGCACCCTGCTGAAAACCGGCGCGGCTTATTACTACGAGGTGCGGGCCGTCGACAAGGCGGGCAACGTCTCCGGCGGCAGCGCCGACCAGCTCGTCACCACAGTGGACAAGACGCCGCCCGCCGCGCCGTTCGTCGAGTGGGACGCGTGCCCGCACGACCAGCCCTACGCGGCCCCGCAGCTGGTCACCACCGCGGAGAACGCCGCCGACATCGCCTGGTACGAGATGCAGCGGCTCGACGCCGCCACGAACCGCTGGAGCACCGTCTACTCCGGCGCCAAGGGCGCGGTCTGCGACGCCGGCTATCCGGCCGACGGCAGCAAGGTCACCTACCGGGGCCGGGCCCGGGACGCCGCCGGGAACTGGTCGGCGTACTCGGCCGCCACGACGTTCACCACCCCCGACCTGACCCCGCCGGCCGCCGTCACGCAGCTCCGCGTCGAGTATCGGTCGGGCGTTCCGCATCTGGTGTGGTCACCCGTCACCGGGGCCGCCTCGTACCAGGTCCTCCAGTACGACCCGGCGACCGGCGACTATGGCGACGCCCGGCCCGAGAACAGCACCACCACGCAGACCGACGTGGTGCCGCGCCAGGTGGCCGCCGTCGCCGACAGCTACCGGTACGCGGTGCGCGCGGTGGACGCCAAGGGCAACGCCGCCGCGCCGGTGGAGATCACGCTGAAGATGGCCGACCGGCCGGAAGCGATCCCGGCGTTCAAGACCACCGCCCACAGGTTCGATGAGGGCGTGATGGTCGAGTGGAGCAGCGTCGACCCGTGGACCGTCGACGAAGGGCCCCTTCCCACGTACAAGATTGTCCGCACCGACACCGTGACCGGCGAGACCAGCATCGTGGACAAGTGCAAGCCGTTCACCCCGTGGGACGAGCCGCTGGAGGACCCGGACACGTACTGGACCTGGGCGGACGACAACGCCCCCTGGTCCGCCCGCAAGCAGGTCAACGGCACCTGCTGGGACGTTCAGGGCAAGTCGGAGACGGCGTACGAGTACCGAGTCGTGACGACCGACCTGTACGGGCATGTCTCGCAGCCCGGCCCGGCCGCCACGGAGACCACCCCGGACACCGAGCGTCCCGCCCCGGTGCAGAACCTGACTGCGGAACGCGTCCCGCTCGGCGTCCGGCTGACCTGGACGCCGCCCGCCGACGCCGATGTCACCGGCTACCACGTGTGGCAGGGCATCACCGACCCGGACAGCGGCGAGACGGTCTGGAAGGAGAACTGCTGGACCGGCAGCTCTCTGGCCAGGACCGAGATCCTCTGTCCGACAGTCCCCGACGGCGCCACCCACGTCTACAAGGTGGCCGCCACGGACGGCCGGCTTCTGCACGACGACGAGCCACTCGACGTCCTCCACCCCGCCGAGGTCTCGGTCATCCTGCCCGACAACCGACCGCCGGGCTGGACGGAGACCGAGGTCCGTCAGGACCAGTACCCGGAGCTGTATGTCGGCTGCTCCGAGAGCTCCGGCCTCGGGGACTGCTCCCGGTTCGCGAGCTACCGCGTGGAGCGCTGGGACCCCGCCACGGCCGCCTACGTCACCCTGGCCGAGGGCACGATGGGTGACGCCGCGTTCTACATGGACACCGCGGTGCACGAGGACCGGCTCGGCCTGTACTACTACCGCGTCGTACGCCTGGACGCCTCGGGCGCCGAGGCCGTGACCCGATCGACGGCGTACGGCATCTGGGGCTCCTGGCTCTGACCGGAGGTGAGACATGAGGAGGGGCCCGGAGAATTCTCCGGGCCCCTCCTCATACGCCCCTGAGCGTCAGTCCGATTGCTGCTTCCGCTTGGGCGGCCGCCACTCCGCTGTTGACCGCTCGGCTGGGCACGGATGGGGCACGAGCACCGGGGCGCTGTGCACGTCCACCACGGCGCACACCAAAGGTGGGCCGAGGGCGCATCGCTGACCGATGTCGCCCGTGACCTCCAGTTGAGACCCGCTGATCTCAGCGACCTTGTCTTCGGCCTGGTGGTCACCGCCCGTTGGACGTCCGGCGCGTGGGGGTGGGGTGCCCGGCCGGCACCCCACCCCCACGCGGGTCAGGCGTGGGTGCCGGCCTTGCGACGGCGTACGAGGAACACCGCGCCCCCGCCGATCGCCACGGCCGCGCCGCTCGCGAGGGCAAGCTGCGGCATCGCGGAGGACGAGCCCGTGGCCGCGAGGCTGCCGCTCACCGGACGGGACGCGCTGCTCTGTGTCTTGACGTCCGAGGTGTTCGGCTTGGTGGTGCTGGGCTTGGCGTCGTCGACCTTGTCGGGCTTGCTGCCCGCGGCGGCGATCAGGAACTCGTAGCCTTCGAGGTCCGGGTTTCCGCCGCAGGTGCCGTTGTCATTGAAGTAGTCACCGGCGACGAAGGTGACGCCGTTGCCTGCGGGGGCCGAGGCGTCGATCTTGAGGCGCATCTTGATGTCGGCGTGGGCACCGGCCTTCAGCGGGCTGATGGCGTCCATGTAGTGCTTGTTGTCGACGGTCTTCCACTTCGAGGACGAGGCGGAGGACCACTGCAGGTGCACCAGGTCATCGATGCTCTTGAGCCCGCTCCGGTCGGTCGCGTGGACGTAGGCGAACGGAAGTACCTCGTCCATCGTCTTGTCGGTGCCGTTGGTCACCCGGAGTTTGAAGTCGACCTTCGTGCCGGCGACGACGGTGGACGGCAGGCCCGTGACGACCGTGGTGAGCCTGGCCTCCGGGACGCAGTCCTCACCGTCCTCGCCACCCTCCTCCTTCGCCTTGGCCAGCGCCTCGTCGGCGGCGGTCTTGTCAGCGAGGGCCGCCTTGGTGGCCTTCTGCGCCTGATCCAGCGTCCGGACCGCGGCGACCCGCTCGTCGTCCCGCGCGTCCAGGGCCTCCACGAGCGCGGCATCGGCGGCGGCCTTGGTCTCCTTGGCGGTCTCGGCGTCGGCCTTCGCTTCGGTGAGCTTGGCCGCGGCGGCGGCCTTCTCCTCCTCGGTGGCCGTCTCCGGGAGTGCGTCGACCACGGCCTGGGCGTCGATGACCGCCTGGTCGGCGTCCACCTTCGCGGCGGCGGCCTCCGCCGCCGCGGCCTCGGCGGCCTTGGCGGCCACGGCCAGAGGATTGGTGTCGGACAGGGTGGCTTCCAGAGCAGCCTTGGCGGCACTCTCCGCCTCTACGGCGGCGTCGTACGTCGCCTTCGCGGCGGCGGCGGCCTTTTCCAGCTCCGCGATGGACGGCTTGTTCTGCTTCTTGTCCTGCGTCTGGGCTGCCGGCTTGTCGTCGG
Organism: Streptomyces sp. NPDC002958; assembly: GCF_055563255.1. Classification (NCBI taxonomy): domain Bacteria; kingdom Bacillati; phylum Actinomycetota; class Actinomycetes; order Kitasatosporales; family Streptomycetaceae; genus Streptomyces; species Streptomyces sp. NPDC002958. The sequence goes on along the minus strand of NZ_JBVHDS010000007.1, from coordinate 278,131 downwards.
CGAACGCGGGGGTGACCGACAGCAGGAGAGCAGGCATGGTCACTGCGGCGGCAACAGCTGTGGCAAGAATCGGGCGAATCTTCACAAGAGCCCTTCGGTGTCCGAAAAAGAAGAAGGAGTCGCGGCGGGAGGGGGCACGCAGATGCGACTTGGGGGGATCGTATGGCCGGGCCAACGGTCAGTCACTACGAGTTCTTCACCTGTTCCGGCCAATACCACAGCACCGTGACCGACAGAAAAGGCAAAAGGGTGCAGTTGTGTTCGCCGCCTGCACTTTCGCTGTGATCAATGTCATAGGCCCCTGGGTGCGGTGTTCCGCGCGCCCTGGCGCCGCCCGCCCGGTGGCCATCGCTGAACGATTCGGTGTACCGGTGACCGTGCTGCGCTTCCCCCAGGACGAGGAGCGGAAGAGGGGCAACGTCTCTGCTGCGGACGTCAGGGCTTACGCCGCCATCACGAGACGGGATGCGAACAGCGCTCGGCTGCGCGTGGAAGGCGCTGAACATCGGCAGCGTCAACGCCCGCGCTGGCCGGACGAACCTCGTCGCGTACAGCACTGCGAAGGCCGGGCTGCTGGGCCTGACCCGCTCCCTCGCCCACGAACTGGGCCCGTACGGGGTCTGCGTGAACACGGTCATGCCCGGCGCCATCCAGGTCGAGGCCGAGAACGCGATCCCCGCCCAGCACCGTGCGCGCCCGGAGGACCAGATCAAACGCCAGTGCGTCCCTCGCCGTGCCCGGCCTGAGGATGTCGCGGCCCTGGTGACGTTTCTCGTGGGCCCCTCCGCGTCGTTCATCACTGGGCAATCCGTCCACGTCAACGGCGGCTGGCTGCTGCACTGAGACCGCCAACAAGCAAGGAGACAGACCGACATGATCGAACGAGTCCGCGCCGTCCTTGTCACCGCTGACGACACGATGCTGGTCATTCGTCGCACCAAGCCCGACATCCCCGAGTACTGGGTACTGCCCGGCGGCGGCGTCGAGGCCAGCGACGAGTCCCGGGAGGCCGCCCTCCACCGGGAGATCAACGAGGAGATCGCGGGGAAGGCCGACATCATCTGCCTCCTCCACACGATGGAGTCCGACGACGAGCGTCAGGAGAGCCGGATGCGGCTTCTTCTGTGCGGCTCGGCGATGTCCGTCATGGACGGATTGCTGGCGAGTACCGCACCCTTGCGGGGGCGGGAGCCACCTGGAGCGGCTGGCTCGGGCGAGAGAAGTCCTTACCGCGCGAGGCATGGACACCAGCCGATGTCAGCTCGCCTGTTTCAGCGCAGCCGGCTTCAGCGACTCGTTGCGAAGCGAGGTGTCGCGTGGAGCACGAGTCGAAGACGGTGTGTTGCTCATCGGTCTCGACGAACTCTACGGTGGGGCATTCCGGGCACCGCTCCATTGACCGGGCGTCCGGCACGGATCGGGCACGCGGTACCTGATCCGGAGCCGGACAACAACAAAGCCCCGGGCCTCTGGCCTGGGGCTTTCGTGTGGGTGACGAGAATCGAACTCGCGCTCCGAGCTTGGGAATCACCGGTGCTTGCGGAGGTCGAACTTGCTCTGACCTGGTGAAACGTCGCTCTGGAGGTGCTTTTGGCGTGGTCTCTCGGCGCCCCTGTTTACCGCTGTTGACCGCTCGGCTGGGCACGGATGGGGCACGAGCACCGGGGCGCTGTGCGCGTCCACCACGGCGCGCACCAAAGATGGAGGCGCCGAGGCGCATCTTCGCGAAGGACGGCGGTGAGTCAGAGGGAAATGATCCGGACGTGACTACCGCAGAGCTTTGTCATGTCGTCGCTGTCGGACGTCAGCAGCGCGACCGGCCCTGGCCGGCGAAGTGCCACTTCGGCCACGGTGGCGTCGATGGCGTACTTGTGGCCGTGCAGTCCGGCTCCTTTGAGGAGCTCTGCAGCGGCCTTTGCCGCCTGCTCCGTGACCGGTTCCACCTTGATCCGCGACAGCGTCCAGTTGAGGCGCGGAATGTTGGTGCGAGAGTCGCTGGCCTCCACGATGGTGTTCGCCCCGATGACAAGGTCGGCACCCATCTCGTGGAACACCTGCAGCATCGCGAGGAATTTGCGGTCCTGCGCGATCCAGGCCGAAAGCCCTTCCGAGTCAAGGACAACGGTCTCGATGCGCTCACTCATGCGGCGTCCGCGTCCTTGGAGGTGCTGGCGGCACCGAAGATCTTCGACCGGGCCTCCGCTAGTTCCTCGTCGCTGAAGTTTCCGTGTTCTTCTTCATGGCGTCGTAGGTCGTCGCCCAGCAGCTGGTGCCGAATCTGGCGGGCCACCGCTTCCGCCACATAGCCGGAAACGTTGTCCGTGAGCTTGCGGAGCTCCGCCACCTGGTCGCTGGGCAGGGTGACGGTGATACGAGTCGTGGAGGACATGCGGCAAGCATACTGGAGTATGCGCGAAAGTGGTGGGCCGGCCCGCGAGACTTCACAGGTCCCGCGAGACTTCACAGGTACTGGGGAAGGTCTTCACCGCGCATTCTTGTCGTGGACGGGGGCCATCTGGTGGGGATCGTTACCGCGAGAAGGACATTTCACGGCTGGTCCAGCGGCGCACACTGGAAGGCCAAGGGCCCAACTGAGCCCTGGCGCGACCCCGTAGCGGGAGCCCGCTCCGATTGTCAGGGCCGTCCATGCCGGAAGTGCACGAACCAGTTCTGGGCTGCGGTCCGGCAGGGCGACACCATCGCCTTTCTCGACCGCGTCCTCGGACCGGAACCTCGCGCGCGAGGTGCATCACCAGCGCCGGGCGGCGACATGCGGGCGTGTGGGCCTCATGGCGGCCGTCGTCGCAACGGCCCCAGCGCATTCACTCCGCCGGGGCCGCCCTTCCGGATCGTCACACGTGAGAGTGCTCGATCCAAGTTCAATTGTACGACTGCGGGCCGGACGGACCGGGAGGGGAGAGCGGGCCATCGGGCAGGCACCGTCCCCCTCGTTCGTGTGCGCGCAGGGGGCCCGTGCAGGCCGTACGTGCCGGGCTGAGCGGTGGACGGCTCGACCCTTGGACAGTCCGGCTCAGTCGCGTTCTTCTTCGGCCTCCATGCGGCGGATTCCCTGGTGGGTCAGGGAGACCATCGCGGGTGTGTTGCCCGGTTCCCAGTCGACAGTGATCAGGCCCTCGCCGGCGAGGTACGTGCAGGCGGCGGCCAGGTCTTCCTCCGGGATGCGCAGGTCGTTCCGCAGCTTCCGCCCAGGGACTCCGAGGAGACGGTTGCCTTCGGTGGCTTCGTAAAGGGCGGTCAGGACCCGCTCGCGGTAGATCTGCCGCTCGCGGAGGGTCGCCATGATCGAGTCCTTTCGTGCATGTGAAGGTCCGGTGCTTCTCAGACTTCGTTGCCGTGGGTGCCGGTGTGCGCGGACGGTCTGCTGGTGGTGAGCCAGGAGAGGGCGGGTCCTGCGGCGGATTCGGTGTCCACGGTGAGGTGGAGCCGGGTGCCGCCCCCGGGGGCGGGGTAGCTGCGCTGTTCCGTTCCGGCGAAGCAGCGGCGGATTACTTCGGCGACCGCGCGGGCGGATTCGGGAGTGGCGGCGACGATCCGGATCTCGGCGTGTCCTGCCTGCGGCAGGGGCTCGTTGTCGACGGGGTACAAGACGGTGTTCCCTTCGGGGCGGCGAAACGAGAGGCCGACGGGTGGGTTGTCCCGGGTGCCGGGCGCCCCACCCGCGGCCTTCGTTCGGAGAAGTGGTCTGAGGTCAGGGCCAGATGCCCGTGAGCCTGTGGCTGGAGGCCTGCCCTGTCGAGCTGTGGTGGCCGGGTGGCCGACTGAGGGCCGGGAAGGGATCGCTGAAGTGGTAGACCGCGATGCGTGCGTCGTGCTGGGCGTTGAGCCGGTGGATCAGGCGCATGCCGAGCGCGATCAGGAGGGCGCCTGCCGCGAGCGTGATCAAGGTCTCCATGTCGTCATCTCCGCGTGTTCCCCGGCAGGGGGGATCATCCGCGCGCCGACGACCGGATGCCGGAGGGGCGGCAGGGTGGACCCGCCATCGGTCTCCCAGGCGTCCTGGCTGCTTCGGGCGTCGCGCATACGGCGGCCGATCGCGGCTTCTTCGGACATCAGCACACCGGCGGTGAGGACGCTGCCGGGGACGGCGGCAGCGGTCATCAGCCGGGCGGCTGCGGCGGGCTCGGTCTCGGGCGGGATCACCAGCAGGTCACAGCGGCCTGCGGTGTAGGAGAGCAGGATCATCTTGTCGGGATCCTGTTCGGTGAACCAGCCCACATGCACGGTGTGCCCGGTGACGGGAACCTTGTGCGGGACGACGGGCCAGCGGGTGGGATTCACCATGGCGCGCGTGATGCGTCCCCAACGCCCTTCCAGCGCTTCGACCAGGGACGGAAGCTCGGTGATCAGGTCGCGCGAGTAGGGCCACCAGGCACCGTCCAACTGGCCGGCGAGGGTGGTCTTCGGAGTGAAGGAAATGCGCGTCGGGAGTGGGGGAACAAGCGCCCGTGCCACTCTGCGTTCGACGGTCGTGGTCATGATGCGGACCCGTCTCCGGGCCGCCCTGCAGGACGGCCCAGTGTCTTGATCGCCGGAAACGACGTCCGCGTGGGAGCGGGTGTTCGAGTTACTCCCGGTACTTTGAGCCTACTCCTCGCCGCGGCCGGGCGAGCCGTTCTGGCCAGGTGATTTCCGACCGGGAACACCGCTCGGCTGATGCTCGTGGGCAGGCACGCGGAGTCTCGTGGGCAGGCTCGCGGAGTACCGTGAGACCTGGGCGGTATCTCGCCGGCCATGAGGTGTCGGCGGCCCCGCGCAGGCAGGCGGACCACCATGGCCGAATCTGACACCCCCACCCCCCGGAAACTCCTTCCGGACGAGATCCATCGGGCGGTGAAACCCGGCACGGCACTGCTCCGGCTGCAGACGACGCACTTCCGCGAAGGCATCCTCGACGGTGCCTGGTGGCCCCGCTCCCGGGACGTCACGGCCGAGCTGCCCGCCCTGATCGAGGTGCTCACCGCGCACCTCGGCCCCATCACGAGGGTCGGCCTGGACACCGCCGCCTGGGAGGGTGTCCCGACTCGTGTGGTCGTCGACGACCGGGTCGTGCACCTGGACTCCTTTCCCGTCGGCGACGACACCGCCCTCATCACACGCGGCGACAATGACCACTTCGCCCTCTTGGTGGTGCCGCCGGACACGACACCCGACGCGGCACGAGACGCCATGGCCCGTGCGGTCGACACCGACAACGTCACCCAGGCTGCCGACATCCTTGTCGCCACGCTTCCCGAACCGGCGACCGAGCGCGAGGAGTCGGGATGATCGGAATGGTGGATCCGTGAGTGGGGGACCGACGACGTGGTGGACACCCGGGGCCGCAGGATCGGCGAGCTGGAGGCGATCTACGTCGACACCAGTACTGACGAGTCGGCCATGGCCGCGATCCGGGTCGGCTTGCCCACCCGCCCCGTCTGGTGTTCGTTCCTCTGGACGGTGCGACGGTGGGCCCGGGTTATGTGAAGGTCGCCCATGACAAGGCACCGGTGAAGCAGCGCCCTTCGATCGGCACCGACGACGTACTTCCGGTTGGGGACGAGGAGGCGGTCTTCCGGCACGGACCGGGAGCAATCCCGGCACCGCGCTCCAGGCGTGCTCAGCGAACTGCAGGTGCACGCCGAGGGCGTTCATGCGAGTTGGGGCATGCGAACGACGGAAGCCCGCGTGTTGCTTGGGCGGGGGCTCGCTTGGGTAGCCGATCGCGCTGCAGTACCGGACAGGTTGGGGGACTAATCCGAGGAAAGCGCCTCGATCTTCGTGAATACCAGCTCGCGAAACACGTTGCGAACTTCGGCCAGGGGCTGTCTGTCGCGTGTGTAGTAGAGCTTGTTGGTGAGGAGCACGGCCCACCGGTTGGCGACCGGGGAGATCCACATGCCGGTGCCGGTGAACCCGTAGTGGACCCAGGCGTCGTCGGCGTCGCTCGTACCCGGCGCCGGGTGCCAGAACAGGCCGCGGGCGGGTTCGAGGTCGCCGGTCTGGATGGTGAGCGACTGGGCGGTCCAGCCAGGTCCGAAGCCGACGGTGGAGTTGGCTGCCGCGGGGTCCAGCATGTGGCGCAGGAAGGCCGCCAGGTCTTCGAGGACGGTGAAGGCGCCGGCGATGCCGCAGACCCCTCCCAGCAGGCGGGCGGAGAAGTCGTGGGCGACGCCTTTGAGGTGGGTGTCGGTGTCCTGGTCCAGCTCGGTGGGGGCACACCGGGCGGCGAGTTCGGCGGTTAGTGGGCCGAAGCGAGTGGTGTTCATGCCGAGGGGTTGCCAGGTTCGCGCGGTGGCGAGTTGGTCCAGGGGCATGCCCGAGAGGTGTTCGGCGAGGAAGCCGAGGATCAGGGCTGCGCGGTCGGTGTACTCGACGGCTTCGCCCGGGGGTCGGTGGAGTGGTTCGCGCAGTACGCCCCTGCGGATGTCGTCGTGGTCCGTGCCGTACTGGTTCTTCAGCTGGGCTCGGAGGGGGACGCCGGCGGTGTGGGTCAGCAACTGGCGTGCTGTGACCTGTCCGAGGTCGTGGTCGGTGACCTCGGGCCAGTAGGTGCCGAGGCGGGCGTCGAGGTCGAGGTGGCCGTCCTCCCAGAGCGTGCCGATTGAGGACCAGACGGCGAGGATCTTGGTCAGGCTGGCGGCGTCGAACACGGTGTCCAGCTGCATTCGGTGTTCCGGTTCGTCCGGGTCGAGGACGCCCGTAGTGCCGCTGGCGCGGATGCCGGTGGAGTCCCCCACGGCCCAGACCGCACCGGGGTAGATCTTGTCCCGGACTCCTTCGTCCAGCAGAGCTTGAATGCGGTCGATCATGGTCTCCCTTTTCGCCGTGGGGTCTCCATTGCCCAGAGTATTGACGCCGCCGCAGCAGCCGATGGTTCGATGTGGCGGCCTAACTGAGCACTTGATGTCCGAGCGTGTGGAGAGCTGCTTGGGTGGTGGGCTGTGGTCCCTGGGAGCCGTACGTGACCGCTGTTCTCCGCTCTGAAGGGCACGGATGGGGCACGGCGACCGTCTTTGAGGTAGATGCTGTTACAGCGGTCGCTGCCACCTGTGCGCACGACCCTCGTCGCCTGGTACCGAATCCAGGGCTACAGCCCCCTCAATGCCTCGTGGAAGTCCGCGTATGCGATCCAGCAGTCGATGGTTCCGTCGTCGTTGAGGCTGCCCATGTACCAGTCCTCGTCATCGATCGGCTTCAGCAAGCAGAGGCTGTGAAACCCGATCACGATCTCCGGCTGAATTTTCCTCACCGTCGGCTGGCCCGCCTCGCCACACTGCCGCACGATCTACGTCGAGCAGCACTGCTCTTTGGTCTCCGGAGGCATCGCGGACCTCTGCAAGGGTCCAGCCTGCGGGAAGCCGCTCACTCATCATGGCGTGATCATGGCATCTAGCCGGAGGTTGGGCCGGACAACAAGAAAGGCCCGGGTGATTGACCAGGTCCTTCGTCATGGAGCGGGTGACGAGAATCGAACTCGCGCTCTGGGCTTGGGAATCAACGGTGCTTGGTCCCGTGTGTAGCCTCTGACCTGTGGGAACGCGCGCCGATGACCTCGTCCTGACTGCTTCGGCAGCGCCTTTGGTGACCGCTGTTTACCGCGCCTACTGGCATGCTGTGGCACGGCTTCCCGTGCGGCGTCGGGGGAGACGTCGGTCGGGAGGGGAATTGCGTTACCCGGCTCGGTGGTGGGGCTCGGCAGGATGCCCAGTCGTGCGGGCGTCAGCTTGGCGTGCCGCCCGTCACGTATCCGTTCTGAGGGCCTCGTCAGGCTGGCGCGCAGCAGAGCTGGGAAGCGGGGCAAGTCGCTCCTGCACGGGGCTAGGCGGGCGGCGGGCCAGGTCCTTCTCCAGATGGGCGACCTTCTTGCGCAGCCGTTCCAGCTCGGCCTGCTCGGCTGCCTTCTTCGGTCGAACCGGAGAGGTCCGCTGGTCGGTCAGCGCATCCAGGGCGCTGGCGTCACGGGCATGGCGCCACTCGATCACGTGCGAGTGGTACAGCCGCTCACGCCGCAGGATCGCGCCCTTCTCCCCGGCCGGGGAGGCGTCGTAGTCGGCGACGATCCGCAGCTTGTGCTCCGCGGAGAACGAGTTGCCGTGCTCGCCTTCGTAGGCGATCCGCGCTGGACATGGTCCGCTGGCATCGTGTGGGACCGCGAGGAACTCTACTTCTCGTATTTCGTCACGAATTCCACACGCGGCGGCTAAGGTTCCGTTACACCACATGTGTGACGCGCCACACAGTGTCATGTTGGGCTGCCGGGGCGCTTTCCGAAGCGGCTCTGCATCTGGGGGGCCACGTGCACAAGATGGTTAAAGGCGCCAATGTCACCTTGGCGGCACTGAGCGAAGACGTCAGCTCCGTAATGGTGAGCCTGGGCTGGAGTAGTGCCACTGGGGAGGGTGACGCGGATGTATCCGTGCTCTTGCTGGACGGCAACGGCAAGGTGCGTAGTGACGCCGATTTCTACTTCTACAACAACCCAGTCGCCTGCGACGGGAGCGTGCAGCTCCTTGGTAAGACGCCTACCGCTGATGGCGACGAGGACCGAATCAGCTTCGATCTGGACGCGGTCCGGCCGGAGATTGAGCAGGTCGTCGTTGCGGCGAGCCGGTACGGCGGCGCCCGGTTCGGGGACCTGAACGACCTTAGCCTGACGCTCGCCGATGGTTCCGGCGAGAGCCTGGTTCAGTTCTCCATTGAGGACGCCGGTGCGGTAAGTGCTTTCATCTTCGGTGAGCTCTATCGGCGTTCCGGGGAATGGAAGTTCCGAGCCGTCGGCCAGGGTTACGAGTCCGGCCTGGCGGGCCTGGCAACGGACTTCGGAGTCGATATCGATGACGCCGAAGAAGAAGCGGCGGGGGAGCCCGAGCCGGAGCAGAAGACTGCCGAACCGCAGATGCCGTCCGCTCTCCCCGCGTCGCACTCGGTGCCGGCACCTAGGCCGTCCGAGGATGTAGCGGAGGCGTCGGCGGCCGGGACGAAACCGGCCCCACGACCGCGTACGGCCAAGAAGAAGATCACACTTCCCAAAGCCACGAAGAAATCCCTCGCCGAGAACGACGCCTGGAGGTCGGCCAGGCTCTTCCCCGTTTCGACTCTCAAGAGCGATCGGGAGCGCGAAATGCGAGCCACATCGGTCTTGCTGTCCGTGATGGCTCAGGTGCCGGAGTTCGGCCGCCGTCTCACTGCCGCGTTCGGAGCACCGGCCGGGCGTATGGAGACGTTCACGGAGGTCTCACTTCCGCACGGTGACTCCCCCAGACGCCCGGACGGTGTTATCCGTGTCGAGCGAGCCGGCAAGCTGTGGACTGCGCTGGTCGAGACGAAGACGAACGGCAACTCACTCAAGCCGGATCAGGTACAGGCATACATGGACATCGCCGCCCGGCGTGGCTATGAGGCCGTGATTACCTTGTCCAACGATGTGGCTCTGGAGGGTAGCCCGCTGGTCGACATCAAGGTCGACGGGCGGCGCAAGCACAAAGTCGCCCTTTGGCACCTGTCCTGGGCCGAAGTGGCGCATCAGGCACAGATGCTGATCCGTCACGAGGGTGTGGGTAACGCTGCCCACGCGTGGCTGTTGCAGGAACTGCTGCACTACCTCCAGCACGACAACTCGGGCTGTCACGGATTCCAGAACATGGGCTCGGCATGGGTGCCGGTGCGCAACGGAATTGACGACGAGACCCTGTGCCAGGGCGACCCGCGCGCCATGGAAGTCATCGAGAGCTGGGAACGACTGGTCCGACAGGTCTGCCTGCGACTGGGCGGTGAACTCGGCCAGAAAGTACTGCCTGTCCAGCGAGCCAAACGCGGAACTGAGCCGCGTACGCGCCGTGCTGCATTGGCCGACGAGCTCTGTTCAGAAGGGCGGCTGCACGCCGAACTGCGCATCGAGGGCACACCCGGAGTCCTCGGCATCACAGCGGATCTGCGTACGGGGAAGCTGCGCACTTCGGTCGAGGTGGGGGCACCCGAGCAGGGGTATCCCCTCACCTGGGCAAAGAGACTGATCCGTCAGCTGGCAACAGCTCCAGCAGATCTGCACATCGAAACACTTATCGAAGGAGAGGGAGCGGGTCCGCGGGGCACACTGGAACGGCTACGCCCCGAGCCGGCCGACATCCTCCCGAAAGACAGTGCGCAAATCACCGGCTTTCGTCTATCCCTCTTCAAGAGCATGGGCAGTGGTCGCGGTAACGCCGAGTCCGGTTTCATTCGTAGCGTCGACGAGGCCGTCGACCGTTTCCACGCCCAAGTCGTTGCCCATCTGGATGGTCGAGGGTCGCGTCGTACCCAAGCCGGCGAGAGCACGGCTACCCGCTGAACACCGGCTCCACGACTCCACTCGCCGCCAGCGACCGGAGCCCGGTTTGAACGCGAGTCGGCATAGCTCGCAGAAGTTCGTTCCTCCACCGAGGTTTGGTGCGTGCGAGATGGCGGGCCGGCCGCATCGAGGATGCGCATCGCAACCACCAGCTTTCACAGACAACGTAGTTGATCAGTTCCCAAGCGGGTCTTCCAGTCCTGGAGCCGTTCGGTGGAGTCGTCCGCCTATGCCTGTGTCTGCTGTCGCTGTTCGGCGATCGGGTTGTCATCGAGCGCGTAAGCGGCGAATTCAGTGTCGTCGATCCCGGCTCCGCCCAGGCAGCCTTGGAGGTCGGTGAGGTCGAAGGAGTCGCGGGCGTGGAGCCACACCGAGTTCTTCGAGTTCGGTGTGGCTCCACCGGTCCGCAGCGTCTCGTTATTGTCGAGCAGGGCATGGGCGAGCCCGGGGTCGGCGAGAAGCGCCCGTCAGTGACTGGGCCTGGCTGCGGAAATTTCTGTCGCAAGCGTGGCAGGTGAGGGTTGGTAAAAGCTCCTGCTGACCGCTGTTTACCGTTCTTACTGGCACGTTGTGGCACGGCCTTCTCGATGTGGGGGCGGCCTTGCCGCAGGGGCCCTCGACCGTCTCTCCTGAGGCGCCGGTTCGGAGTCAGATCAGCGAGCGACCGGTCGGTCCGAGCCGGAGTACCTGAGGTGCTGCTGTCTGTTCCCGCTCGACACCCGGCAGGATCTCGCCCCGTGCGAGGGGGTGGGGCTTGCATGTCGGCGAGGTGGTTTCCGAGGAGAATGCGCGCACGCCTGCGCTCAGTGCAGGTGACCAGTATTGGTGCGCCCGGTCCAGCCTTGCCGATGGGGTCAAGGGCTGTGATCGCCATACGGAAGAGCTCGGTGGGGATGTCGAGGTCGTTGCACCAGCCGAACTCCGCCAGGCCATGGCCGCCACGGTAGGGGTACTCGCCCGAGCCTACGAGAACAAGGAGCCAGGTGGTGCGCTGGTCCGCGATGCCTGGAGAAGTCTGGGCAACGACGAGGCCCCAGGTCGCTGACCTGGGGCCTCGTGGAAGAGCGGGTGACGAGAATCGAACTCGCGCTCTGAGCTTGGGAATCACCCGGCCCTTGACCTTACATATGGGCTCTGGCCTGCTGAAATGCGTCCCGATGGTCAGGCCCTGACTGCTACGTCGGTTCCTTTGGTGATCGCTGTTTACCGCTCCTACTGGCACGTTGTGGCACGGCCTCTTGCGCAGTGACAGGGGAGGTGTTGGCAGGGGGTGTGCGTTGCCCAGCGCGCTGGCGTGGTTCGCCGGGATGCCCGGTGGCGTGGGCGTCAGCTTTGCCTGTGCTGCTCACGTATCCGTTCGGAGGGCCGCCACGGGCCGTTGGCCTGCAGATCGGTGAGCAGGGCAAGTCGCTCGGGCGGGACGCGGCAGATCCCGTCTGCCCTGGGGTTGCCCGCGCCGGACCCCAAGGTTACAGTTATTTCAGATGGTACGTAGGCGGGGTCAGTGATTGGAGGCGGCCATGGCTCGTTCCAGCGTTCTTGCCCGTGCCGAGAAGGTGGAGCCGAATCCCTCGCACCAGGGTGCGCTCGCGGCGACTGCTCGGATGGCGCCGGAGGTGGTCGAGGTGTTGGTGCGTACCCGGGATGGCAGCGAGCTCGTGCTGCCTGGGGAGCTGGTCCGCCTGCTTCTGACCTCGGCCGGTGAGCTTGCCCGTGGGCATGCGGTGACGGTCCTGGCGTCCGAGACGCAGCTGTCGCCCGCTGAGACTGCTGAGCTTCTGGGTCTGTCTCGGCCGTTCGTCGCACGCTTGCTTGATGCCGGCGACATCCCTTCGACGAACCTGCCGGGCAGTAGCCACCGGGTGGTCCGCCTTGCGGACGTGCTGGTGTTCCAGCGGCAGCGTGAACGACGCCGAGAAGGCCGGCGCCAGATCGCAGATGTCTTGGAGGGTGCCGATCCGGCCTCTTGATCCGGGCATCACGGGTGGCCGTCGAAGCGAAGAAAGAGGGGAAGCGTGGCAGCGCGGGTCTTTGTGGACACCAACGTCCTGTTTCCGTTCTCGGTCATGGACGTGATGCTGGCCCTCACCGAGGATGCTATCCACGAGATCGTGTGGTCCGAACGGCTGCTCGCGGAGTGGGAGCGGGTCATCGTCCGGGAGGGAAAGCGTTCGGCGAAGTCGGCTGCCGCAGTCGCCCAAGCCGTCCGGCGTTTCTTCCCCGACTGCGAGATCGAGACCGCGGTATACGGGCACCTCGTGGATGAAATGCCGGGTGATGACCCCGATGACCGGCATCACTCGGCGGCAGCGGTGGCGGCCGGTGCCGACGCCCTGATCACGTGGAACGTTGCCGACTTCCCTTCCGGTGATTTGGCCGAGCGCGGAGTGCGAGTGATCGACCCGGATTCGTACCTGTGCGGGCGTACAAGGAGTTGCCGCACGAGGTCGCGGAGACGGTAGTCAGACTTGTCGGAGAGAAGCGCAACCCGCCAGTCACCCTCGCTGATGCCGTCGCCCGTCTCGCGAAGGCCGGCCTACCCGTCTTCGCTGACCTGCTGACAGGACACCTCGGGCACCGAATGAGGTGACGCGAGGGCTGGTGGTGCGAAGGTGGTGCCGAACCCCTGATGCGGACCAGACGGAAAAGAAGCCCCTGGCCGTTGGCCTGGGGCTTTCTGCTGGAGCGGGTGACGAGAATCGAACTCGCGCTCTGAGCTTGGGAAGCTCATGTTCTACCATTAAACTACACCCGCGAAGCGCAACCATTTGATCGGCTACGCATCGTTCGACACTCTACCCCATGCCAGGTCCCCGGCGTTTGAGCCGTGGGGTCTTTTTTGTTGTGCGGGAGAGTGGATGCGGGTGCCGTGGGCGGGAGTTGGGGGCGTAGCGTGGGTGGTCGGAGTGCCGCCTGGAGTGGCGTCCTGTTCATCCCCTAATGTGGCTTTCTCGCTCGTTCAAGGCTTGTTGGGGAAGGGACTTGATGGACTCCATGGAGCGCACCGTCGTCCGCTGTGCCGAAGGGCACGTTTTCGCTACCGCTTCGTTCCCGATGCAGCAGCTCGGGTCCGGGAGGATCGGTCCCGGGCGGCTTATTCGCTGTCCTCGTTGTGCGCGGCTGCGGCATGCCGTGCCTGTGGTGTTCGAGGAGCGGTAGGAGCGGCAGGAGCGGTGACAGGCGCGCGGGGCGGTCCCGGATTGGGGCGGGCCCGCGCGTTCTGCGTATCCTCGGGGCGTGCTTCTCTCAGATAAGGACATCCGGGCCGAGATCGACGCCGGACGTGTACGCATTGATCCATTCGACACGTCGATGGTGCAGCCCTCGAGCATCGATGTGCGGCTCGACCGCTACTTCCGGGTGTTCGAGAACCACCGCTATCCACATATCGATCCAGCCGTCGAGCAGGCCGATCTGACGCGCATGGTCGAGCCGGACGGGGACGAGGCGTTCATCCTGCACCCCGGTGAGTTCGTGCTTGCTTCGACGTACGAGGTCATCTCGCTGCCCGACGATCTCGCGTCGCGGCTGGAGGGCAAGAGTTCGCTGGGGCGGCTCGGTCTTGTGACGCATTCGACCGCCGGGTTCATCGACCCCGGTTTTTCCGGGCACGTGACCCTGGAGCTGTCGAATCTCGCGACGTTGCCGATAAAGCTGTGGCCGGGGATGAAGATCGGGCAGCTGTGCATGTTCCGGCTGAGCTCGCCTTCGGAGTTTCCGTACGGCTCCGAGCGGTACGGGTCGCGGTATCAGGGCCAGCGCGGGCCTACCGCGTCGCGTTCGTTCATGAATTTTCATCGAACCCAGGTGTGATGCCGGATGAGCGGTGATGTGCGGGAGAACCTGACGTACGAGGGGTTCGGTCATGCCGTTCGTGAGCTGGCGCAGACCGTGGCCGACGACGGGTTCGAGCCCGATGTCGTACTGAGCATCGCGCGGGGCGGGGTATTCGTCGCCGGCGGGCTCGCTTATGCCCTGGACTGCAAGAACATTCATTTGGTGAATGTGGAGTTCTATACCGGGGTGGGTACCACCTTGGAAATGCCGGTCATGCTGGCGCCCGTTCCGAATGTCATCGACTTCTCGGACAAGAAGGTGCTGATCGCCGACGACGTCGCCGATACCGGGAAGACGCTGAAGCTGGTGCGGGATTTCTGTATCGATCATGTCGCCGAGGTGCGCAGCGCGGTCATCTACGAGAAGCCGCATTCGCTCGTGAAGTGCGAGTACGTGTGGAAGAAGACCGATCGCTGGATCAACTTTCCGTGGAGCGTGGACAAGCCGGTCGTACGGCGCGGCGGTCAGGTTCTCGACGCCTGAGGGCGACGGTCGTCGGTGACAGGGGGGTCGGGGCGGGTATCCCCGTCCTGGGTGCGCTCCCGTGCGGAGAGAGGGATCTCCCTCATCCCCACCGGTTCGGCTTCGACGTTCCCCGCCCGTTCGGGGTACGCGTGGCGTCGCACGGGGAACACTCTTCTTCCAGGTAGATGGACACGCCATGTTGTATGGCGGAACTGGGGGAGAGATGGAAGGCGGGAACGGCACTCCATCACCCGACGGGGCGGGGGACTCCTCAACGTCCCGTCGGCGCGGCTGGGCCGGGCGGCATGGGCCCGAGACGCTGATCGGCGCGCTGGTCGTGACCGTCGTCGGCGCGATCGCGTCCGTGGTCCTCACCTCGGCGTTCGAGGGCGACGGCGGAGGCTCGGAGGGCTCCGGCTCCACCTCTGGCGCTGTCCGGCCGTCGGGCCCTGCGACGCGCAACGCCGCTCCCGCGCCCTCCTGCGCGGGAGCGGCGTGCGTGGGCTTGGATCCCGAGAAGACCGGGTGCGGTGTCGGCGCGCGGACGCTGCGGGAGGTCTGGGCGGGCACGATGCACCTGGAGATCCGGTACAGCGCGCGGTGCGAAACAGTGTGGGGCAAACTGACCGGTGCCCAGCCGGGTGACACGGTGGCGATCAATACCACGCCCTCCCGGCGGCAGGCTGCGGCTGTGCGCACGGGGCAGACCAAATACACGCCGATGCTTGCCGTCGAGAAGGACTTCTCCGCCCAGGCGACGGCGGTCGCGGTGCGCGGGAAGCCGGATGAGGAGATCCCGAAGGGATACACCCTCCGTGTCGGGGCGGACCGGACGTCTCTTCCCTCGGCCCTACCGGCGACATCGGCTGCGGCGGACGTCCGCTGAGCGGCCGGTGTTCGTACGTACAGGACGGCCTCGGTACCTTCGTCCGGTGCCGAGGCCGTCCTGTATGTGCTTGCGCAGGGTCGTCAGATCGTGCCCAGCTTGGTGATCGACAGCAGCGCGATCAGCTGGATCGCGGATGCGCCCAGCGCCTTCGGCCACGGTAGGTCGTGCGACTTGCTCACCATGGAGGTGAAGAGTGCGGCCGAGGCCAGCCAGGTGATCCAGCCGAGGACCTGGACCAGAGAGTTCTCGCCGCCGAGGAAGAGCGCGAATATCAGGCGGGGAGCGTCCGTCATCGACATGATCAGCATGGAGAGGCCCACGGTCGGCTGCCAGGAGCCGTCGCCGCCGAGCTGGCGGGCGAGCGTGTGGGTGACCGCGCCCAGGACCAGGCCGCCGATGACGAAGCCGATGCCCGTGATGACGACGTAGGGGAGCGCTGCGGAGATCGTCGCGTGGATCGCGTCGTCCCGGGCCTGGTCGAAGCCGAAGAGGGCGAGCAGGCCGTACACGAAGGTGACGATGAGCGCCGGGCCCCAGACCGGGTAGTCGCGCATCTGCCAGAACGTCGGTCCCGGGCGCAGCACGATGCCGGTGAGCAGGTCCTTCCATGGCAGCCGCGGGCCCGCAGGCTGGGCGGGGGCCTGGCCGGCGCGGTAGGTGTTGCCGTCGCCGTACGGGTCCTCGCCGATGCTGAATGCCTGGGTGTGGCCGGGAGAGTTGGCGTACGGGTCGCCCTGCTGGGGGGAGCCGTGCGGGTGGTGGGGCTGCTGGTACGAGTCGCCGAAGTACTCCGGCTCGCCGTGGCCACCGCCGTTGTAGCCGCCACCGTTGCCGTAGCCGCTGCTGTGCCCGGCGCCGTTGTGCCTGCCGTTGTTGTACGGGGGCGGGGCGCCGTTGCCTCCTGTCGGCGGCCATGGCTGCTGCGCGTACGGCGGTGGTGCCTGTGTGCCGTACGGCTGCTGCCGCGGTTGCTGTTGCGCTTGCTGCGGGGTGCGGTTGTCCCGGCCGCGTCCGATCCTGAATCCAGCCACGTCATCGAACGTACCTGGTCCGCGCGGGCGCGGTGATAGGGCCTGGGGAACCTGCCCGCCATTGCGGCCGAGCTGTGACATCCCCTGGGGGAACCCTGGGGGGGTGACCCCATGCGCGTCCGTATGGGAAAGCGTCCGTGCGGGCAAGCGTCCGTCCGGGAAAGCGTCCGTACGGAAAGCAGAAGCGGCCGGTCCTGCCCCCGAGGCAGGTCCGGCCGCTTCTGTCGCACGACAGCCTGAGCTACTTCACCGGCTCCGGCTCCGGTGCGTCTGCCGGCTCCGCCTCGCCGGCCGGGTCGGCCGGAGTCTTGACGGAGTCCAGCAGCAGCTGCGATACGTCGACGACCTGGACGGACTCCTTGGCCTTGCCGTCGTTCTTCTTGCCGTTGACCGAGTCGGTCAGCATGACCAGGCAGAACGGGCAGGCGGTGGAGACGATGTCCGGGTTGAGGGAGAGGGCCTCGTCGACGCGCTCGTTGTTGATGCGCTTGCCGATCCGCTCCTCCATCCACATCCGGGCACCGCCGGCGCCGCAGCAGAAGCCGCGCTCCTTGTGGCGGTGCATCTCCTCGTTCCTGAGGCCCGGGACCTTCGCGATGATCTCGCGCGGCGGGGTGTAGATCTTGTTGTGACGGCCCAGGTAGCACGGGTCGTGGTACGTGATCAGGCCCTCGACCGGGGTCACCGGGATCAGCTTGCCCTCGTCGATGAGGTGCTGGAGCAGCTGGGTGTGGTGGATGACCTCGTACTCGCCGCCGAGTTGCGGGTACTCGTTCGCGATGGTGTTGAAGCAGTGCGGGCAGGTCGCGACGATCTTCTTCGACGCCTTCGGCTTCTTCGTCTCCGGCTCGTCGTCATCCTCGCCGAACGCCATGTTCAGCATCGCGACGTTCTCCTGGCCGAGCTGCTGGAACAGCGGCTCGTTGCCCAAGCGGCGGGCCGAGTCTCCCGTGCACTTCTCGTCGCCGCCCATGATCGCGAACTTGACGCCCGCGATGTGGAGGAGCTCCGCGAAGGCCTTTGTGGTCTTCTTGGCGCGGTCTTCGAGAGCTCCCGCGCAGCCGACCCAGTACAGGTAGTCGATCTCGGAAAGGTCCTCGACGTCCTTGCCGACGATCGGGACCTCGAAGTCGACCTCCTTGGTCCACTCCACCCGCTGCTTCTTGGCGAGCCCCCAGGGGTTGCCCTTCTTCTCCAGGTTCTTGAGCATCGTGCCCGCCTCGGACGGGAACGCGGACTCGATCATCACCTGGTAGCGGCGCATGTCGACGATGTGGTCGACGTGCTCGATGTCGACCGGGCACTGCTCCACGCACGCGCCGCACGTGGTGCAGGACCACAGCACGTCCGGGTCGATGACCCCGTTCTCCTCGACCGTGCCGATCAGCGGGCGCTCGGCCTCCGCGAGAGCCGCGGCCGGGACGTCCTTCAGCTGCTCCGCGGATGCCTTCTCGTTGCCCTCCATGTCCTTGCCGCCACCGGCCAGCAGATACGGGGCCTTGGCGTGCGCGTGGTCGCGCAGGGACATGATCAGGAGCTTCGGGGAGAGCGGCTTGCCCGTGTTCCAGGCCGGGCACTGCGACTGGCAGCGACCGCACTCCGTACACGTGGAGAAGTCGAGGATGCCCTTCCAGGAGAACTGCTCGACCTGCGAGACACCGAAGACGTCGTCCTCGCCCGGGTCCTCGAAGTCGATCTCCTTGCCGCCCGACGTCATCGGCTGCAGTGCGCCGAGCGCGACCGCGCCGTCCGCGTTCCGCTTGAACCAGATGTTGGGGAAGGCGAGGAAGCGGTGCCAGGCGACACCCATGTTGGTGTTCAGCGCGACCATGATCATCCAGATCATCGAGACGGCGATCTTGATCATCGCGGTGAAGTAGATGAGGTTCTGAAGCGTGCCCGGATCGAGGTCCTTGAACGCGAGGACCAGGGGGTACGAGACGAAGTACGCGGCCTCGTAGCCCTCGACGTGGTGGATCGCGCCCTCGAGGCCGCGCAGGGTCAGGATCGCCAGACCGATGATGAGGATGACGTACTCGACGAAGTACGCCTGCCAGGCCTTGGAGCCCGCGAAACGGGACTTTCGGCCGGCCCGGGACGGCAGGTTCAGCAGCCGGATGGCGATCAGCACGAGGATGCCGACCGTCGTCATCAGACCGATGAACTCGGTGAACATCTCGAACGGCGTCCAGTCGCCGATGATCGGCAGGACCCAGTCGGCCTCGAAGAGCTGCCCGTACGCCTGGAGCAGCGTCGGCGGCAGCGTCAGGAAGCCGATGGCGACGAACCAGTGCGCGAAGCCGACGATCCCCCACCGGTTCATCCGGGTATGGCCGAGGAACTCCTTGACCAGGGTGATCGTGCGCTGTTTCGGGTTGTCGGTGCGGCTGCCTGCCGGGACCGGCTGTCCGAGCGTGACGGACCGGTAGATCTGCGCGACGGCTCGGGCGATGAGCGCAACGCCGACCACAGTCAGCACCAGCGACACGATGATCGCGGCGAGTTGCATTTGGGGGCTCCTCGGGCCTGCGAGGGTGGGATCCAGCGTCTACAAGCGAATACTGGCGATTACTAAGCAGTAACTTAATCAGTCTGTGCTGACACTATCCACTTATTCCGCCGCGCTGTAGCCGCACCGGCGGTGATCTGTGTCGCTCAGGTGTGTCTTGCCGTGCAGGGCGAGTCCGAGGGCCGCCCTGCGTAGTGAAGTGTGTACGGCTCTCGCCAGGATGGCCAGGTCGAGTCCCACCCAGTGGTGCTCGGCGTAATGCTGGTCGAGCAGGGCCGGGTCGTCCCACGGCATTCCGGAGCGGGAGCGTACCTGCGCCAGGCCGGTGAGGCCCGGTTTCAGTTCCTGCCGCCAGTGTCTCGCGCCGGAGGCGGCGGCGGTCCCGGGGGTGCCGGCATCGACCCCGGGGGTCCCGGCCCGCTCGTCGTCCGGCGCCAGGGGCTCCGGGCCGACCAGGGAGAGGTCTCCCCGTACGACGTGCGGCAGCCGGGAGAGCAGGTCCAGCCGCAGTCGCCGGGTGCGCAGCGAGTGCAGTACGAAGAGGTGGCCGCCCAGGCCGATCCGGGGTGAGCGGGTGAGCACGCCGCCGGGGTGACGTTGTGCCGCGAGGGCGAGGGCGCCCACGGCGAGCAGGGGGGCGGCCAGGGCCAGCAGGAGTGAGCCGAGAGTCAGGTCCAGGACGCGCTTGGCCGACGGCCGCTCCCACCGCTGTGCCCGCATTCGGGCACAGCTCAGGCGTACTGCCATGCGTGCCGCCATGCGGACCGGCGTGCGGGGCGGCATGCGGCCCGCCGGTCGGTCCGTGCGCCGACCCGGCCTCTGTCTCTGCCTCTGCGTCTGCATCGTTCGCACCTGCCTGTGGGGTCGGGCGGATCGAGTGCCGGTTTTGCGTGACTCACGGCATTTTGTGAGAGAACGATCCCATGGTGCGATGGTGAGGGCGGGCTGCGCGGCCCGCGGGGCGTATGGGTGTCGTCGGTGATCTCCCTGTGCGCGCTGGGTATGTGCACGATAGTTGAGTCCACCCGACTCAACTCTGTTGACACTGGGGCGGGTGTCATGCATCCTTGAGTGAGTTCCACTCAAGTAGTCAAACTGGAGGAATTGAAATGGCACGTGCGGTCGGCATCGACCTGGGCACGACTAACTCCGTCGTCAGCGTTCTCGAAGGCGGCGAGCCCACCGTCATCACCAACGCAGAGGGCGCCAGGACCACGCCGTCCGTCGTCGCCTTCGCGAAGAACGGCGAGGTGCTGGTCGGTGAGGTCGCCAAGCGCCAGGCGGTGACCAACGTCGACAGGACCATCCGCTCCGTCAAGCGCCACATGGGCACTGACTGGAAGATCGAGCTGGATGGCAAGAACTTCAACCCGCAGCAGATGAGCGCCTTCATCCTGCAGAAGCTGAAGCGGGACGCCGAGTCGTACCTGGGCGAGAAGGT
Organism: Streptomyces sp. NPDC002958; assembly: GCF_055563255.1. Lineage (NCBI taxonomy): Bacteria > Bacillati > Actinomycetota > Actinomycetes > Kitasatosporales > Streptomycetaceae > Streptomyces > Streptomyces sp. NPDC002958. Next base: position 257,632 of record NZ_JBVHDS010000007.1, on the reverse strand, counting down.
GACCGACGCGGTCATCACCGTTCCTGCGTACTTCAACGACTCCGAGCGTCAGGCGACGAAGGAGGCCGGCGAGATTGCGGGCCTGAACGTCCTGCGTATCGTCAACGAGCCGACGGCCGCCGCGCTGGCGTACGGGCTCGACAAGGACGACCAGACGATCCTCGTCTTCGACCTCGGTGGCGGTACCTTCGACGTGTCGCTGCTGGAGATCGGCGACGGCGTCGTCGAGGTGAAGGCCACCAACGGTGACAACCACCTCGGTGGCGACGACTGGGACCAGCGCGTCGTCGACTACCTGGTGAAGCAGTTCGCCAACGGTCACGGTGTGGACCTGTCCAAGGACAAGATGGCTCTCCAGCGTCTGCGCGAGGCTGCGGAGAAGGCGAAGATCGAGCTCTCGTCCTCGACCGAGACCACGATCAACCTGCCCTACATCACGGCGTCCGCCGAGGGCCCGCTGCACCTGGACGAGAAGCTCACGCGCTCGCAGTTCCAGCAGCTCACCGCTGACCTCCTGGACCGATGCAAGAACCCGTTCCACAACGTCATCAAGGACGCGGGCATCCAGCTCTCCGAGATCGACCACGTCGTTCTCGTCGGTGGCTCCACCCGTATGCCGGCCGTCGCCGAGCTCGTCAAGGAGCTGACCGGTGGCCAGGAGGCCAACAAGGGTGTGAACCCGGACGAGGTCGTCGCCATCGGCGCCTCGCTCCAGGCCGGTGTCCTCAAGGGCGAGGTCAAGGACGTCCTGCTGCTCGACGTCACCCCGCTGTCCCTCGGTATCGAGACCAAGGGCGGCATCATGACGAAGCTCATCGAGCGCAACACCACGATCCCGACCAAGCGCTCCGAGATCTTCACGACGGCCGAGGACAACCAGCCGTCCGTGCAGATCCAGGTCTACCAGGGCGAGCGCGAGATCGCGGCGTACAACAAGAAGCTCGGAATGTTCGAGCTGACCGGCCTGCCGCCGGCCCCGCGTGGCGTCCCGCAGATCGAGGTCGCGTTCGACATCGACGCGAACGGCATCATGCACGTCGCCGCCAAGGACCTCGGCACCGGCAAGGAGCAGAAGATGACCGTCACCGGTGGCTCCTCGCTGCCGAAGGACGAGGTCAACCGGATGCGTGAGGAGGCCGAGCAGTACGCGGAGGAGGACCACCGCCGTCGCGAGGCCGCCGAGTCCCGTAACCAGGGCGAGCAGCTCGTCTACCAGACGGAGAAGTTCCTCAAGGACAACGAGGACAAGGTCCCCGGTGATGTGAAGACGGAGGTGGAGACCGCGCTCACCGAGCTGAAGGAGAAGCTCAAGGGCGAGGACACCGCCGAGATCCGTACCGCCACCGAGAAGGTCGCGGCCGTCTCCCAGAAGCTGGGCCAGGCGATGTACGCCGGCGCTCAGGCCGACGGCGGCCCGCAGGGTGACCCGCAGCCGGGCGCCCAGCAGGCCAAGGCCGACGATGATGTCGTCGACGCCGAGATCGTGGACGACGAGAAGGACGCGAAGGGCGGTGCGGTGTGACCGAGGAGACCCCGGGCTTCGAGGAGAAGCCCGACGTCCCCTCCGGCGTTACCCCCGAGGGAGCTGAGCCGAAGGACGCCTCCCCCTCTTCGGATGAGGAGGCGGCCCCGGCCGGGGACACAGTGCAGACAGTCGGCCTGACGGCCCAGCTGGACCAGGTCCGTACCGCGCTCAACGAGCGCACGGGCGACCTCCAGCGGCTCCAGGCCGAGTACCAGAACTACCGACGCCGCGTCGAGCGGGACCGGGCCACGGTCAAGGAGATCGCAGTAGCGGGCCTCCTGTCCGAGCTCCTGCCCGTGCTCGACGACGTCGGCCGGGCCCGTGATCACGGCGAGCTCGTCGGTGGGTTCAAGTCGGTGGCCGAATCGCTGGAGACGGTCGTCGCCAAGCTGGGCCTGCAGCAGTTCGGCAAGGAGGGCGAGCCTTTCGACCCGACGATCCACGAAGCCCTGATGCACTCGTACGCGCCGGATGTCACCGAGACGACCTGCGTGGCGATCCTGCAGCCGGGGTATCGGATCGGCGAGCGCACCATCCGCCCCGCGCGGGTGGCGGTGGCCGAACCCCAGCCGGGTGCGGCAGCCAAGGAAGAGAAGGCAACCGACGAGGAGAGCGGTGGCACCGAGGAGGTCTGACATCCCGTCTGACCACCTCGCGGCCCACCGCCCGGCCATGCGACCGGCCAACGGGCGGGTCGCATGGCCGATCGTCCGGAAGGAGGGACGTCGATGAGCACGAAGGACTTCGTCGAGAAGGACTACTACAAGGTCCTCGGCGTCCCCAAGGACGCCACCGACGCCGAGATCAAGAAGGCGTACCGGAAGCTCGCCCGCGAGTTCCACCCGGACGCCAACAAGGGCGACGACAAGGCGGAGGAGCGCTTCAAGGAGATCTCCGAGGCGAACGACATCCTCGGCGACAGTAAGAAGCGCAAGGAGTACGACGAGGCGCGTGCCCTCTTCGGCAACGGCGGCTTCAGGGCCGGACCCGGAGGCGCCGGAGGCAACTTCAACTTCGACCTGGGCGACCTCTTCGGAGGCACTCACGGCGGGGGTCAGGGCGGCGGAGCCGGCGGTTTCGGTGGCGGCGGTCTGGGCGATGTCTTCGGCGGCCTGTTCAACCGGGGCGGTACGGGGACGCGGGTGCAGCCGCGCCGAGGCCAGGACATCGAGTCCGAGGTGACGCTCAGCTTCAGCGAGGCGGTCGAGGGGGCCACGGTCCCGTTGCGGATGTCCAGCCAGGCGCCCTGCAAGGCGTGTTCCGGCACCGGTGACAAGAACGGCACCCCCAGGGTCTGCCCGACCTGTCTCGGCACCGGCCAGGTGTCGCGCGGTACCGGAGGCGGCTTCTCGCTCACCGATCCCTGCGTGGACTGCAAGGGCCGGGGCCTCATCGCCCAGGACCCCTGCGATGTCTGCAAGGGCAGTGGCCGGGCGAAGTCTTCCCGGACCATGCAGGTCAGGATTCCGGCGGGCGTCTCGGACGGCCAGCGGATCCGGCTGCGCGGCAAGGGCGGCCCGGGCGAGCGCGGCGGGCCGGCCGGCGATCTGTACGTCGTGGTCCATGTCGACGCCCACCCGGTCTTCGGCCGCAAGGGCGACAACCTCACGGTCACCGTGCCTGTCGACTTCACGGAGGCGGCGCTCGGCGGCGAGGTGAAGGTGCCCACGCTCGGTGGCCCGCCGGTCACCCTGAAGCTGCCGGCCGGCACCCCCAACGGGCGCACCATGCGTGCCCGCGGCAAGGGCGCCGTACGCAAGGACGGCACCCGGGGCGACCTGCTGGTCACCGTCGAGGTGACGGTGCCCAGGGAGCTGAGCACCGAGGCCAGGGACGCACTGGAGGCCTATCGGAAGGCGACCGCGGGCCATGACCCGCGGGCGGAGCTGTTCCAGGCTGCGAAGGGAGCTTGAGGTGGACGGCCGACGACGTAATCCGTACGAACTGACCGATGAATCACCGGTGTACGTGATCTCGATCGCGGCCCAGCTCTCGGGCCTGCACCCGCAGACACTGCGCCAGTACGACCGCCTCGGCCTGGTCTCGCCCGACCGCACGGCCGGGCGTGGCAGGCGCTATTCGGCCCGCGATATCGAGCTGCTGCGCACCGTGCAGCAGCTGTCGCAGGACGAGGGCATCAACCTCGCCGGCATCAAGCGCATCATCGAACTGGAGAACCAGGTCGCCGCCCTTCAGCAGCGTGTCGCCGAGCTCTCGGCGGCCGTGGACGGCGCGGCGGTGGCGATGCAGCAGCGCGAGGCCCAGGTGCATGCCTCGTACCGGCGTGATCTGGTGCCGTACCAGGATGTGCAGCAGACCAGCGCGTTGGTGGTCTGGCGGCCGAAGCGGCCGAAGGGCTGAGCGGGTCCGGCGCACCCTCACCCGTACGACGGACAGGGCCCGTCATCCGTGTACCTCACGGATGACGGGCCCTGTCCTGTGCGAATTCGTCCCCGTCTCTGCCCATCTGTGCCCCCCACTTCCGGCAGTGCAGCAAGATGACGGGGCAAAGCTTGCCGGGAGGGGCACCAGTCGGCGCGGGAGGCTCGTCATGTTCCGGTTCATGCGCATACCGGCGCAGGGCCGCGGTGGCTCTCCCCCGTATTGCGGTTGCGGCCCCTTCAGTCAGGATTCTGCTCCAGGATCCCCGACCGGGCTATCAGGTAGCCGAGTTGGGCCCGGCTGTTGCTTCCGAGGACGGCGGACAGCTTGGCGACATGCGCGCGGCAGGTGCGGACGTTCATGCCGAGGCGGCGGGCGATCGAGTCGTCGACGTGTCCCTCTACGAGGAGTTGGGCGATGGAGCGCTGGACACCGCTGATTCCTTCGGGGGTCGGGTCGTACTTGACCTCCTCCAGGAGTGGAGCAGCGCGGGTCCAGAGCTGCTCGAATACCTTGACGAGATACTCGACCAGCCCGGGATGGCGTAGTTCCAGGGCGACTTGGCGGTCGTCCTGGGCGGGGATGAACGCGACCGTACGGTCGAAGATGATGAGTCGCTCGATGAGCTCTTCGAGCGTCCGGATCTCCACGTTGTTGTCGGCCATCCGCTCGGCATAGGCGAGGGTGCCGGGGCTGTGGCGTACGGTGTGCTGATAGAGAGTGCGAATGCTGACACCGCGGTCCACCACGGAGAGGCCCCGTTCCAGGGCTTCGCTGAGGCGGTCTTCGCTACGGCCGCCGCCGGGCTGGACGGTGAGGACTTCCGAGCGGCATTCCGCCGTGGCGAGATCGAGTCCGGCGTTGATCCGGTTGACACCTTCCAGCACGGTGATGGCGTGGGTGGTCGGCGGGTCCTGTGCGCTGATGTCCATGAACGGCTCGAAGGACTCGGCAAGCAGGACCGAATGCCGTCGGCGCTCCTGGATCTCGCGTTCTATGGGGTGCAGGCGCTTCGCCAGAGCGGCGGACGGCGGTACGGGCCGCAGCCAGTCGGGGTCGTCGGGGTCGGGGTGCAGCAGGGCGAAGTCCATGAGGCAGGGCGCCGGTTCCACCTCGCTGCGGGCGATGCGTCCCGAGCGCAAAGCACTGGCGTAGAGACGGCCTCCCGCTTCGCATAGTTCAGTGATCCCGTGAGGATGTGTCGGCTTTGTGTCGCTTGCGACCATATTCTCCACCCCCCATGTTCCTGAACATGCAGGAACATGATGCATCGACCCGGTGGTGTTCGTGTGCCCAGGTGAGACATCGTCTTTAGGTGCGGGGGAGAAGAAACCACAAGTGAGGACGAAGCCGACTATGTATAAGCGAATGCTTCGCTCGGCGCTTGCCGCCTCGTTCGTCGCGGCCCTGGGACTCGGGGTGCTGAGCGGCAGCGACATTGCCTGGAGCGGCGGGGCAGCATCCTCGCCGGGTGACATCGCCTGGTCCACGCAGGCGTCGGTGCCGGGTGACATCGCCTGGTCCGCGCAGGCGTCGGTGCCGGGTGACATCGCCTGGTCCGCGCAGGCGTCGGTGCCGGGTGACATCGCCTGGTCCACCCAGGCGTCGGCGCCGGCCGGCGGTGACATCGCATGGCTCACCCGGACCGCTGTGCCGGGCGACATCGCATGGAGCGTCGAGGCGGCAGCGGCGCCCGGTGACATTGCCTGGTCCGGACCGACCCACCTGGGCGCATGACCATCCCGCCGGACGACCGGACCTTCCGGCGGGAGATGGCCACGGCCTACCGATCGGGCTGGCATTTCATCGATCTCGTCACAGCCATCCCCCGTTGTGGCGACTCGCTGATGGTCACTCTGTTCGGCGACCCCATCGTTGTCGCACGTGAAGAAGACGGCGAAGTACGTGCCTACCGTTGCCTCCGCAAGCCGCGTGGAGCCCCGCAGCCCGTTCGCTGTGCGATCCGGTACGACATGATTTTCGTCAACCTCGACCGGCGGGACCACCAGCTGTTCGAGCCAGAGACTATTTTCGCCACCCCCCGCAGTGCCTGAGCGATCCCCCGTCGTTACATGTCGCTCGGCACTCCCCCACACAACGGCGCCATCGTGACCTGAACACGATGGCGCCGTTGTGCTGCCCGGGGAGGTTCGCGGTCGGCCATTGCCCTCACGCCCTGCCGAGTGCCCGGTCCAGGGCGATCTCGATGACGACACGGTCCGGGTTGGGTGCCGGCGTGCGTTCGTAGCGTTCCGCGTAGCGGCGTACCGCGTCGGCGATCGCGTCCGCCTCCGTGCTCACCGTCGCGCGGCCCTCCAGGGTGGCCCAGCGGCGCCGGTCGACCTGGCAGACCGCGACCCGGGCGCCGTCCGGGCCCGCGGCCAGGATGTTGGTGACCTTCTGGCTGCTCTTGTTGGTGATGACGCGGGCGAGCCCGGCCTCGGGGTCGTACGTCACGCCCACCGGCACCACGTGCGGTGTGCCGTCGGAGCGGGGAGTGGTCAGGGTGCACAGGTGGTGCTCGCGCCAGAACGCCAGGTAGGCGGGGCCGGGATTCATCACGTCGACTGCCATGGGGACAGCGTAGGCAGCGCGGACCCGCGGCCCGCCCTGCGGTGGCGGAGGGCTGCTCCGGCCGGTTCGCTCGGAACGTCGGAACGTCGGAACATCGGAGTATGAGAGCTGGAGCCCGTGGACCGGTCTCGGATGAGGTCGCGTTGAGGTTGAGTGGAATAGACTCAACTTTACGCACGTTGACCTGGTCAGTGTTGTGGAGAGGCCAGTCACCGCAAGGAGGAGAAAGCGCACGTGGACGCCGAGCTGACCAACAAGAGCCGGGACGCCATCAACGCGGCCACCAGCAGGGCCGTGAAGGACGGGCACCCCGATCTGACCCCCGGGCATCTGCTGCTCGCGCTGCTCGCGGGTGAGGACAACGAGAACATCATCGATCTGCTCGTCGCCGTCGAGGCCGACCAGATCGCCGTACGCACCGAGACCGAGCGGCTCCTGGGCGCGCAGCCCAGTGTCACCGGGGCGACCGTTGCCCCGCCGCAGCCCAATCGCGAACTGCTCGCCGTCATCGCGGACGCCACGCAGCGCGCGAAGGAGCTCGGCGACGACTACATCTCCACCGAGCACCTGCTGATCGGTATCGCCGCCGAGGGGGGCCGCGCCGGTGAGATCCTCTCCGGGCAGGGGGCCAGCGCGAAGAGGCTGCTGGACGCATTCGAGAAGAGCAGGGGAGGGCGCCGGGTGACCACACCCGACCCGGAGGGCCAGTACAAGGCCCTGGAGAAGTTCGGTACGGACTTCACGGCCGCCGCCAGGGAAGGCAAGCTCGACCCGGTCATCGGACGTGACCAGGAGATCCGGCGTGTCGTTCAGGTCCTGTCGAGGCGCACGAAGAACAACCCCGTACTCATCGGCGAGCCCGGCGTCGGCAAGACCGCCGTCGTCGAGGGGCTCGCCCAGCGCATCGTCAAGGGCGACGTCCCCGAGTCCCTGCGGAACAAGCGGCTCGTATCGCTCGACCTCGGCGCGATGGTCGCGGGCGCCAAGTACCGCGGCGAGTTCGAGGAACGGCTGAAGACCGTTCTCTCCGAGATCAAGGAGAGCGACGGGCAGATCGTCACCTTCATCGACGAGCTGCACACCGTCGTCGGCGCGGGCGCCGGCGGCGACTCCGCCATGGACGCGGGCAACATGCTCAAGCCGATGCTGGCCCGCGGCGAGCTCCGCATGGTCGGTGCGACGACGCTCGACGAGTACCGCGAGCGGATCGAGAAGGACGCCGCCCTGGAGCGACGCTTCCAGCAGGTGCTGGTGGCGGAGCCGAGCGTCGAGGACACCATCGCGATCCTGCGCGGTCTCAAGGGCCGGTACGAGGCCCACCACAAGGTCTCCATCGCGGACTCCGCACTGGTGGCCGCCGCGACCCTGTCCGACCGCTACATCACCTCCCGCTTCCTCCCCGACAAAGCCATCGACCTGGTCGACGAGGCCGCGTCCCGGCTGCGCATGGAGATCGACTCCTCGCCCGTCGAGATCGACGAGCTCCAGCGCGCCGTCGACCGCCTCCACATGGAGGAGCTGGCCCTCAAGAACGAGACCGACCCCGGCTCCAGGCAGCGCCTGGAGAAGCTCCGCCGCGACCTCGCCGACAAGGAGGAGGAGCTGCGAGGCCTCAACGCCCGCTGGGAGAAGGAGAAGCAGGGCCTCAACCGCGTCGGTGAGCTGAAGGAACGCCTCGACGAACTGCACGGCCAGGCCGAACGCGCCCAGCGCGACGGCGACTTCGACACCGCCTCCAAGCTGTTGTACGGGGAGATCCCCGGCCTGGAGCGGGAGCTGGCGGAGGCGTCGGAGGCCGAGCAGGAGGCCGCCAAGGACACGATGGTCAAGGACGAGGTCGGCCCGGACGACATCGCCGATGTCGTCGGCTCCTGGACCGGCATCCCGGCGGGACGTTTGCTGGAGGGCGAGACGCAGAAGCTGCTGCGCATGGAGGAGGAGCTCGGCAAGCGCCTCATCGGGCAGACCGAGGCCGTGCAGGCGGTGTCGGACGCGGTACGCCGTACCCGCGCCGGAATCGCCGACCCCGACCGCCCCACCGGATCGTTCCTCTTCCTCGGCCCGACCGGTGTCGGCAAGACGGAGCTCGCCAAGGCGCTTGCCGACTTCCTGTTCGACGACGAGCGGGCCATGGTCCGCATCGACATGAGCGAGTACAGCGAGAAGCACAGCGTCGCGCGGCTCGTCGGTGCCCCGCCCGGTTACGTCGGCTACGAGGAGGGCGGCCAGCTCACGGAGGCGGTCCGCCGCCGCCCGTACAGCGTCGTCCTGCTGGATGAGGTCGAGAAGGCCCACCCCGAGGTCTTCGACATCCTGCTCCAGGTCCTCGACGACGGCCGGCTCACCGACGGACAGGGCCGGACGGTGGACTTCCGCAACACCATCCTGGTCCTGACCTCCAACCTCGGCAGCCAGTTCCTGATGGACCCGCTGACCGAACCCGAGGTGAAGAAGGAACAGGTCCTGGAGGTCGTACGGGCCTCGTTCAAGCCGGAGTTCCTCAACCGGCTCGACGACCTGGTGGTCTTCTCCGCCCTGTCCGGCGACGAGCTCTCGCACATCGCGAAGCTCCAGATCGACCGCCTCGCGGGGCGTCTGGCCGACCGCAGGCTCATCCTCGACGTCACCCCGGCCGCCCTGGCCTGGCTGGCCGAGGAGGGCAACGACCCGGCCTACGGAGCACGGCCGTTGCGCCGCCTCATCCAGACGGCGATCGGCGACCGGCTCGCGAAGGAGATCCTCGCGGGCGAGGTCAAGGACGGGGACACCGTCCGGGTGGACCGGGTCGGGGACGGCCTGCTCGTCGGCCCCGCGACCTCGGGGAAGACCTTGTAGGCCCTGGAGACGGCGTTACGACCTGTTCGATGTCATGTCCCCAGCTGGAAGACCACGCGTCCCGGCTGGGGACTTGTCGTCCGCGCCGCAGTGCAATTGAAGAAGAATTGCAGTGATTTCCGGGGAACGGGAAATCGGTCGCCGTCATGGGTGATTCGTTGTTCAACGTCGATATTGAGCCGAACGTCCTACTCCGCGTCGAGGTGCGGATTCACGTCACCTTCCTCTGCCCCCGCTCGCACCACCTGCCCCTGCAACGGGACAGATGCCCGGATGCCCGCAACGCCTGCCCGGGTTCACGCGAGTGATCAGGACACTACGAGCCACCTTCTGTGACCTGCTCGCAAGAACGAACAGATACCGAATTCGGCAGCCGGTAGGGTACCCGCATGGTCGAGCGGATAAGCGATGAGATAAATCCGGATCCCAAAAAGCCCAGACGTGACAATCTCGTTCACCTCAGCGAATTTCGTGCTCTCTGGGCCGCTTATGCGCAGTCGATCCTGGGCGACCAGTTGGCACGCGTGGCCCTGTCGTTGCTGGTGTTCGAACGCACCGACTCGCCCGGATGGACCGCGGCGACGTATGCGCTGACCACCTTGCCCGCTCTGCTGTCCGGGGTGTTCCTGTCCGGCCTGGCGGACCGTTTCCCCCGGCGTACGGTCATGATCGGATGCGACCTGGTGCGTGCGGTGCTGGTCGCGCTGATGGCCCTGCCCGGGACGCCGTTGCCGCTGCTGGCCGGGCTGCTGGTGCTGGCGCAGCTGGCCGAGGCACCCTTCGGCGCTGCGCAGGGCGCACTGCTGCCGACCGTGCTCGGAGAGCAGAGATACGAGCGGGGCCAGCGAGTCATGCTGATCACTCACCAGGCCGGTCAGCTGGTCGGTTTCGCCGGTGGGGGTGTGCTGGTCGTTTGGCTGGGCAGTCACCTCTCCCTGGGTGTGAACGCGGTGACTTTCCTTCTCTCGGCGACCCTGGTCAGGTTCGGTGTAAAGGCCCGTCCCGCGGCGGGTGCCGACGCGCGGAAGACGCGGCTCGGCGCTCAGGTCGGGAGTGCGGCCGCACTGATCTGGTCGGATCGCAGGCTGCGGTCGCTGGTCGCGCTGGGGTGGCTCGCGGGGTTCGTCGTCCTGCCGGAGGGTCTGGCCGCCCCCTTCGCGGACGAGGTCGGCGGGGGCGCCGCCTCGGTGGGACTCCTGCTCGCCGCGCATCCGGCGGGAATGGTGCTGGGTGCAGCACTTCTGGGGCGGGCTCAGGTCGGGGACGAGTGGCGGCGCCGCCTGCTCGGGCCGTTGGCGGTCGGCGCGAATCTGCCGCTGCTCATCTACTGGCTCGGTCCCGGCATAGGTGTGGCCGTGCTCGTGTTGATGGCCTCGGGGGTGTGCTCCGCCTATCAGATAACCGCCGGAGCCACCTTCGTACTCCTGACCCCGGCCGACCAGCGTGGCCAGGCGCTGGGGCTCGCCAGGTCGGGGCTGATCGCCATGCAGGGGATCGGTGTCGCCGCGGGTGGCCTGGCAGCGGAGCTGTCCGGGTCATCGGCGGACACCATCGGTGCGTCCGGACTCCTCGGAGTGTTGTGTGCGATCCCTGTCGCCGTTGCCTGGTCGCGGGCGCGGGAAACCGATGCGGGGACGATTCCTCGGAGGGCGTAGAACTACTGGCCGTCAAACGCGGCTAGGGTCGACGGAAGGAAACCACGTGCGATCCACAGGAGTACCCAGCGATGTCTATCGATCCTTCCTCGATTCCTAATTTCGGAGGCCGGCCCGAACCGCAGGCGACAGGACCCGAGGGCCCCGTCGTCCCTGACCAGGACCTCGTCAAGCAGCTCCTCGATCAGATGGAGCTGAAGTACGTCGTCGACGACGAGGGCGACCTCGCGGCGCCGTGGGAGGACTTCCGCACGTACTTCATGTTCCGCGGCGAGGCCGAGCAGCAGGTCTTCTCGGTCCGGACGTTCTACGACCGCCCGCACGCAGCGGACCAGCGCCCGGTCCTCCTCGACGCGATCGACGACTGGAACCGCCGCACCCTGTGGCCCAAGGTCTACACGCACACCCACGAGCCCGAGGAGGGCTCCGAGGAGACCGAGGCCTCGGTCCGTCTGATCGGTGAGGCGCAGATGCTCATCGGTACAGGCGTCAGCCTGGAGCACTTCGTCTCATCGACGGTCAGCTGGGTGCGCGCCTCCATCGAGTTCGACAAGTGGCTGCAGGAGCGTCTGGGGCTCACGCCGACCGAGGAGAAGCCCGAGGGCGGGGACCCGACGCCTCCGGGCGCCTGAGTCCCGCCTGAGCGCGAAAGCCCGGTCCGGGCGGTGGTCTCCATGACCGCCGCTCCGGGCCGGGCTTCGTTCATGACGAGAGCAGTATGCCCCGCCACCGTCGCCAGGGCCGCCGGACTGGCGGTGTCAGCCTGTCGACCGGCGGGCATGCCACCGGTCGTGGTCAAGAATCGCCGGGTTACGGGTCTGTCCCAGCGGGCGGCGGCCGCGAACAGGTGCGGTACCGCCGTTTCGGCCCGTCGGCGGCGCGCCCCGCAGCGGCGACGCCGCCTTGGCCCGTAGTCGCGGTGAGGGAGCGTCACTCCGAGTCCGGTGATGGGTTGTTGCGGGCCATAGAGGCTTGGGTCGCAGGTCTGATCAGGGTGTCGGCCCGCCACTTTCGTCACTGTTCCGCAACAGACATGAACCGCCCCGCCGGGTGCCCCGTACAGCCCGGTGTGCGCGGCTCAGCGACCGCGGCGACCCGAAACGAGAGAAGGAACCGACATGGCCGGCGGCAACATCCATATCAGCCCGGAAGAGATGCGGGAGGCGTCGACCTGGCTGCAGCACCAGAAGGAACTGATGCAGCAGAGCCTCCATGAGGCCAACACCAAGATGGACGAGATGGTCGAGGCGGCCTACGCGACGCCGGGCTCCGAGACCAAGTTCCGTCCGTTCTGGGAGGAGTACAAGAACGGCACCGATAAGGCGATCGAGGGCCTGCAGGGCGTCAGCGAGTTCATCAAGCAGGTCGCCGACGCGTTCGTCGACACCGACGACCAGACGTCCGGCTCCATCGGCTGACGTGCCCTTGTGTCCGGTCCCGCCCTTCTGCGGCGGGACCGGACGGCGGCCGGAGAGGAGGAACCGATGACCCGCATCAGCGTCCCCCTTGAGGACCTGAACGAGACGGTCAAGTCACTTGAGGACATCGGGGATCGGATCAACAACACGGCGCGGCTCAGCGACGTCGGGTCGAAGGACGATGTGGGCGATTCGACGCTCGCCGAATCCCTCGCCGACTTCGACGAAGCATGGGGCAAGGGCCACGAGAAGGTGCAGGACAACGTGAAGGTCTTCTCCGAGAACACGAAGAAGATCTCCGACGCCTTCACGCAGACGGACGACGAGACCGTCAAGGCGCTGGACGACTCCAAGAAGGCCTGACGAAAGCCTGCTGGCAGAAGGGACATGCGTCATGACGCATCCGGTCACGGACCGGGCTACGGGGGCGCCCGCGCACTACAAGCTGCGCTACCCCGGCTCCTGGTGGCATCTGGACCTCGACCCGAGCACCCGGGACGCGTCCATCCGCCGCCGTATCGAGCACCAGGCGAAGGGGGTTCCGCAGTTCTCCCGCGAGCGGCTCGACGGCCTGATCCGCGACACCCGCCGGACCGCCCGCGAGGCCTACGCCCGGGGGGCGCTCCAGGCGGCGGGGATGGTCAGGTTCCCCGGCGGAGACGCGATGCTCAGCGCCACGTCCGTCGTGCTGAGGATGCCCGTGCCGGAGGACCAGTCGGCGGATCTGGCCGAGGTGCTGTTCGGGGCGAGCATGCAGGCCGGGGACCCGCAGAGCAGCGGGTACCCGCCGCGCGAGGTGGATCTGCTGGAGCTTCCGGACGTCGGACCGGTCGGGCGGATCGCCTCGATCGAGGACATCGACTACAAGGGCACGCCGGTGCGTACGGCGCTGCTGCACACGCTGTTCCCGATCCCGAACCGCCGGGAATACCTGCTGGTCTCCAGCTCCACGCCCAATGTGGAGCTCAAGGACCAGTTCTTCGAGGTGTTCGACGCCATCGCGGGGACGCTGCGCTTCGTGGAAGTCAAGAGCAAGGGCACGGCTGTGCCGGCCGCACAGGGCCCGCAGGGCACGGACGAGAACGGAAAGTGAGGGCGCGGCAATGGCGCGGCCAGCAGTGTCCGACTGGGAGACGGTCTTCGGGTTCTCGGACGACCCGACGCCGGGCGATGCGGAGATGCTCGCGAAGCTCGCGGGCCAGTACCGGGCCGTCGCCGACGACGCGGACCAGGCGCTCCCCATCGTCAGCGGCCTGAAGAACAGTCAGCTCGGCGAGGGCAAGGCCATGGAGAAACTCCGGGACAAGCTCGGGGACCTGGCCAATCAGGTGGAGAAGCTGCACAGTTCGTACGACAAGGCGGCCCGCGCGCTGGACACCTACGCCGACCAGCTGGGGGACCATCAGCGCAAGGCCGACAACGCCCTGGTCGACGGACGGGACGCCAAGGAACGGCTGCAGCGGGCCACCGATGCCGCTGCCGCGGCGGGGTCCGTGATCAGCGGCCTGGACGCGGCGGACCCGCCCCCGCCGGACGACGAGGCGGCCCGGCGCAGTGCGCGGCGGGCCATGGAGGATGCCCGGAACGACCAGTCCGCGGCGCAGGGGGACGTCGACAGCGCCCAGCGGGATCTCGACGCCGCCCGCATGCTCGCCGAGGACGCGCGGGAGCTGCGCGAGACGGACGCCTCTACGGCGGCCCGCGCCCTGGACGAGGCGACGAGCGAGGCGGTCCCGGGGAAGAGCCTGTGGGAGAAGATCAAGGACATCTTCAAGAAGGTGCTCGGCTTCATCAGCGCCGCCCTGGGCATCATCGCCATGCTCATCCCCGGATTGCAGGGCCTGGGGCTCATCCTGACGATCGCCAGTCTGGTCACCGCTGCCATCCCCTTCATCATGAACATCGTCGACAGTATTCAGTCGGGCGAGTGGGATATTCTCGACATGGTCCTCAGCGGCCTGGGGCTGGTGCTCGGCGGTGTCGGCCTGATCAAGATCGCCAATCTGGGCGGGATCGCGAACACCCTCAAGACCGTCACGAACAACCTCAAGACGATCCAGATCAACATCAAGACCGTGGTCCCCGCCATCAAGTCGTTCACCGGGTTCAAGAACCCGGGCGACCTGGTCGCGAACCTGCTGAAGAACATCCCCGGGGGCGTGTTGAAGACACCGGGCATCGTGAAGCAGCTACCGGGGATCACCAACATCTGGACGAAGACGGCGGGGTGGATCGACCAGAGCTCGAACCTGATCGGACTGGGCGGCTTCGCCTGGGCGATCAACGGCGCCGTCCCCAACGGGACGAAAGGCACGACCATACACGACTCCAGCTACGTGGAGGGATCGACCTGATCCGGGCCGCGTCCCGTCATGCGTGAGGGCTCCCGCCCCGGCCGTCGCCGGGGCGGGAGCCCTCTGCCGTGGGACCTCAGGGCCGGTGTCGGAACCCCCGCACAGGCGCTCAGCTCCCGGCCGGCGGAAGCACCGTCTCCGGGACCTGGACGGTGCGCAGCACGCCGTCGCCCAGGTGCAGGATCGCCCGCCCCGGGCGGGTCGCGCCCAGGCGGCTGCGGGGTACCTTGACGCCGATCAGTTCGCCGTCGCTCATGTTCTGCGGCTTCAGCAGCAGACCGCACCGGTTGCGGCGGGCCTCGGTGTGCCAGCCGGAGAAGCCGGAGGAGAGCCGGTCGGTCTGCCCGGCGATCACCAGGCCCCGGCCGTTCTCGGCACCGGACTTGGCGATCTGGGTGAGGACGGGCTCGGCCTTCGTCTTCAGCAGCAGGTCGGCGTCGTCCAGGATCACCACGGCCCCCTGCGGCGAGGACGCCAGCGCCTCCTCCAGCGCGGTGGGGTCGATGTCGGACTCGTCGAAGACCGCGAGGACCCCGGGCCGTCCGGCGAGTTGGCGCAACGGCGATCTGGCGGGCGCGCCGACGACGACGGGCGTCCCGGCCGACAGCAGCGACAGTGCCAGCGTCGCCAGGACGGTGCTGCGGCCGGAGCGGGCGGGTCCGGCGACGAGGAAGGTCGACGTGATGGCGAAGTCCGGTCCGAACGCGGTGAGTTCGTCGCCGCCGACACCGGACAAAGCCCACCGTGCGGACGGCAGCGGCTGCGGCACGTACCGGGTCGCTTCCTCCCAGGTGAGCCGGTCCGGCAGGGTGTCGACGCGGAACGGCCGGGTGGAGTCCGGCAGCTGGGCCGCCCGCTCGCGGCAGTACTCGGCGATCTGCTGGAGCGCCACGGCCTGCGCCTGGCCTTCCGGGTTGTCCGTGAGGAGCGCGATCTGCACCTCCGCCTTGTCGGCGGCACGGAACGCGCGGCCCGGCGGGATCTCGTCGGGCACGTTGCGCTGGGTGATGCCGATCATCCCGTATTCGGACTTCTCGTTCAGCTTCAGCACGAGCTTGTCCTCGGTGGAGCCGTTGACCCGGCTGGAGAACAGCGCCCGGTCACCGGTCATCACCAGGTGGATGCCGACGCTCGCGCCGTCCCGGAGCAGGTTCAGCACGGAGCTCAGCAGGTTTCCGGAGTCGTACTCGCCGAGCTGCTTGTCGAAGACCTCCCACCGGTCGATGAACAGCAGGATGTGCGGTGGCCGTTCGGCCTCCGGAAGGGCGCGGCGGAGCTCCGGCAGGTCGGCGCTGCCGCGGGCGGCGAGCATCTCCTGGCGGCGGGTCAGCTCCCCGGTCAGTCGGGCGAGCAGCCGGGCCACCCGGTCGGGCTGGGTGCGCTGGGTGATGGCCCCGCAGTGCGGCAGCCTCTCGATGGGCAGTAGTGCGCCGTTGCCGCAGTCGATGCCGTACATGTGCAGACGGTCCGGGGAATGGGCGGAGGCCAGGGTGCCGGCGATGGTGCGCAGTGTCTGCGACCTGCCCTGCCGGGGCGAGCCGATGATGTGCAGGTGCCCGAGCGTCGCCGGGTCGATCACCAGGGGCAGCCGGGCCTGTTGTGCGGGCAGGTCCACCACGCCGTACGCGACGGGCGCGAGGTCGTAGTCCGAGGGCGGGGGCGCCGGCAGTTCGCCGGTGACCAGGACCTCGGGCAGCGGCGGGAGCCAGGGGCTGTGCTGTGCGGGGATGCCCATCTCCCGGTCCGCTTCGCGGATCGCCGTGACGAGCGCGGTGAGGTCGGTCTCCACCTCGGCGGGTACGGCCGCGCCGCGGGGCCGTGCTGGGAGCGGCTCGCCGAGCCGTTCCCAGCCGACCGCCACCGCCCAGGGTGCCGGCAGCGAGGTCGCCGCGGCACCGGGTCGACGGCCGCCGACCCGTCCGGACTGGAACGGCACGAGGGAGTTCTGGCCCAGGCGCACGTAGGCGCGGCCGGGTGTGCTCTGCGAGATCCCGGAGGCCTCGGGGGAGTTGAGGACGTCCTGGCTCTCGCCGGCGTCCGTCACCCGGAGCGCGATGCGCAGGTTGGTGTTGGCGCGGATCTCCGAGGAGACGACGCCGCTGGGGCGCTGCGTCGCCAGGATCAGGTGGATGCCGAGGCTGCGGCCCCGCTGGGCGATGTTGACCAGACCCTTCACGAAGTCCGGCAGGTCGCGCACCATCGAGGCGAACTCGTCGATGACGATGAGCAGCCGGGGCATCGGCGCGCGGCCCGCCGGGTTGCGCTCCAACAGCTCGACGTAGTCCTCGATGTCCTTGGCGCCGGCCGCGGCGAGGATGTGCTCGCGCCGGGTGAGTTCCGCCGTCAGCGACACCAGGGCCCGCTCGACGAGGTGGGCGTCGAGGTCGGTGACCATGCCGACGGTGTGCGGCAGGTCGACGCAGTCCTTGAACGCGGAGCCGCCCTTGTAGTCGACCAGGACGAACGTCATCGCGTCCGGACGGTTCGCCACCGCGAGCGAGGCGACCAGCGTCTGGAGGAGTTCGGACTTGCCGGAGCCGGTGGTGCCGGCGACCAGCCCGTGCGGGCCGTCGCGCCGCAGGTCCAGGTGGAACGGGCCGTCCAGGGAGACGCCGACGGCCGCCCGGGTCGAGCGGCCCCCGGCCGTCCAGCGCGCCCGGATGCCGGCGGCCTGCGGCGGGTCGAGGGCGAGGACGTCGAGCAGCCGCGCGGAGCCGGGAAGCACCGCGGCCTCCTCGTCGGCCCCGCCCGGGTCCCGCAGCGGGCCCATCGCCCGGGCCAGCGAACGGCACCAGTCCAGGGACACCGCGTCGGGCCGGATGCCCCCGACGGTGCCCCTCCCGGAGCGTCCCACCCGTACGGTTCCGCCGGGCTCCTCGGCGACGACGGCGTGGCACTCCTCGGGCAGCAGCCGCTCCTCGGCGTCCAGGCAGACCGCGCGGACGCCGACGGCCGGTCCGTCGCGCAGGATCTGCGCCACGCCGGGCAGCGAACGCAGCCTGCGGGCTCCGTCGAGGATGACGAGCACGTCGGGCCCGGCGGGCCGGCTCCGCCGGTCCTTCCGTCCGGCGCGCTCGACGATCAGCGCGGTGAGTTCGGCGACCCGCCGGGCGCAGGTCTCCGTGCCGTAGCCGATGCTGGCGGGGGTGTCGCCGGACTTCTTGCGCACATGCGGCAGCCAGCGCAGCCAGGACCAGCCGTCGCGGCCCTGTTCGCCGGTCGTCAGCAGATGGATCTGGAGGTCACGGGGGCTGTGCAGGACGGCGGCCTGGGCGACCGCCCAGCGCGCCACGGCGCGCGCGGTCGGGCCCTCGCCGGCGATGCCCAGGACGTCGTGCTCCCGCAGCGGAACGGTCACCGGGACGTCGTACGCGGTCCGCGGGTCCTCGCGGCGGTGCTCGTCCTTCGTCGGGTCCTGGAGCACCACGTCGGAGGCCATATCGGCGGTTCCGATGCGCAGTTCCAGGAAGTCGGCGTCGGAGGTACGGCGTTCCCACAGGCGGCGCCGGGGGCCGACGGCGGTCAGGACGACCTCGGCCGGGTCCGGGAAACCGCGGCGCCGGGCGGTGCGTTCGTCCGCCAGGGCCTTCGCCGCGTCGCCCTCGATGCGTGCCTTCTTCTCCTCGTAGGCGGCGACACTGTCGGAGTGGGTCTGGCGCCCGGTGCGCCGGCTCATCAGATAGTTACCGAGGATCGCGACCGGGGAGAGCAGCCCGAACAGCAGCATCGACATACGGTCGAATATCAGCGCCCCGGCCCCCGCCATCACCAGCGGGGCCGCCGCGGTGATCCACGGGAGCGGCCGGGCGGCGGGCGGGGCGGGCGGGGAGGGCAGGGTGAAGCGGGTGGCGTTCTCGGCCGGCCGCAGCCGCGGCGGCCGGTTGTAGTCCCAGCCGGTGCCGTCCTCCGACGGCTGCACGGCCGCGTCCGGCTTCTGCGGGAGGGCGAGTTCGAGCAGGCTGTCTCCGACGAGGAGCTGTGCGCCGGCCGGCCAGGCGGTCGCCTCGGCGAGGTCCTCGCGGTCCAGTTGCAGGGTGCCGCCGCCCGGCGAGGAGGCGTCGGGCGCGATACGGCAGCGTCCTTGGGGGCCCACCGCCAGGACGGCGAACGGACGGTCCGGTACGGCGCGCAGCACCTGGGCGGTCCCGTCGTGGGCCAGCCCGATCCGGTACTCGCCCATGTCGAGCCGGTGCACGGCGCCCGCGCCGGTCCCGCCGACCGCACGGACCTCCACCAGCCCGTCCGGTTCGGCCGACACGGTGCCCGCCGGGCGGCCCAGGCCCACGATGGCCGCGTGGTGCAGCGGCGCGTCCCGCAGCCGCATATCGGCGGGCAGCAGCCGGTCGCCGGCGTACAGGCCGAGGCCCTCCGGGGGCCGGTGGACGCCTCCTGCCCCGGCCAGCGCCTCCGCGACAGCGCGCACGGGCGTGTCGGGGTCGGCGTCGAGGTGGACGTCGAACGCGTCACCGTCCTCCTCGACCACGGTCAACATCAACGACACGAAACGTCCTCCAGCCGGCGTGAATGGGGGCCTCGGCAGCCGCGCTCGGCGGCTCCCGTGCCACTGACGGGACCTACGGAGCCCGCCCGCGGATGGTTCACCCAGCACGCAGGTGAACCATCCGCGGGCGGGCGCCGTAGTGGCCATCGGGTGCACGGCGCAGCGACTGTGCCGCCCTCGTTCTCGACCGTCCCGGCTCCGCCGCCGGGGCGTCCCGACAAGGAGTCAGAAGATGATCTGGTACGTCCTGGCCGTGGTGCTGGGGCTGGCACTGATCGGGGCGGTGGCCGCGCTGATCGTCACCGAGCGACGGCCCCGCCCGCCGAAGCCCGAGCGACGGCCCCGCCCGCGGAAGCCCGTCGCCGCCTCGGCGGCCGTCGTGGGCCGGGAGGCGCTGGACGTGGTCAACGCGGGCCTGCGCCGGCTGACGGGCGAATGCCTGCGCTCCGGCCGGTCGCTGCCCGACCTGTACGCCGTCGTCTACTCCGAGCAGCGGCTCGCACTGCTGCTGGCCGGGGCCGAGGAGGCCGCCCCCGCGCCCTGGACCGTCGAGGCGGACGGCGAGCGCTGGACGATCTCGCCCGACGATCTGCACCGCCCCGGCCCGGAGGGCGAACCGGCCCTGCCGTACGCGCTGACGGTGACGGTGGGCCTGGACGGACCCGACCGCGTGCTGGTCGACCTCTCCCGGGCGACGGGGCCCGTCTCGGTGACGGGTCCGGACAAGGAGGTGCGCAGCCTGGTGCGGGCCGTCGTCACCGAGGCGCTCGCCAGCCCGGTGGGGGCGCTCGCCGAGGTCACTCTGGTGGGATCCCTGGGCGACGGCCGGCTCCTTTCCGGCGACGAGCCGCGGTCCTCGCGTCTGCACACCGCGGCCACCCTGGAGGAGGCGTTCGCCACGGTGGCGGCGTCGGCGGGCACGGGAGCGCCGGAGCCCGGCTCGCCCGACGTCACCCAGATCTTCCGGCTGATCGAGGGCAGCAGCCGGATCGCCGTCCAGGGCGAGGCGCCGCATCTGTTCGTCGTGGACGCCTCGCAGCTTCCGCGACGGGACGGGGCACTGGCCGGTCTGCGGCGTGGGGACGCGGTGCTGGTGGTCGGCGAAGCACCCACGGGGTGGCGCTGGCGTGCCGGTGCGGGCGGATCGCTCGACACCGGGCCGCTCGGCCTGGAGATCACCCGGCACGCGGGACGTCTGGCGTAAGTGTCATCCGGCCTCGCGGTCCAGGCCGTCCGCGTACAGCCCGCGGCTGTGCAGCGCCTCGCGCAGGGCGCGGGCGGCGTAGTACGTCCGCGACTTGACCGTGCCCGGCGGCACGCCGAGGACCTTGGCCGTCTGGTTGACGCCGCGTCCCAGGTAGTGCACGTGCAGCAGGACCTCGCGCTGTGCCGGCCGCAGGTCCCGCAACGCGTCGATGAGCACCTGGGAGGTGAGTATGTGGTCCACGCCGTCGGAGACCGGCAGGTGGGCGAGTTCGGGGTCACCGGTCTCCGGCGGTCTGGCCTGGCGGGCCCGGTGGCCGTCGATGACGAGATTGCGCAGCACGGTGAACAGCCAGGGCCGCACCGAATCCGCGGTCGGGTCGAGTTCCCCGGCGTGCCGCCAGGCGCGTATCGCGACTTCTTGGAGGATGTCCTCGGCGCGGTGCCAGTCGCCCTCCAGCCGCCGTGCGGCGAACTGCAGCAAGGCGCTGCCGTGGAAGTGGTAGAGCGCTCTGAGGAACTCGTCGGGGCAGGGTTCCGTGGTGTGGGGGCAGGGTGTTCGGTCTTCGGTCGAAGCGCTGGCCGACAAGGGCCTTTCCTCTCCGGTCGTCTGTAAGGAAGACGGGTTCCGCGGGCTGGGACAACCGGCTGGCGCCGCCGCGAGCCGCCGTGCGCCCGTGCGGCGCCCGTCAGCCTGCGGCGGCGGTGAACTCGCCCCGTCAGCGCCGGTCAGCCCGGTTCGCGAGAAGAAAGCGAGCTCACCTCACGGGACGTCAACTCCCGGTCGTAGACGTGTACGTCGGCGATGGCGCCGTTCCAGTAGTCGGCCGCCTTGCCGTCGAACTTGGCGCGTCCGATCACCACTGTGCCAGTGGGGTACGTGCTGCTGGAGGCCACCCTGGTCCCTGCGAGCCGGCCGTCCACGTAGATCCGCATCAGGTGGTCCTTCTGGCTGTACGTGCCGGTCAGGTGGTACCAGCGGCCGGGCTGCGGCTTCTCTGATGTCGCGACGGCACGGGCACCGGAGAAACTGAAGGCGAAGTTCCCGTCCTGGCTGGAGTACTGGAGGAAGAACGTGCTGACCCGGTCGCCGTCCTCGGACAAGGCGGTGTGGAAGCCGTTCATGTCCTTGGGGTCGAGGCGCACCCGTGCGGCGACCGAGTAGTCCTTGCCCGCGGTGTCGAGCTGGGTGCCGGTGTCCACGTATCCGCTGGTACCGTCCAGCTGCACGGCGCCGCCCTCGGGGCCGTCGGTCCACTGCGCGCCGCCCCTGAGCACGGCGTCGTGCTCGCCGGCCTTCGCGGTGCCGGACTGGTGCAGGGGCCACCAGCCGAGGCCCTGCAGCGACTCGGCGTCGCCACTCGGGCTCGGCGCGGGCGGGCTCGGCACGGCCGGTTTCGGCGCGGCCGGTTTCGGCTTGGCCGTCTTCGACGCAGTCGGTTTCGGTTTGGCCGTTGTCGACGCGGTCGGTTTCGGTTTGGCCGTTTTCGACGCGGCCGGTTTCGCCACGACCTGTTCCTTCCCGGAGTCCTGGCCGCGCACCAGTTGGACGACGACGAAGGCCAGCGCGACGGTCAATGCGGTGATCGTGGTGATGAGCGCCCATCTGCGCGTCATGAATTTCCTCAGGAGGTGCGGCATAAATGTGTCACTGGTGATCACGCATCAGATCCGGAAGTGGTTCGGTGTACACGTAAGTTGTGACATGCCTGTGAGGCAGCGGACCTGTCCGCCCCCTGAATGTGCGCCCGTGCGCCCGTGCGCCCGTGCGCCGGTAGATGCGGCGACGCCTTGTCCGGGGCAGTGGAACATGGGGAGTTGTGACGTTCCGGCAGCTACTACTGCGGGCGGGCAGGCCGGAGGACCGGGCGAGCGCCCGAGGGCGCCCGACAGGTTCGTCCACACCCTGTTGCTGCTGAGCCCGGTGTCCGCGTTGCTGGGCTGATCAGTCGGCCTTGGTGTACGTGAGTTGCTCGCCGCTGTCCGTGTTCTCGCGGCGCAGGGAGCCGTCCGGGAGCAGGGTGAGCGTGGTGGGTTTGCCCGCGGTGCAGGACGACATGGGTTCGCCGACGACGACCGTGGAGGGGCCGACCTCGACGGGTCCGCCCGGGGACGGCTCCGCGGTCAGGTCCGCCTGGAAGACGCAGTGGTAGGAGCCGCCGCTGTCGAGCGGGCCGTCCGCGGTGAGGGTGAGGACGGTCCGGCCGACCGTGCCCTGCTGGATCACGAGTTCCCGGGTGGAGTGGCCCGAGGGGTTGTCGATGGAGCCCGACCAGGTGCCGAGGTAGCCGGCCGGGATGGGGTTGTTGCTGTTCCTCTTGTCGTCGGTCGGGCTCGACGCAGCCGGTTTCGCCCCGGCCTGTTCCTTCCCGGAGTCCTGGCCGCGCACCAGTTGGACGACGACGAAGGCCAGCGCGACGGTCAATACGGTGATCGTGGTGATGAGTGCCCATCTGCGCGTCATGAATGTCCTCAGGAGGTGCGGCATAGATGTGTCACTGGTGATCACGCGTCCGATCCGGAAGCGGTTCTGTGTGCACGTAAGTTGTGACAGGTCTGTGAGACAGCGGACCTGTCCGGGGCGCGGGTTCAAGACGCCAGGCGCCGCAGCCGACTGGCTGCCTCCTGGAGGACGTCGTCCCTCTTGCAGAAGGTGAAGCGGACCTGGCTGCGGCCGGCGTCGGGGTCGTCGTAGAAGACGGAGTTGGGGATGGCGACGACACCGCAGCGTTCGGGGAGGGTGCGGCAGAAGGCGTATGCGTCCTTCTCGCCGAAGGGGGTGATGTCGGTGGTGATGAAGTACGTGCCCTGGGGCTGGTAGACCTCGAACCCGGCCGCGCGCAGGCCGTCGCCGAGCAGGTCGCGCTTGCGGCGGAGGTCGTCGCGGAAGCTGTCGAAGTACGAGTCCGGCAGGCGCAGCGCTTCGGCGATCGCGTACTGGAACGGGCCCGCGCTGACGTACGTCAGGTACTGCTTGGCCGTCCGGACGGCGGAGACGAGCGGGCCGTCCGCCATGACCCAGCCGACCTTCCATCCGGTGAAGGAGAAGGTCTTGCCGGCGGAGGAGATGGAGACGGTGCGCTCGCGCATGCCGGGGAAGCCGGCGAGGGGGAGGTGTTCGCCCTCGAAGACCAGGTGCTCGTAGACCTCGTCGGTGACGACGAGGAGGTCGCGTTCGCAGGCGAGTGCGGCGATCGCGCCGAGTTCCTCGCGGGTGAGGACGGTACCGGTGGGGTTGTGCGGGGTGTTGAGCAGGATCAGCCGGGTGCGGGGGGTGACGGCGGCGCGCAGTTCGTCGAGGTCGAGGCGGTAGGTGCCGGTGGTCGCGTCGGGGTGGAGCATGACGGGGACGCGGCTGCCGCCCGCCATGGCGATGCAGGCGGCGTACGAGTCGTAGTACGGCTCCAGGGCGATGACCTCGTCGCCGGGCTCCAGCAGCGCCAGCAGAGCCGCGGCGATGGCCTCGGTGGCGCCCGCGGTGACCAGGATCTCGGTGTCGGGGTCGTGGGTGAGTCCGTAGCGCCGTTGCTGGTGGTCGGCGATCGCGGTGCGCAGTTCGGGGACGCCGGGACCCGGAGGGTACTGATTGCCGTGACCGGCGCGCAGTGCCCGGACCGCGGCTTCCCGGATCTCTTCGGGGCCGTCGGTGTCGGGGAAGCCCTGGCCGAGGTTGATGGAGCCGGTCCGTACGGCAAGCGCCGACATCTCCGCGAAGATTGTCGTGCCGAACTCGGCGAGGCGGCGGTTGAGCAGCGGTCGTCCCAGTGTCATGGCCGCCATCCTGCGCGGAAGCTCTGGAGTTGCTCAAGTCTGCTTTGGCCGTACGGGGCCCAGGGCATCCCCCAATCACGCGGGCAGCGGACGGAAGCGGGGGGACCTCGCTTCGGGGGAACGGAAGGACGTGAGGTCGGTGGGAACTTTTGTCGGAGTGGTGATCGCGGTGGCCGTGGTCGGGCTGGTCGTCTCGTTTTCGGTGAGGGCCGGGAACCGGAAGAAGGCGCGCGGGCGGGGCGTGCGCCGGGGTGCGAGCGGTGGCAGCGCCGCGGGCGGCAGCTGGTGGGCGAGTGGTGGCGGCGGTGGCTCGTCCTGCGGAAGCGGCAGCGGTCACTCCGGGGGGCATTCGTGTGGTGGCGGTCACTCCTCGTGTGGTGGCGGCTCCTCGTGTGGCGGCGGGGGCGGATGCGGCGGAGGCAGCTGACACGGGGCAGCTGATCCGTGACCGGGCAGGGCCACATGCCCGGTGCCGGGCCCGTGCGGCCCGGTGTCCGACAGGTGCCCGGTGGGTGAACTCCCGCCGGGAGCCTTTTTGTTGGGGATTTACGCGAGATGCCGGTGAACAGATGAACCGCGAGGCCCCCGAGGGGATGGAAACCGCTTCAAGTTGGGTAAAACGCTGTGGACGCGGCTTACTTCGTGATTCCCTCGGTTGAGAGAACATTCAGCCCTCGGACCCGAGTTGGACCTGATCGGGCGCTTCCCACCTCCCACGTGCATCACGTCGGAGGCGTCCCCTGTCCATGTGTCCACGCTTGTTTGCGGAGCCGACCCATGCTCACGACCCTCCAGACGGCCTATTCCGACACCCGTGCCGCCGACCTGGCCTGGGCGCTGGGGCGCGAACCGCTCCCCGCCCTGGCCGTGCTCGACCTCGATCTCGCGGGTGCCCGAGTGCAGATGCGCCTGCTCGGCGCCTCTCATCAGGTGCTCCTCGAGGAGGAGCGGGGCACCTGTTCCGAAACCGTCGCGTGCATCCCCGGCAGCAGTACACCGCTGCCGCTCGGTGTCGCCGAGCGGCTCGGGGAATGGGAGTACGAATTCGCGGCGCGCGTCGAGACGCTCTCGGCGGGCTCGTTCGCGGGGCGCGCGCAGGAGCTTCTCGCGCTCGTGGCGGACCATCCCCACGGCCTCGCCGGGACGTTTCCCGGCAGCCCGCACGCCTTCACCGCCATGCTCGCCCAGCGGGTCGAGGGTCAGGTGCGGTGGCGCACCTGGCATGCGTACCCGCAGGAGGGGCAGTTGGTGGTGACGCGTACCCGAGTGGGAGTGCGGATGCCGGCGGCGGCACTCTGACGCGGCCCAACTCCGTTGTGAGCGCACCACTTGCACCCTTGCGGGTGACAGGCAGCCACGGCATCGTGACGTAGCGTTCGCAGCATGATCGACCAGCAGGTGTCGCTGCGAGGGGGCGCGGCGGGTCTTCCCGTCCGACCGAGGACCGGTCGGCATCTCGTGCTGTCCGCTGTCTTCATCTGTGCCGCCTGCGGTCTTGTGTACGAGCTCGAACTGGTGGCGCTCGCCTCCTACTTGATCGGTGATTCCGTCACCCAGGCATCCGTCGTGCTTTCCGTGATGGTGTTCGCGATGGGCGTCGGCTCGCTCCTCGCGAAACGTTTACGCAGCCGTGCCGCGGTCGGTTTCGGACTGATCGAGGCGGCGCTCGCACTCGTCGGCGGCTCCTCGGCGCTCGTGCTGTACGCGTCGTTCGCCTGGATCGGGGAGTCGCGGTACGCCCTGGTCGGGTTCTCGCTCACGATCGGCATCCTGATCGGTGCGGAGATCCCGCTGCTGATGACGCTGATCCAGCGCGTCGACCGGCAGGACGCGGGCGGGACCGTCGCGGATCTGTTCGCCGCCGACTATGTGGGCGCGCTGGTCGGCGGGCTGGCGTTCCCCTTTCTGTTGCTGCCGATGCTCGGACAGCTCACCGGGGCGCTGTTCACCGGTGCGGTGAACGCGGCGGCGGGCGGGGCGCTGGTGCTGTGGGTGTTCCGGCGGGACCTCACCCCGCGCTCGCGGTGGCTGCTGGTCCTCGTCAACGTGGCCGTGATCGCCGTACTGGCCACCGCCACCGTGCTGGTCGACGACTTCGAGCGGGCGGCGCGGCGTGCGGTGTACGGGGACGGGGTGCGGGTCGCGGTGCAGACCGGGGTGCAGGAGGTCGTGCTGACGGGGGCGGGCCGCAGTTCCCTGGACCTTTATCTGGACGGGCGGTTGCGGGTCAGCGCGCGCGACGAGTACCGCTACCACGAGGCGCTGGTGCACCCGGCGATGAACGGGCCGCGCGCCCGCGTCCTGATTCTGGGCGGCGGCGACGGTCTCGCCGCCCGGGAGGTGCTGCGCTACCCGGACGTAGGCAGCGTCACCCTCGTCGAGCTCGACCCCGGCGTCACCCGGTTGGCCCGTACCGACCGTGCGCTTTCGGCACTGAACGCCCACGCGTACCGCGATCCGCGGCTGACGGGCGTCAACGCGGACGCCTTCAGCTGGCTGCGGGCGGCGCACGGCAGCTACGACGTGGTGATCTCCGATCTGCCCGACCCCGGGATCTCGGCCAGTACGAAGCTCTACTCGGCGGAGTTCTACGGCCTGGTCGCCGAGGCCCTCGCTCCGGGCGGCCGGGTGGTGGTGCACGGGGGCCCGCCGGTGACCCGGCCGCGTACGTACTGGACGGTGGAGGCGTCGATGAGAGCGGCGGGCCTGCACACCCGCCCGTACCGGATCAGCGGTCGGCCCTCCGACTTCGCGGCCGGCCCCGACCGGGCCACGCACCGGGCGCAGGCCGAGCACGGCTGGGGCTTCGTCCTCGCCGGACCGATCGGGACGCAGACGCTCCGCCTCACCCCGGGGGCGCCGAAGCTGCGGTCGCTGACGCAGTCCTCGCTCGTGCGCGCGGGGCGGGAGGCGGAGAGCGGACGGCTGCGCGGGCTGCTGCCTTCGACGCTGGTGCACCCGCGGTACTGGGAGAACCGGTGAGCCGGACGCCGTACGCCCGGCGGCTTTGCGACGCGGAACCGCTGACGTGACGGCCGGGGCTGAGTAGGCTCGGTTTCCATGGAGCATGAGGTGTTCGTTCCGGTTCCGGCCCCGTCCCTTCGGCGGACGCTGGGTGATCCCGTCCGTGTCGCGCGCTGCGTACCGGGGCTCCAGCAGGACGCCGATGCGTCCGCGGACCCGTTGTCCGGCCGGCTCAAGGTCCGGGTCGACGGCCACACGATCACGTACCGCGGTGCGCTGCGGCTCACCGGTTCGCCGCAGGACGGTCCGCACGGGGACGCGATCCTGGTGGCGGGCGAGGGTGTCGAGGCCCGGGGGAGCGGCTCGGCGAAGCTGACTCTGACGATCAGCCTGACGGAGAAGGACGGCGGCACGGCGATCGTGTTCGCGGGTACGGCGAGCGGCGACGGCCGCCTCCTGGAGCTGGACCCGACGGCGGCGCTCGCGGCGGCCCATCGCCTGCTGGACCGTTTTGCGCAGCAACTGGTGACGGAGACGCTGGCGGGCGGCAGTACGGAGGACCGGGCCCTCGGCGAGGCCGAGCAGGCCGTCGGGGAAGCCGTGGAGCAGGCCATCGAGGAGGCGGCCGAGGAGGCCGACGCGACCGGCGCGGCCGGCGCCGAGAGCGCTGTTTCGGACGATGACGCCCACGCCCGCGCCGACGACGGCGCCGATGCAGATGACACCGACGACGGCGCCCCGCCCACGCATGACGCCGCCGAGGACGAGGCACCCACTGCCGAGAAGCCCCCGGGCACGGGCTCCGTCTTCGACGCCCCCGCGCCCCCGCCGTCGCTCGACCCCGCGGCGGAGGTGGAGTTCACCGTCCCCGACGGTCCCCCGGCCGAGGCCGCGCACGCCAGGCGCACCATGATCGGCCGCAGTGCCGAGGAGGTCGACCACGCGCCGCCGCGCGGCAGGTACGCCCCCGTACCGTCAGCCGATTCGACCACTGCGGGCGCCACACTCCGCTGGGTCGCCCCCGCCGCCGCGCTCGCGCTCGCGTCCGCCGTCGTGGTGAGCCGGGCGCTGAGGCGGCGGAGGTAGCTCCGCAAGTAATGTCGGTCGGGTGAGTAGCAGCGAGAAGGACGTCCGGCTGTCCGTCGGCGACGCAGAGTTGACCGTGAGCCCCGCCAACGGCTGTCGCATCAGCAGTCTGCGGATCGGTGGCACCGAGGTGCTGCGGCAGGGGGAGCAGTATGGCTGCTTCCCGATGGTGCCGTGGTGCGGGCGCACCGAGAACGGGCTCTTCCATAACGGCGACGTCCCGCACCGGTTGCCGCTGAACTCCCCGCCGCACGCCATCCACGGCACCGGAAGGGATACCGCCTGGCGCACCGCCCGGGTGGGCGAGCAGGACGCCTCGTTCTACTACGACCTGGCCGACCCCTGGCCGTATCCGGGCCGGGTGACCCAGACCTTCGAGCTGTCCGGGGATTCGCTCACGCTCGCGTTCGGCATCGAGACGTACGGGGATTCGTTCCCGGCGCAGGCGGGCTGGCACCCCTGGTTCCTGCGGGACCTCGGCGGCGGCAAGAACGTGGAGATCGCCTTCGACGCGGCCTGGCAGGAGGAGCGGGGCGAGAACCACCTGCCGACCGGCCGCCGCATCCCGCCCCTGCCGGGCCCGTGGGACGACTGCTTCGGGATGCCGGACGGGGTCGATGTGACGCTCACCTGGCCGGAGCAGCTGGAGCTGACCGTGAAGAGCCGGGCCGAGTGGGTCGTGATCTACGACGAGCAGGCCGAGGCGATCTGCGTGGAGCCGCAGTCCGGTCCGCCGAACGGGCTGAACACCGCGCCCCGGTACGTCACCCCGATCGAGCCGCTGGAGATCGCGACGACCTGGAACTGGCGCAGGCTCTGACCTTCCGGCTGCGCGGGGACCGAACCGGGCTCGGCGCGGCCCCGGCGCGGGTGCGGGCTCCGGAACCGGCGCGGGGCTTGGCACCGGAGCGGGCCTCGGCACCGGCGCAGACTCTGGCCCTGGCACCGGTGCGGGCTCCGGAACCGGCGCGGGCCTCGGCGCGGGTCCCCGGCCCAGGCGCCGGAACCGGTGCGGGCGCAGGCCCCGACACGCGCGCCTTAAGCTCGTAGCCATGACTGACGTACGTGCTGAGCTGCTCCAGCAGATCAAGGACAAGGCCGTGGTACACGGCAAGGTGACCCTCTCCTCGGGTCTTGAGGCCGACTGGTACATCGACCTGCGCCGCATCACGCTGGACGGCAAGGCCGCTCCGATGGTCGGTCAGGTCATGCTCGACGCCACCGCCGAGCTGGACTACGACTGCGTGGGCGGGCTGACGCTGGGCGCCGACCCGGTCGCCACCTCGATGCTGCACGCCTCCGCCGCGCGTGGGCAGGAGCTGGACGCGTTCGTCGTTCGCAAGGCGCAGAAAGCGCACGGGATGCAGCGCCGCATCGAGGGCACGGATGTGAAGGGCCGCCGCTGTCTGGTGGTCGAGGACACCTCGACGACCGGCGGTTCGCCGCTGACCGCCGTCGAGGCGGTGCGCGAGGCCGGTGGCGAGGTCGTCGCCGTTGCCGTGATCGTGGAGCGGGGCGCGGCTCCGGCCATCGCCGAGGCCGGCCTCCCGTATGTCCACGTCTACTCGGTGGCCGACCTCGATCTGGCCTGACGTAGCGGTTGACCTGCGGCTTTCATTAAGGGCGGGCTGTTTCACGTGAAACAGCCCGCCCTTGACGTATGCCCGCGAACCGTCCGCCGGAGCATCGGGGAAGCAGGCCGGGTGGAGTCGAAGCGAGAGTCTGGGAGGATGGGGGCGACGATGACGTCGCCCCCAGGTCAGGGAACCAGCAACGCACACCCGCACATCCCAAGGAGCGGACAGATGCCCATCGCAACCCCCGAGGTCTACGCCGAGATGCTCGACCGGGCGAAGGCAGGCAAGTTCGCCTACCCGGCCATCAATGTGACGTCGACCCAGACCCTGCACGCTGCACTGCGCGGCTTCGCGGAGGCGGAGAGCGACGGCATCGTTCAGATCTCCACCGGTGGGGCGGAGTTCCTGGGCGGCCAGTACAACAAGGACATGGTCACGGGCGCCGTCGCCCTCGCCGAGTTCGCACACATCGTCGCCGCCAAGTACGACATCACGGTCGCGCTGCACACCGACCACTGCCCCAAGGACAAGCTGGACGGTTACGTGCGTCCGCTGCTCGACATCTCCGCCGAGCGCGTCGCCCAGGGCCAGAACCCGCTGTTCCAGTCCCACATGTGGGACGGTTCGGCCGAGACCCTGGCCGACAACCTGGCCATCGGCCAGGAGCTGCTCGCCAAGGCCGCCGCCGCCAAGATCATTCTTGAGGTCGAGATCACCCCGACCGGTGGCGAGGAGGACGGCGTCACCCACGAGATCAACGACGAGCTGTACACGACCGTCGACGACGCGCTGCGTACCGCCGAGGCGCTCGGTCTGGGCGAGAAGGGCCGCTACCTGCTGGCCGCCTCCTTCGGCAACGTCCACGGCGTCTACAAGCCGGGCAACGTCGTGCTCCGTCCCGAGCTGCTGAAGGACCTCCAGGAGGGCGTGGCCGCCAAGTACGGCAAGTCGTCCCCCTTCGACTTCGTCTTCCACGGCGGCTCCGGCTCCACCGAGCAGGAGATCGCCACCGCGCTGGAGAACGGCGTCGTGAAGATGAACCTCGACACCGACACCCAGTACGCCTTCACCCGTCCGATCGTGGACCACGTGTTCCGCAACTACGACGGTGTGCTGAAGGTCGACGGCGAGGTCGGCAGCAAGAAGGTCTACGACCCGCGCAGCTGGGGCAAGTCCGCCGAGGCGGGCATGGCCAAGCGCGTCACGGAGGCCTGCGCCAACCTGCGTTCCACCGGCACCACGCTGAAGTAGCAGCCGTTACGAAGTGTGGCCGTGGGCCCGGTACTCCTCGGGGTGCCGGGCTCCGGGGCATACGGGCGGTTGCGCAAGCGGTGTCGTAGGGCCGGTTCCGATCGTGGCGGGAGCGGTGTGGTGGGGTGCCCCGGACGGCAGCACCCGGAAGATGGAACAGGTCGGCGAACTCGTCGCCCAGGCGTTACGTGAGGCCGGATTCCAGGTGGACCGGAACAGCGCGGGGCACAGCCGCCCGTCCGTCGCCCCAACCGGCTGACAGCTCTTTGCGGGGCATCCCCGCCGTCCATGCGGGGCATCCCCGCCCCGATGGCCCTCCCGGCGGGGAGCGGCGATGCTGCTCGTATGCCTGACGCAGAGACGGGAGCCATCCGCGTCGCCTCCCCGCACGGACGCTGGGTCATCCTCACCACCGTCCTCGGCTCCAGCATGGCCATGCTCGACTCCACCGTCATCAACGTCGCCCTGCCCCGCATCGGCAAGGACCTCGGCACGGACCTGGCCGCCCTCCAGTGGACCGTCAACGCCTACATGCTGACCCTGGCCGGGCTTATCCTCCTCGGGGGCGCCCTCGGCGACCGGTACGGGCGGCGGCGGGTCTTCGTCATCGGAGTCGTCTGGTTCGCCACCGCGTCCGTGATGTGCGGCATCGCGCCGAACGCCGCCGTCCTGATCGCCGCCCGCGCCCTTCAGGGCATCGGCGGGGCGCTCCTCACGCCCGGTTCGCTGGCACTGATCCAGGCAAGCTTCCATGCGGACGACCGGGCCCGCGCGGTCGGGCTGTGGTCGGGGCTGGGCGGCGTCGGGGCCGCCATCGGGCCGTTCGTCGGCGGGTGGCTCGTCGACGGGCCCGGCTGGCGGTGGGTGTTCCTGCTCAATGTGCCGCTCGCCGCGGTCTGCGTGCCGGTGGCGCTGCGCCACGTACCGGAATCGCGTGACCCGCACGCGCACGGGCGCTTCGACGTGCTGGGCGCCGTGCTCGGTGCGCTCGCCCTCGCCCTGGTGACCTACGCGCTGATCGAGGCGCCGGGACAAGGGGCGTCCGCGGTGGTGATCGGGGCGGCCGTCGGCGGGATCGTCCTCGGGGCGGTGTTCGTGCGGGTGGAGCGGCGGCGGCCGGACCCGATGCTGCCGCCGTCGGTGTTCGCGTCCCGGCAGTTCACCGCCGTCAACATCATCACCCTCTGTGTGTACGCGGCGCTCGGCGGTTACTTCTTCCTCTCTGCGATCCAGCTCCAGGTCGTGGCCGGGTACTCGGCCCTCGGCGCCGGCACGGCCCTGCTGCCCACGACCGTGCTGATGCTGCTCTTCTCCGCCGCCTCCGGCGAACTGGGGCAGCGCATCGGCCCCCGCATCCCGCTGACCGTCGGCCCACTGGTCGCCGCCGCCGGAATGCTGCTGATGCTGCGGGTCAAGCCGGAGTCGAACACCGTCTCCGCCTATCTCACCGATGTGCTTCCCGCGGTCGGTGTGCTCGGCGTCGGACTCGTCACCCTGGTGGCACCGCTCACCGCGACCGTTCTGGCCTCCGTGGACACCGCACGGGCCGGCCTGGCCAGCGGTATCAACAACGCGGCCGCCCGCGCCGCCGGGCTGATCGCGGTGGCCGCGCTGCCGCTGCTCGCCGGTATGGGCCCGGAGGCCTACCGGAACGCCGACGAGTTCGCCGCGACGTTCCGGCGGGCCATGCCGATGTGTGCCGGGCTGCTCGTGCTGGGCGCGGTGATCGCCTGGACGACCGTACGGAAGCCCCTTGTCCCGGCGGGAGAGAAGGAGAAGGCGCGCCCCGAGTGCACGGTGCACTGCGGCGTCGTCGCGCCACCGCTGGAACCCGCGCACGAGGAGGCGGGGAACGCGGGCGCGGGCCGACCCGCGCGGGGTGTCTGAGTGCTGGGTGTGAACCGATGCCTACGGGGTGCCTGAGGGGTGGGCGCGGACCGACCCGCGCGGGGCACCTGAGCACCCGGTGTGAACCGACGCCCGCAGGGCACCTGAGTGCCCCGGCGTGAATGGACTTTCCGCGGGGCGCCCGGGTACCCCCGGCGCGCATGTGCCAGGCACACTGAACCCATGTCGATCCACGAGAACCTGCTCGGGGGACCTCCCCCGACCCACCTGCCCGACGACCCGGAGCCGCGCGAGCTGCTGGCGAACGGCACGCCCCCCGCCGACGTCGCCGCGAAGTACCCGACCTCCTCCCTGGCCTGGGCACAGCTCGCCGACGAGGCGTTCGAGGGCGGCCGCGTCATCGAGTCGTACGCCTATGCGCGCACCGGCTACCACCGGGGTCTCGACGCGCTGCGCCGGGCCGGCTGGAAGGGTCACGGCCCCGTACCGTTCGAGCATGAGCCGAACCGCGGCTTCCTGCGCGCCCTGCATGCCCTGGCGCGGGCTGCCCAGGCGATCGGCGAGCAGGAGGAGTACGAGCGCTGCTCGACGTTCCTCCGCGACTCCTCGCCGACCGCCGCCGAGACCCTCGGTTAGCACGCCGAGACCCTCGGTTAGCCACTTCGGGACCCTCGGGCAGCCACGTCGGGACCCCGGCCGGATGCCACCAGGCCCTCGCAGACCGCCGCCGAGACCCTCGGGCAGCCGCACCGAGCCCCTCGGCCGGACGTACACGTACACCTTGTGATGTTCCGGACCCCGCAGACGTACCAATATCTGCGGGGTCTGCGCGCTCCTGCGGGCTCCGTTTAGGATGCCGACAGGGGACCGGAGCTCCACCACCTCACGGAAGGGGCGGACCGCTACCCGGAAGCTTGTGTCGAGGAGACAGCAATGTCGACGATCCACCCCGACCCCGAAGCCACCGGTGCGCAGACCCCGCACCTGGACTTCGCGGGAACGACTCCGTACGAGGACTATGTCCAGGCGGATGTTTTGACCCACCTCCAGCACCTTCGCTCCGACGACCCGGGCGAAATGGTCTTCCTGGTCACCACCCAGGTCATGGAACTGTGGTTCACCGTCATCGTCCACGAGTGGGAAACCGCCGCGCACGCCCTGCGCGAGGACCGGCTGTCCGTCGCACGCGACGCGCTCAAGCGGTCGGTGCGGGAACTGGAGGCGCTCAACGCCTCCTGGACGCCACTCGCCCAGCTCACCCCCGCCCAGTTCAACTCCTACCGCGCCACCCTCGGTGAGGGATCCGGTTTCCAGTCGGCGATGTACCGGCGGATGGAGTTCCTGCTCGGCGACAAGTCCGCGTCGATGCTCGTGCCGCACCGGGGCGCGCCCCGCGTCTACGCCGAGCTGGAGAAGGCGCTCGGCGAACCGAGTCTGTACGACGAGACGCTCGCCCTGCTCGCCCGGCGCGGGCACGCCGTACCGCAGGCCGTGCTCGGCCGGGACCTGACGCAGAAGTACGAACCGTCCCCCGAGGTCGAGGCCGTCTGGGCGGAGATCTACGCCGACCCCGACCAGCACGACGAGCTGGTCCGGCTCGGCGAGGCGCTGACCGATGTCGGCGAACTGGTGTGGCGATGGCGCAACGACCATCTCGTCGCCACCCGGCGCGCGATGGGCTCGAAGACCGGGACCGGCGGTTCCGCCGGGGTCGCGTGGCTGGAGAGGCGGGCCACGAAGAACGTCTTCCCCGAGCTGTGGACGGCGCGCAGCCATGTCTGAGACCTTCGCCGCGCGTGCCGCGGAACTCGACGCCGCCGACCGACTCGCCGACCTGCGCAAGCTGTTCACCCTCGACGACACCGTCTACCTCGACGGCAACTCGCTCGGTGCGCTGCCCGCCCACGTACCCGCCCGGGTGCAGGAGGTCCTCACCTGTGAGTGGGGCGAGCTGCGTATCCGGTCCTGGGGCGAGAGCGGCTGGTGGACCGCGCCCGAGCGGATCGGCGACCGGATCGCCCCGCTCGTCGGCGCCGCCGCCGGGCAGATCGTCGTCGGCGACTCGACCAGCGTGAACGTCTTCAAGGCCGTTGTCGCCGCGAGCCGGCTGGCGCCGGAGGGACGCGACGAGATCCTCGTCGACGCGACGACCTTTCCCACGGACGGGTACATCGCCGCATCCGCGGCCCGGATGACCGGCCACTGCCTGGTCCCGGTCGCCCCGGCCGAGGTGCCGGACGCCCTCGGTCCCCGTACCGCGGCCGTTCTGCTCAACCACGTCGACTACCGCACCGGCAGGCTCCACGACCTGCCCGGACTCACCGCCGCCGTGCACGAGGCGGGCGCCATCGCCGTCTGGGACCTGTGCCACAGCGCGGGCGCCCTGCCCGTCGGGCTCGACGCGCACGGCGTGGACCTCGCGGTCGGTTGCACGTACAAGTACCTGAACGGCGGCCCCGGTTCGCCCGCCTACCTGTACGTCGCCGCGCGCCACCAGGCGGCCTTCGACTCACCCCTGCCGGGGTGGACGTCGCACGCCGACCCGTTCGGCATGACACCCGAATACGCCCCGGCCGACGGTGCCGTGCGGGGCCGGGTCGGCACCCCCGACATCCTCTCCATGCTGGCGCTCGAAGCGTCGCTGGACGTGTGGAACGGTGTGTCGGTCGAGGCGGTACGGGCCAAGTCCCTGGCGCTGACGGACTTCTTCCTGGAGTGCGTCGCCGCGTATGTGCCCGACGGTCGGGTCACCTCCATCACCCCGGCCGCGCACGCGGAGCGCGGCAGTCAGGTCGCGCTGCGGTGCGAGGACGCGGAGCCGGTGATGAGCGCGCTCATCGCGCGGGGCGTCGTCGGGGATCTGCGTCGGCCGGACGTGCTGCGATTCGGTTTCACGCCGCTGTACGTAGGGTTCGCGGACGTGGAGCGGGCGGCGCGGGTACTGGGCGAGGTGGTGGCGGGCTAGGGGCGCGCTCCTGTTGTGATCTGCCGGCGGGGACGGGAACCTTCCATACTGGTACCGTCCCCGCAGGTCAGGCCAGTTGGGCTTGGATACAGGACGGTTGGAGCAGCATGTCGGATTCTGCCGCGCGTGATCGTGACGCAGCCGAGACCGAGTCGGCCCTCTCGCACCCACCGGTCGCCCCCGACGCATCTGCTGCCTACGGCCACCACCCCGACCAGCTGATCGACTTCTACGCCCCGCGCGACGGGCGGACCGGTGCGCCGGTCGTGGTCGTCGTGCACGGCGGGGCGTGGCGGGCGCCGTACGACCGGCAGCATATGTCGCCGTTCGCGGACTTCCTGGCCCGGCGCGGTTTCGCCGTCGCCAATGTCGAGTACCGGCGAGGCAGCGAGATCCCGCAGCAGCGGGGTTCCGGTCCGGTCGCGGGCCGTTGGCCGGAGACCTTCGACGATGTGGCCGCGGCGATGGACGCGCTGCCCGCCCTGCTGGCCCGGGAACTTCCGGAGGCCGACGCCCGGCGGATCGTCGTCACCGGGCACTCCGCAGGCGGGCAGCTCGCCCTGTGGGCCGCCGCCCGGCACGTACTGCCCGAAGGCTCGCCGTGGCGGCTGCCCGCACCGCCGCCGCTGCGGGGCGTCGTCGCCCTCGCGCCGATCGCCGACTTCACCACGGCCGTCGAGCTGAACGTGTGCTCGGGGGCGGTCGGCCAATTCCTCGGCCGCGAGGAGGACTTCGAGGCGCGGGCCCCGCATGCCGACCCGGCCGTGCTGCTGCCCACCGGCATCGCGACCACCGTGGTGCAGGGCACCACCGACCTCGATGTGCCGCAGGCCGTCTCGGAGGCATTCGTCGACGCGGCGGCGAAGGCGGGCGAGACGGTGGGCCTGACCCTGCTGCCCGACGTCGGCCACTACCCGCTGATCGACCCGGCGGCGGACGCGTGCGCGGTGGTGGCGGAGGAGCTCGCCCAGCTCGCCTGGTGAACGGGGGTCCGACGGTGGTGCGGGCCCCGTAGTACTTGCGACGGACGGCGCAGGATCCATATCACTGCTGACGACCCGGGCCGGTTCGGCTCCTACTTTGGAAACGTGACCGAGACCCAGAGCAGAAGCCCCGAGTTCCGAATGGCCGCAGGGGCGTTGGACGGCCTGCGGCAGGACCTTTTCCGCAATGCCTTCGGCTATCGTCCGCTGGAGCGGATGCGGAACGACGGGCGGCTGATCCGGCAGTTGCCGGAGCGGATGCGTGCGCGGGTCGCCTGGACACCCCACGCGCTGGTCGGGGCAGCCGCACTGCTCACGGCCTTCATGGGCCTTGTCTCGGCGGACTCCTTCGCTCTGCGTTTCGCGGTCGACTTCATCCTGATCGTGCTGCTCCCTGCGCTCTCCGTACTGATGACGCTGGTCAGGCCGGTCGGCGCCTTCTGGATTTCGATGGCGCTCACCCCGTTCGCGGCGGTTGCCAGCGATGGTTACTGGCCATGGGCGCCGAGCACCTTCCTCTCGCATCTGACGGTGCTGGTCGTGGTCGCGGCCCGGACCCGGCCCCGTGTCGCCGCCTCGATGTGGGGCTGCACTTTGGTGTTCGGCACCGCGCTGGAGCACTTCGGCGGCTGGCACCCCACCTCGACCACCCCCACCTTTGCCATGGTCTCCGCGTTGGCGCTGCTGGTGGTGGCCGTGGTGCAGATCCGTCGCGACGCGGAGCGCGAGGTGACCGTGCAGCGCACCGTGACCGCCGCCGAGCGCGACCGGCGCACGCTGCTGGAGGAGCGCACCACCATCGCCCGGGAGTTGCACGACGTCGTCGCCCACCACATGTCGGTCGTCGCGATCCAGGCCGAGGCCGCCCCGTACCGGGTGGAGAATCCGCCGCCCGAGCTGGAGCAGGCCTTCGTCACGATCCGGGAGAACGCGGTCGCCGCCCTCACCGAACTGCGCCGGGTCCTCGGCGTCGTACGGGCTGAGGACTACCAGGCGCCGGACGCCCCGCAGCCCACCCTCGCCCAGCTCGACGGGCTCCTGGCCAATGTGCGTGAGGCGGGCCTGGAAACGGAGAAGGCGGTCACCGGCGCGGTACGTGAACTGCCGCAGGGCGTCGAGCTGTCGGCGTACCGGATCATTCAGGAGGCCCTCAGCAACACGCTGCGGCACGCACCGGGCGCCACCGCCAAGGTCGAGATCGGCTATGTGCTGGGCGGACTCGGTCTGCGTGTCGTCAACGGGCCGCCGACCGGTTCGGTGAAGCCTTCGCCGGGGGCCGGCCACGGGATCACGGGGATGCGGGAGCGGGTCGCGATGCTGAACGGCGACATGACGGCCGAGGCGACGGAGGAGGGCGGTTACGAGATAGCCGCGTTCATCCCCGTCCAACTCACCCGCGAGACGGACGAGACGGACGAGTCGCACGAGACCTACAAGGCGCATGCGGCAAAGCTGGAGCAGGTGGAACAGGCATGACCACTCCCGTCACCCCGGCCATCCGGGTGCTGATCGTCGACGACCAGATGATGGTCCGCGAGGGCTTCTCGGTGCTGCTCAACGCCATGCCGGGGATCGAGGTCGTCGGCGAGGCCGTCGACGGCCGGCAGGCCATCGCGCAGGTCGCGGCATTGCGCCCCGACGTGGTGCTGATGGACATCCGGATGCCGGAGCTCAACGGCATCGAGGCCACCCGCGAGATCGTCGCCGCCGACGCGGACGCCAAGGTGCTGGTGCTGACCACCTTCGACCTGGACGAGTACGTGTACCAGGCGCTGCGCGCCGGGGCGTCCGGCTTCCTCCTCAAGGACGCATCGGCCCGCCAACTTGCCGACGGCGTAAGGGTGGTGGCCTCCGGTGAGGCGCTGCTCGCCCCGACCGTCACCAAGCGGCTGATCAACGAGTTCTCGAAGCTCGCGGAGCCCCCGCGACCGCCCGCCCTCGCCCGGATCGGCGATCTCACGGAGCGCGAGACGGAGGTGCTCGTCCTCATCGCGCAGGGCCGGTCCAACGCCGAGATCGCCTCGCGTCTGGTGGTTGCCGAGTCCACCATCAAGACGCATGTGAGCCGCATTCTGGTGAAGCTGGGGCTGCGCGACCGCACCCAGGCGGCCGTCTTCGCGTACGAGGCCCGGCTGGTCACACCTTCCTGAGGAGCCCGGGGACCCAGGGGAACCTGGGGGTTCGGGGTGGGTGGCCGGTGAGGTCCGGGCCGGGGCCCGGGGTGGGTGGCCGGTGGCCGTCGGGTCCGGTTAGCGTCCGGTATATGCACCCGTCTCCCCGTTCCGCGGCCGATGCCTCCCTGGAACCCTCCGAACTCTCCGACTGCTCCGAACCCTTCGACCCCTGGTCCCCGGCGTTCGTCGCCGATCCGTACCCGGCCTACGCCGCACTGCGTGCCGCCGGCCGGGTGCATTACTTCGAACCCACCGATCAGTGGCTCGTCCCGCACTACGCCGATGTGTCCGCGCTGCTGCGCGACCGCCGCCTGGGCCGGACATATCTGCACCGCTTCACCCATGAGGAGTTCGGCCGTACGCCGCCGCCCGCCGAGCACGAGCCCTTTCACACCCTCAACGGGCAGGGGCTCCTCGACCTGGAGGCGCCGGACCACACCCGGATCCGGCGCCTGGTCTCCAAGGCGTTCACTCCGCGTACGGTCGAGCAGCTCGTCCCGACTGTGCGGCGGCTGGCCGCCGGACTG
The DNA here is from genome assembly GCF_055563255.1 of Streptomyces sp. NPDC002958. NCBI lineage: Bacteria > Bacillati > Actinomycetota > Actinomycetes > Kitasatosporales > Streptomycetaceae > Streptomyces > Streptomyces sp. NPDC002958. The sequence continues at coordinate 218,039 of NZ_JBVHDS010000007.1, read as the reverse complement.
GTCGACTCGTTCGTCGAGGCGGGCGGCGGCGATCTGCTCACAGCCGTCGCCGAACCGCTGCCCGTGGCCGTCATCGCCGAGATGCTCGGCATCCCGGAGTCCGACCGCGCCCCGCTGCGGCCTTGGTCGGCGGCGATCTGCGGAATGTTCGAACTGAACCCGTCCGACGACACCGCCCGTGCCGCCGTCCGCGCCTCGCTCGACTTCTCCGCGTATCTGCGCGAGCTGATCGAGGAGCGGCGCAAGAATCCCGGTACGGATCTGATCTCCGCGCTCATCGCCGCTCATGACGAGGGGGAGAGGCTGAGCGAGCAGGAGATGATTTCCACCTGTGTGCTGCTGCTCAACGCGGGCCACGAGGCGACCGTCAACACCACGGTGAACGGCTGGTGGACGCTGCTGCGCCACCCCGAGCAGCTGGCCGCCCTGCGCGCCGACCACGGGCTGCTGCCGACGGCGGTCGAGGAGCTGATGCGGTACGACACTCCGCTGCAGATGTTCGAGCGCTGGGTCCTCGACGACATCGAGATCGACGGCACGGTCATTCCGCGGGGCTCCGAGGTGGCCCTGCTCTTCGGCTCCGCCAATCGCGACCCGGCCCGCTTCCAGGCCCCGGACACCCTGGACCTGGCCCGCCGGGAGAACCCCCACATCACCTTCGGCGCGGGCATCCACTTCTGTCTGGGCGCCCCGCTGGCCCGGGTCGAACTGGCTGCCTCCTTCGGAGAGTTGCTGCGCCGTGCCCCGAACCTGCGGTTGGCGGCCGAGCCGGAGTGGAACCCGGGCTATGTGATCAGGGGCCTGAAGGAACTGCGCGTGGAGCTGTGACGGGGTGAGCGGGGGGTGGCCGGGATTCGGGCTCAGCACCCCGGCCCGCAGCTCAACGGCGGTCCTTCCAGCACGTCGAACGCCGCTCCGAAGCCGGCAAGGACCGCGAGGAGCGCCGCCGGCCCGAGCGCCCGCCGCCACTTTCCCTGTACAAGGGCGAAGAGGGCGATCCCGGCCGCGGTGCCGCCGAGAGTCATGACCGGCAGCCCCAGCCAGAGCACGTTCCACTCCGACTCACCCTCGAAGCCGCCGAAGATTCCACGTCGGCCGTAGGGGGCCCAGGCGAGCATCCCTGCGGCCCCGCCGGCGGCGGCGAGTATGCATCCGGCGACCCCGCGGATGGCTTCGCGTCGGTTCTCCATAACTTGGGTGACGCGGGTGCACCACACGAAGGTTGCACCCCGGGGCCGCCCCACCCTCACGTCATCGTCACCCTCACGTCACTGTCCCCCTCACGTCACCGTCACCGTCACCGTCACGTCAGGACGTCGCGCCGCCGCAGCGCCGCCACCCCGGCCCCCACCAGCACCACCGCGGCCGCGGTGAGTGCCAGCACCGGCCCCCATTCCATCCCCGTGCCCCCCGGCAGCTTCGGCAGATGCGTGAACGGTGACATGTTCATCACCGACTGCGGCAGATCGATGGCGGGCCCGATCCATCCCAGCGCCAGGCAGATCCCGGCCATGCCCCAGGACGCCACCGCCGCTTTCGGGAGCGCCCCGTACAGCAAGACCGTCACCCCGCCCAGCAGCCAGATCGCCGGCAGTTGCACCAGCGACGCACCCAGCACGGCTGGGAGTTCATGTCCGTAACCGGCTGCCAGGCCGAGGCCGCCGACCGCCATGATCAGAGCCGCGCCGCCGAACGCGATGGCCAGATGGCCGGCTGCCCACCCGGTCCGGCTCACCGCACCCGCCAGCACCGGTTCGGCGCGCCCGGCGGTCTCCTCGCCGTGCAGTCGCAGCACCGACGCGACGATGTACAGCGCCGCGACCATCCCGAGCATGGACACCATCGCTGCGAGGAACGCATTGGTCAGACCGGCCTGACCGCCCATCCGTTCGAAGATCTCCTGCGTCTTCGCGTTGTCGCCGACGAGATCCGCCGCCCCGTTGGTCAGCCCGCCGAAGACGACACCGACCACGGCGAAGGACAGCGTCCACCCGATCAGCGAACCGCGCTGGAGCCGCAGCGCAAGACCGAACGCCGTGGAGATCCGCCCCTGCGCGGGCCCGGGCCGGGTCGCCAGGAAGCTCATGCCGACATCGCGCCGCCCCGCCAGGGTGTACGCGAGAGCGGCCTGAACCACGACGGCCGCCGCGATGACGAGCAGCACCCACCAGCGCTCGTCCGCGTACGCGCGCACGTTCTCCGCCCAGCCGAGGGGGGAGAGCCAGGTCAGCACGGACGAGCCGTCGTCCGTCGCCGAGTCGCCCGCCGCCTTCAGTACGAACGCGGCACCGAGGATTGCCGCCGTGAGCCCCTTCGCGAGCCGTGCGCTCTCGGTGAACTGCGCGGCGATCGCGGCGGTGCAGGCGAACAGCACACCGACCCCGGCGACCGCCAGGGCGAGCGCCACCGCTCCGGTGCCGCCCGCACCGGACCCGGCCATACCGGCCACGATCATCAGCGCCAGCCCGGCGTTGGCGATCAATGCGGCGAGGAGTGCGGCGGTCAGCGGGGCGCGACGCCCCACCATGGCGGCGGAGAGCATCTCCTGACGGCCGGTCTCCTCTTCCTCACGGGTGTGCCGGATGACGACGATCAGGCTCATCACCGCCGCCATGGCTCCGCCGAAGCCGACCATCCGCCAGCTGACGAGCCCGCCGACGGAGTCGCTGAATACCGGTCCGTACAGCGCCCGGAGCGAGCTGTTGGCATTCATCGACGCAGCGAGTTCGGCGCGCTGCGCGGCGGTGTCGTACAGCGAGGCGAGGGACTTCCCGACGGAGAAGAAGGAACCGCCGAGCACGATCACCCAGATCGGCATCATGATCCGGTCGCGCCGCAGCGCAAGTCTCAACAGGGTCCAGGTGCCGGCGTGCTGCCCGGTCCCGGTCCCGGTCCGGCGTCCCGTACGGGCCGGTGCGGTCATGGTCACGGCAGTCATCGCGTCGCCACCCCCACACCCTCGCTGCTGTCCGTGGCACCCGTCGCGTTCGTCGCGTCGGCCGCGTAGTGACGCAGGAAAAGCTTCTCCAGTGTGGGCGGGGTGCTGGTCAGCGTCCGTACCCCCGATGCGGAGAGCGACTTGAGGACGGCGTCCAGCTTGTCCGTGTCGACCTGGAGGGTGACCCGCAGGCCCTGGATGTCGAGGTCATGGACGCCGGGCAGATGCGCGAGCCCGTTGGGGGCACCGGCCAGCTCGGCGCTGATGCTCGTACGGGTCAGATGGCGCATCTCCGCCAGCGAACCGGTCTCCACTGTCCGGCCCTGGCGGATGATGCTGACCCGGTCGCAGAGCGATTCGACCTCGCTGAGGATGTGGCTGGACAGCAGGATCGTCCGCCCGCGCGCACGCTCCTCGGCGACGCAGTCCTGGAACACCTCCTCCATCAGCGGATCGAGCCCGCTCGTCGGCTCGTCCAGGATCAGCAGATCCACATCGGAGGCGAACGCGGCGATGAGGGCGACCTTCTGCCGGTTGCCCTTGGAGTACGTACGCCCCTTCTTCGTCGGGTCGAGCTCGAACCGTTCGACGAGGTCGGCGCGCCGGCTCCGGTCGAGGCCGCCGCGCAGCCGCCCGTACAGATCGATCACCTCGCCGCCGGAGAGGTTGCGCCACAGCGTGACGTCACCCGGGACGTACGCCACCCGCCGGTGGAGCTCGACCGCGTCGTTCCACGGGTCGCGGCCGAGCAACTGGGCGGCGCCGGAGTCGGCCCGCAGCAGACCCAGGAGCACCCGGATGGTGGTGGACTTCCCGGATCCGTTGGGTCCGAGGAAGCCATGGACCTCACCGGTCTCGACCGTGAGGTCGAGACCGTCCAGTGCGTGCGTCCGACCGAACGATTTGTGCAGTCCGGCCACCGTGATTGCCTTCGTCATGTTTTTTGAAGGTACGCTACTTTCATAAATTTGTGAAGTTAAGGAAGCGTATAAAGTTGGGGGCGCGGCGGGGACCGGGGAATCAGGGGAGACGATCGGATCGTGATCAGCGAAACCGGAGAGGAAGCGCGCGTGCGGGACGAGCGCGGAGGTGGCGATGAGCGCGACGCGGAGGCCGTGTCGCGGTTTGTGGAGCGGTTCGCTTCCGACATGACCGAGGCGGGGATGCAGCGCATGGCGTCCCGTGTCTTCGCCGCGCTCCTGGCGGACGACGACGGCTCGATGACCTCCGCCGAGCTCGCCATGGCGTTGCAGATCAGCCCGGCGGCCGTGTCCGGTGCGGTGAATTACCTCACGCAGGTCAGCATGGTCGGCCGCGAGCGCGAGCCGGGCTCGCGCCGGGACCGCTACCGCCTGCATGACGAGGTCTGGTACACCACCTTCACCCAGCGCGACCGGGTGCTCACCCGTTGGGAGAGCACCCTCAAGGAAGGCGCCCGCACCCTGGGCGAGCACACTCCGGCAGGCGCCCGGCTGGCCGAGACCGCGGCGTTCTTCGAGTTCGTGCAGGAGGAGCTGGGCGGGATGATGGACCGCTGGCGCGAGCACCGCAAGACACTCGGACTCCCGGCGGCCGACGAGCACCGGGGCCGGCGCGCGGGCACCTGACGGGGCCGGGGTACCTGACGGGGCCGGGACGGCCCGCCCGTGCCGGGGCCATCCTACCCCTCGGCCGTCGGCAGCATCAGCCCCCAGGCCCCCGCCCGTACCGTCCACGTCCTCGTCCGGACCGGGCCGCAGACCTGTACGTCCGCCCGGTAGCGGAAGTCCGCGCCCGAGACCGTGACGGCCTTGGCCTCCGCCGTGACCGGTTCGGACTCCGGAGGGCGGATCACCACTTCCGCGAGGCCTCCGTCGCCGCCCTGCGAAGTCACCGTCACCGACTCGACCGGGCGGTCCAGATCGTTCAGCAGGACGCCGTCCGCCTCGACCCGCAGCCGATGCGTGTGCGGCGGGGCGGGCGATGGTGGCGGGGCGGGGCGCACCAGGGTGCGGACCAGGGAGCGGCAGGTGTCCCAGACCGCCGTGACCCCCGAATGGGCGGTCACCGCGCCCGGCAGCGCGCTCAGAACCGGGATGCGCAGTGTGCCGAGGACGACTCCGTCGCTGTCGTCCACCAGCAGGTCGAGTTTGCGCACGGCACCGTCCAGCGCCGTGCGCGCCGCCGCCACCGCGCCCAGGGGCACGCCGAGCGAATGGGCGAGTTCCAACGCGGCCGCGGCGCCGACCGGGACCAGCGAGAGCGCGTTCTCGGCCGGCTCCCGCTCCCGGTGCAGCAGGGCCACCGCCCGCCGCAGCGCCCGGTCGTCGCCGACCACCACCGGCCGCCGACTGCCCCGGCGGGACAAGGCTCGCGCGAACTCGTCGGGCCCGTCGGGCAGGCAGATCTTGGCGTGCGAACCGGCGCTCAGCACGTCCTTCGCGATACGGACGGACTCGCCGTCGGTCCGGCGGGCTACCGGGTCGATGACCACCAGCAGCTGGTGCGCACCGTCACCGGGGGGCTGGGCAGCCGACACCTCGGTCCTTCCTCGGGTAGCATCTTGGTGCAAGAGCCCCTTGCGCTATTGCGCCAGGGGCTTCGTCTATTCCGGGGCAACCGGTTCGACGGTTCAGGCCTTGTCGTACATCGTCGTACGGCATGTACGACGTATACGTACGCCCCCTGACCTTGGACATGCCCCGCCCGGAAGGGGTGTACGCCTGTGCCCGCACTTGTGCTGCTCGGTGCTCAGTGGGGTGACGAGGGCAAGGGAAAGGCCACCGACCTCCTCGGTGGATCCGTGGACTATGTGGTGCGCTACCAAGGCGGCAACAATGCCGGCCACACGGTGGTCGTCGGTGACCAGAAGTACGCACTTCATCTCCTCCCCTCCGGAATCCTTTCGCCGGGGTGTACCCCGGTCATCGGAAACGGTGTCGTCGTCGACCCGGCTGTCCTGCTCTCCGAGCTGAGTGGGCTGAACGATCGCGGCGTGGACACGTCCAAGCTGCTGATCAGCGGTAATGCCCATTTGATCACTCCGTACAACGTCACGATCGACAAGGTGACGGAACGGTTCCTCGGGAAGCGCAAGATCGGCACGACCGGCCGTGGCATCGGCCCGACGTACGCCGACAAGATCAACCGTGTGGGCATCCGCGTCCAGGACCTCTACGACGAGTCGATCCTGGAGCAGAAGGTCGAGGCGGCCCTGGAGCAGAAGAACCAGCTCCTCGCCAAGGTCTTCAACCGCCGCGCCATCGAGTCCGGCAAGATCGTCGAGGAAATGCTCCAGTACGCGGAGCAGATCAAGCCGTACGTCGCCGACACGACGCTGGTCCTGAACAACGCCATCGACGCGGGCAAGGTCGTCCTCTTCGAGGGCGGTCAGGGCACGCTGCTCGACGTCGACCACGGCACGTACCCCTTCGTCACCTCGTCGAACCCGACCGCGGGCGGCGCCTGCACCGGTGCCGGCGTGGGCCCGACGAAGATCAGCCGGGTGATCGGCATCCTCAAGGCGTACACCACCCGCGTCGGGGCCGGCCCGTTCCCGACGGAGCTGTTCGACGAGGACGGCGAGGCGCTGCGCCGGATCGGTGGCGAGCGCGGTGTCACCACCGGCCGCGACCGTCGCTGCGGCTGGTTCGACGCGGTCATCGCGCGGTACGCGACCCGGGTCAACGGTCTCACCGACTTCTTCCTCACCAAGCTGGACGTGCTGACCGGCTGGGAGCAGATCCCGGTGTGCGTCGCGTACGAGATCGACGGCAAGCGCGTCGAGGAGCTCCCGTACAGCCAGACCGACTTCCACCACGCGAAGCCGGTCTACGAGATGCTGCCGGGCTGGTCCGAGGACATCACGAAGGCCAAGACCTTCGCTGATCTGCCGAAGAACGCGCAGGCGTACGTGAAGGCGCTGGAGGACATGTCCGGCGCCCCGATCTCCGCGATCGGTGTCGGCCCCGGCCGCACCGAGACCATCGAGATCAACTCCTTCCTGTAGGGAACACCGCAGCGGCGGCCGACAGGCATGAGGCGTCGGCCGCCGCTGCGTACCCGCCCCACGGACTGGATGGTGTGACTAGTCTGTCCGCCATGAAGGAGCCAGGATGCTGCTGAGATTCCGGGTGGCGAACGTCCGGTCCCTGCGCGACGAGCAGGAGCTGTCGTTCGTCGCGCCCGAAGGCAGCGAGAGGGAACGGGTCGCAGCGCGTGAACTTGCCCTCTCGGACGGCAGTCGGCTTCCTGTCCACACCGTCGTCGGTGTCTTCGGAGCCAATGCCTCCGGTAAATCCAATGTGATCGCCGCGCTGAAGAACATGAAGCACGCGGTCCTGCGCTCCTACGCCGACTGGACATCCTACGACGGCATTCCCCGTGACGAGTTCGCCCTGGATCCCAAGGCCGCGTCGGAGACGACCCTGTACGAGGCGGACTTCGTCCTCGGTGACGGCGTCCGCTGGACGTACGGGTTCGAGCTGGGCGCGCGGCGGGTCGAGGCGGAATGGCTCTACGCCTATCCCAAGGGCCGACGGCAGGTGTGGTTCGACCGGGACGCCGGGCGTGACAAGGCCTTCGACTTTCCCGCTGACCGGCTCCACGACCGCACGCGCCTGGCCCGTACGACCAGGCAGGACGCCCTGCTCCTGACGCGCGCCGCGAACGACGGTCACGAGCAGCTCACCCCGGTCTTCGACTGGTTCAAGAACAACCTCTGGGACGTCACTCCCGAGACCGAGCGCACCCAGCGCGAGGACTACACGGCCATGAAGCTCCTGCGGAGCGAGGACTTCCGGCGGCGGACCGAGGAACTGTTGCGGGTCGCAGATCTCGGCATCGTGGGTGTGGAGGTCGAGCAGTCGTCCTCGGGGCGCCCACTGGTACAGCTGATCCACGCGGGCGGTGGCGAGCGCACGGCGATGGACTGGTCCTCGGAGTCCTGGGGGACCCGTTCCTGGTTCGCGTTGATCGGTCCGCTCCTGCTCGCCCTCGACACGGGTGCGGTCCTGCTCATCGACGAACTGGACGCCAGCCTGCACTCGCGCTTCGCAGCAGAGGTCGTACGTCTCTTCCAGGCACCGTGGGTGAACCCCAGGGGTGCACAGCTGGTCTTCACCGGCCACGATCCCTCCCTGCTGCGGACACCGGGCGGCGGCCGGCTCCTGGAACCGGGGCAGTTGTGGCTCACCGAGAAGGACGAGCGCGGTGCGACGGAGTTGTCGTCGGTCGCGGACTGGGAACCCACGGACGAGGAAGACCTGATGACCTCGTATCTCGCTGGGTCCTTCGGCGCGGTGCCGAAGGTCTCCGAGGGACAGGTCGGGCGACGGCTGGTGCGGACGGACGACTTGGCGCGGATGGAGGCGGAAGAGGTCTGATGGCGAGGCCAAGGGGAGGGGACAGCGTTTCCCGCAAGAAGGGGGGCGTGAAGGGCCGCACGAACCGCGCACGCCAGGTGTACATCTTCACCGAGGGCGAGGTCACCGAGCCCGAGTACATCGACATCATCGTGAAGAAGGGCACACGCGCCAAGCCGGGTGAGAGCGTCGAGCACCACTTCGAGAACGAGAACGCCGTAGGCAAGCACCGCAAGCCGTACGCCATGGTCAAGGACGCCGTCCGCACCCTGCGCAAGGTCGAGCGCGAGGCCAGGGACGCCGGGCTGAAGGAAGGGGACTGGAACTATCCACAGGTGTGGGTGCTCTTCGACCGCGACGACCACCTGAACATCCGCGAGGCCAGGCAGCTCGCGGACAAGGAAGGCGTCAAGGTCGCCTACTCGCATCCCTGCTTCGAGCTCTGGCGGCTTCTGCACTACACGAACTACACCAGCAGCTTCGGCCGCGTCTGCGGTGACGCCAACAGTCGGCTGCGTTCCCGCCCCGGCTTCGCGGCGACGTACGGACGCCAGGTCCGCACCGTCTCCGAGCAGCAGTCGAAGCACATGCGTGAAGAGCAGGTGCTGAGCAAGGACGGGCAGCGATACGCCGACGCCAAGAAGTACGCAAAGGCGATCAACAATCGCGTTGAAACAACCAATCCAGAGAAATGGGATCCGTACACCGACGTCTGGAACTTCGTCGAGGAGGGACTTCTCCTCAGCGGCTATTAGGCTGCGTCGGCGTACCTCCGCGATCGGCCGGGGCCGTCATCTGTCACCCCTTGCCGTCATTCCGTCATCACCAGCACCACACCACCAGGGAGTCCGTCCGTGGCCAAGCTCACGCTCGATCAACTGGAGCGTCACCTCTTCGCCGCGGCGGACATTCTGCGCGGCACCATGGACGCCGCCGAGTACCGCGACTTCCTGTTGGTGCTGCTGTTCCTGAAGCGGGCGAACGACGAGTTCGATGCCGCCCGCGACCGGATCATCGCCCAGGAGATGGAACAGGGCCTGTCCAGGGAAGAGGCCGAGGAGGAGGCGGACGAGCCCTCCCACTACACGCGCGACAGGATCATCTACGTCCCGGAACAGGCCCGCTGGTCCCGGCTGGCCGGCGCGGTGGACGACGTGGCCACGAGCTACCTCCAGCCCGCGCTCGACGCCCTGGAGGGCCATGAGGGCAACGAGCGGCTCCGCGGCCTGTTCGGGCATGTCAACTTCAACAGGATCGGTGGAGGCGGCGGCACCGGAACATCGGCGGCCAAGCTCGCGGACAAGCGGCTCTCCGCGCTCATCGGCCACTTCGGGAGCCTCCGGCTGCGGGGCGAGGACTTCGAGTTCCCGGACGTCATCGGCGCCGCGTACGAATACCTGCTGAAGGACTTCGCCGACTCGGCGGGTGCCAAGGGCGGCGAGTTCTACACCCCGCGTGCGGTCGTGCGGATGATGGTCGAACTGGCCCGGCCGCAGGCGAACCAGCATGTGTACGACCCGTGCGTCGGCTCCGGCGGAATGCTCATCCACACCAAGGAGTACATCGAGGAGCACGGCGGCGACACCGAGGACCTGGCCCTGGCCGGGCAGGACGCCAACAACGGCTCGTGGGTGATGGCCACGATGAACATGCTGTTCCACGGCGCCAGCGACTTCGACCTGAAGACCGGCGACACACTCACCAACCCGTTGCACATCGACAAGTCCTACGACGTGGTGCTCAGCAACCCGCCCTTCTCCATGGACTACAAGGCGGACGATCTGCCGCCCGGCCTCGAAGACCGTATGAAGTACGGCTACACGTCGGAAAAGGGCAAGGCCGACCTGATGTTCCTCCAGCACATGCTGTACATGGTGGAGGGGCGGGGCGGCTCCGTCTTCACCGTGATGCCGCACGGCGTGCTGTTCCGCGGGGGCGCGGAGGGCGACATCCGGACCCGGCTCATCGAGGACGACCTGCTGGAGGCCGTGATCGGCCTGCCGTCCAACATCTTCTACGGCACCGGTATCCCCGCCTGCGTGCTGGTGCTGCGGGCGCGAGGGCAGAAGCACTCGGACCGGCAGGACAAGGTCCTGTTCATCAATGCCGACCGTGAGTTCCACTCGGAGCGGGCACAGAACGTGCTGCTGCCGGAGCACGTGGAAAAGATCGTCTCCACGTTCCACGACGAGGCGGGCGACGGTACGGGCGTGCCGCGGTTCGCCCGCTGGGTGAAGCGGGCCGAGCTGAAGAAGAACGGGTACAACCTCAACATCCGCCGTTACGTCGACAACACCCCGCCGCCCGAGCCCCAGGACGTACGCGCGCACCTGTTGGGCGGGGTGCCGAAGTCGGAGATCGCGGCGGAGGAGAAGGCGAAGCTGCTGGAGGCGTACCGGGTCGAGGTGACCGACCTGTTCGCGGAGCGTGAGACCGACTCCGCCTATGTCGATTTCCTTCCCGAGGGCGAGCGGCCGGACGCCGAGCGGCTGACCGCCCTGGCTGAAGGCCGGGAGCGGGAGCTGTGGGACGCGTTCGACAAGTGGTGGGCGGTGGAGACGGAACAGATCGCTTCGCTGGCGCCCTTCAAGGGCGACGACCGCACGGAGTTCGAGAAGCGGTCCCAGCTCGCCCGGCTGCGCGCCGACCTGATCGACTCGTTCCGCAAGCTGCTGCTCAATGTGGACCTGCTGGACCGGTACGCGCTCGCGGGCGCGGTCGCCGGCTGGTGGCAGGACGCCAGGAACGAGCTCAAGGCCCTGGCCGGCAACGGCTTTAAGGGTGTCGTCGAGGGCTGGGTCGACACGGTCGAGGCGATGCTGGAGCCGGAGCCGAACCCCTGGACCGGCGGCGCGCGCAAGCGCTCGGGCGCGGAGCGGCGCCAGGCGTACGGCCACAAGGTCGTGGCCCGGATCGCCCCGGACTTCCTGCGTGAACTGGCCGAGGCGGACGCGCTCAAGGCCAAATTGGATGCGAAGGTCAAGGCGGCCGAGGAAGCGGAGGCGGCGCGGGCCGCTGCGGCGGCGGGCGTGGTGGGAGAGGACGGCGAGGCGTCCGAGGGCGGAGAAGCCGGGGCTCTTGATCCGGCGGTGGCGGAGGCGCTGCTCAGCGAGGCGGACCTGAAGAAGCTGAAGAAGCAGCGGACTGCGGCGGGCAAGGCGGTGAAGGCGCTGGAGGAGGCGTTCTATCCGCTGGATGGGATGGGGGGCGCCGCGAAGGCCGGTGCACGCGCCGATGCCGCGAAGAAGAAGGCTGAGGCGAAGGCGGCGGAGTCTGCGGCTGCTGCCGCCGTCGAGCAGACGGCACTTGATGTGACGGTTGCTGACGCGGATGCGGTGGAGGAGCGGCCCACGCCCCGGCTGCATGAAGTACGGGACGCGCTGAATGAGGCGGGTGCGCGCGAGATCGTGCTCGGCATTCTTCGGGACGACCTGGCGGCGAAGCTGGAGGGCCATGTGGTGCGGCGTCGGCGGGAGTTGATCGACGCGTACGCGGGGTGGGAGCGGAAGTACCTGGTGTCGCTGCGGGATATCGAGGCGCGGCGCGAGGCCGCGGCACGGCGGCTGAACGGGTTCTTGGAGGAGCTGGACTATGTCGGCTGAACCGGATGAGATCCGCTGGGTTCCCGTGGGGGGGGTCGGCGAGGTGCGGATGGGGAAGCAGCTTTCGCCGGCCAGCAGGGATGCGGCGGGCCAGATGCCCTATCTGCGCGTTGCCAACGTGTTCGAGGGACGTGTTGACTACGGTGACGTGAATTCTATGGGATTCACCGAATCCGAGAAGCGGGTTTATATGCTTCGCCCCGGGGATGTCCTTCTCAATGAGGGACAGGAAAGTCTGACCAATGTGGGGCGGAGCGCCCTGTACGAAGGTGCGTCTGGTGCGTACTGTTTTCAGAACACGTTGATTCGATTTCGGCCTGGCGATGAAGTGATTTCAGAGTACGCTCAAGCAGTTTTTGTGAATTGGCGCCGTACGGGTCGCTTTGCGAGGATTGCTGAGAAGACCAGCATTTCCCACTTGGGTGGGAATCGCTTTGCGAAAATGCTGTTTCCGCTGGTGTCGCTGCGTGAGCAGCATCGAATCGTCGAGATTCTGAATGCGATTGCCGAATCGGAGCGGGTCGAGCGGGGCGAGAGTGAAAAGCTACGCACTGTAGAGGGTGGTGTTATTTCTGCCCTTCTGGGTCGGCGATGCACGCCTCATTCCGGCGTGGTTGGGGAAGGGTACGTTAACTGCGGCTCCGTGCTGAAGATGACGGGAGGTTTTCCGCTGAGGCAAGCCGGGGTGAATCCGTCCGGAAGGTACCCGATTATCGGTAGTAGTGGTCAGGCGGGTAAAGGGGATCGGAAAATCACAGACGGGCCGACTATTGTCATTGGGCGAGTCGGTGAGGGGGGTGTGGGGTCGGTTCGATTTGTATCGGAACCGGCTTGGATTACGGATAACGCCCTATGGGTTCGTGAATTTTCGACCGGCTGGTTGCCTGAATTTCTTGCTATCTATCTGAACTGGTATGACTTGCGTAAACTGCGGAGCCAAACAGGTCAGCCATTGATTACGCAGGGTGCGGTCAAGGGTGTACTGATTCCCCGTCTTGATATTTCCGAGCAGCAGAGAATTGTGCGCGTACGGCAAGCGTGGGGTGAGGAGCTTCGGGCATCTCGCCTGCGCCTTGATAAACTACGTGCTCTGCGGAGCGGAATTATTGACGACCTGTTTCGAAACAAGGTCCGTCCGGAAGCCGCACCGGCTGTGGCGGTCTGACGGGCGCGGAGCGGGAGAAGGTTATGCCTGTCAGGAGGCCGTCCACCGAGCGGCAACGGCGTCTTGGCGCTGAGCTGCGCAGGATGCGCGAGCACATCGGGATGACGATCAACGAGGCCGCCGTCCTGCACCGCACCGATCGCACCACGGTCAGCAACACTGAGTCTGCGCGTTCTGGTGTCAGTAGTGACCGTGTGCGGGTGTGGGCGAACAACTACCGTTGCCCGGACGCCCGATACATTGACGCGCTTGAGGCGATGGCCCGGGAGCGTGGGACCAACTGGTGGGACGTGTACCGGGGTTCACTGCCCGCAGGCCTCCTGGACATTGCCGAGATGGAGCATCACGCGACAATGCTCCGGTCGGCCCAGATCATGCACATTCCGGGCATGCTTCAGCTGCCCGACTACATGCGTGGAATCTTTGCGGAAGCGCTGCCAGTCATGAGCCCCGCAGATCTGGAGCGGCATGTCGAGTTCCGAGTCCGGCGCTCCGCACTCCTCGATCGTGCCGATCCTCCACCGTGTGAGTTCCTTGTCCACGAGTCCGCGCTGAGGATGCGGTTCGGTGATCGCAACGTACTGCGCAGGCAGCTTGAGTACTTGCTGGAGCAGTCCGACCGGCCCAACATCACCATCCGCGTCGTACCGTTCGATTCAGGCGGGTTCGCGAACGCGGGGAGTTCGACGCTGTACGTGTGTGGTCCGGTGCCCGAGCTGGACACGGTTCAGATCGATGTCCCCACTGGCGTGACCTTCCTGCATGCGCAGACCTACCTCGTGAACTATCGGGCGGTTCTTGACCGTATGCGCGAACGTGCTGTCGAGCCGGAGGCTTCCATCGGATTCATCCGGCAGGTGGTGAAAGGGATCTGAAGGTTGGAAACGGTGGAACTTCACTGGCGTAAGGCGTCCTTCTCGGCAGACACGGGAAGTTGCGTTGAGCTGGCTGAGCAGGGCGGAGACATCCTCTTGCGTGAGAGCGACGATCCCGAGGTGATCGTCCGGACAACTCGGGCCAAGCTGCGGGCGTTTCTGGCGGGAGCCAAGGCGGGAGAGTTCGACGACTTTGCATAGGTAGTGCGGCCGTACGGCTTGGCATATGCCGCCTCAACAAAGCTACGCGCAACATGTTGTCTCGCGGTACATGTTGGCCGTACTGTGGGTGTTGCGTTGCTGACACGGCGTGAGGGTGGCCGGTTGGTGGACGCAAAGTGCCCCGGCGGTGTGCAACCACCCCGGGGCGTGGCCAACGCCTCAGAGGAGCGTCAGCATGTTCCACCGTATCCGTACCCGCCTGCCGCGAACACTCGTGCAGGTGACCCTGCCCTTCCTATCGCGCCTCCTGCGCGCCCCCGCTTCCGTGACGTCCGTACCCGCATCGGCCGTCACGCCCCGCGCCGGCGCCGCTACCCCTCCCCAACTCCAGTACGGGTACGGCCCGTTCGGCCTCGCGCCCCGCACCATCGACCCCGAACGCCGCGCCCGCCGCACCGCCATGCGGCTCGCCCTCGACGGGCTGGTGGTCACGGCCGGGGTGGGCCAGGCACACAGCGTCGACAGCCTGGTGCTCACGGCGACGAGGGGAACGGCCTGATGAGTGTGGAACAGGTACGCGTCAGCCGGGTGCCCAGCAAGCCCGTGCGGCGGGAGGCGGACGGGTCGCTCGCCATCGATCTCTGGTTGCGCCGCGAGGGGGCCTTCGAGGCTGATGCCGCGCTCCGCCTCACGCCCGCCGAGGCCGAGACGCTGCACGCCCAGCTCTGCTACGCGCTCGACGACGACACAGCCGCCCTCATCAACCCGGTCTCCGCCCGGCCGGACTGCCGCAAGGGCGTCCTCACCACGCGCCGCCAGACCTGAGCGGCCATCTCCATCTGCCAGGCTCCGCAACCCAGTTGCGGGGCCCGGCACGCGTGTCCGCCCCGCCCTGGCGCACAATGGACCCTTCGCACGGGTTCGCCAGTACGCGGGGGAGGCACGGGGGATGGTTGCCGAAGTGGCCGGAGGGACGACCGAGCAGGTCGAGGCGGAATGGCCGCTGCTGGCGCATCTCAAGGCGATGGGTTGGCAGCACATCGAGGGTGCCAGGCTGAAGGACGCGGGCGAGCGCGACGACTTCCGGGACGTACTGCTGGAGCGGCGACTGCGGGCCGCCGTGCGCCGGAACTCCTCGTGGATGACGGACGACGCGCACGCCGACCCGGCCGTCCTCGCGCTGCGCGCCGCCGCACGGCACGTGTCCGCGCAGTCGCTGTCGCAGGCCAACCGTGACGCGACCGAGCTCCTCTTGGACGGCGTCCTGCACGCCCGCCCGGACGAGCGGGACGTGAAGACGCGGTTCGTCGACTGGTCGTATGAGGCGGTGGAAGGCAGCCGGGAGGAGGTCCTGGCCCGTAACGACTACCTCGTCGTCGACCAGCTGAGGGTCTGCGACGCGGACGGCAAGCCGGCCGTGCTGGACCTCGTGCTCTTCGTGAACGGCATCCCGCTTGTTGTCATCGAGTGCAAGTCCCCAGACGTCCGTGACCCGTTGGGCAAGGCCATCCGCGACCTGCGCGCCTACACCGGGCGCCCGGTGGACGACGACACCCGCAGCGGACCGGGCGCACTGCGGGGTGTCCCGCACCTGTTCGCGCCGGTCCAGCTGCTGGTCGCCGCCGACGGAACGGACGCCGCGCTCGGGACGTACTCCTCCTCCGAGGAGCACTACGCGCTGTGGCGCAGCATCAGCTCGGACTACGCGAAGCCGGAGCATCTCCGGCAGGAACTGCGCGGCTGGGGTCTCCTGGACGCGAAGGCCCGGCCCACCCTCCAGCAGCAGCTGACCGCGATCGTCCTCAAGCCCGGCAATCTGCTCAACATCGTCCGGCACTACGTCTTCGAGAAGCCGCTCGGTGACGACAAGAGCACCGGAGCGAAGCAGCGGGGCCGGGCCGTGGCGCCCCGGACTGCGAAGGTGGTCTGCCGACACCAGCAGTACCGAGCGACGGAGAAGATCGTCGAGCGACTGCGTACCCGCCGGAGCCGCGCCCTCACCGGCGCGGACCTCGACGAGCGCGGCGGTGTCATCTGGCACACCCAGGGTGCGGGCAAGAGCTTCACCATGCAGTTCCTCGCCCGGCGGTTGCACGCGAGCTCGGACCCTGCCCTGAACGGCATCACGATCGTCGCCGTCACGGACCGCATCGACCTTCAGCGGCAGCTGCGCAAGGCCGTCGCGCTGAGTGAGTCCGAGGTGCGGCAGGCGAAGTCCCGGACGGACCTGGAGAGCCTGCTGGGCCGGGCCGGACGCTCCGGCGGACGTGCGGTGATCTTCGCGACCATTCAGAAGTTCCTCGGTGATCTGGTCCGCGCCGACAACGGGGCGAGTGACACGGCGGGTGGTGAAGAACGCTCGCTCGACGGGGAGTTCGAGGCAGGTCGGGCGAAGGCCGCGGCAGGTACGAGCGCACAGGAGGTCGCCGATCCCGCACCGGACGAGGAGACCCTGCGCAAGGCCGCGCGGATCTTCCCCGAGTGCAGCGACTCGGACCGGGTCCTCGTCCTGGTCGACGAGGCCCACCGCTCCCACACCTCCGTTCTCCACGCCTGCCTGCGCAAGGCCCTTCCCAACGCTGCGAGGGTCGGTTTCACCGGCACCCCGCTCATGGAGGGCAGGCTCACCGACACCGGGCGCATCTTCGGCCTGGAGCCGAGCACCACACCGGGCGGGGATCCGGAGTTCCTCGACACGTACCGCATGACCGAGGCGGAACGCGACAAGGTTGTCGTGCCCGTGCGCTACGAGGGCCGGGCGACCACCGCCGAGGTGCGGGACAAGGAGCAGCTGGACGACTGCTTCGAGGACCTGATCGAACCGCTGGAGGAGACCGAGAGGGCGCGAGTACGGGCGAAGTACAGCACACCGTCAAAGCGGGCAGTGGCCGAGTCGCCGCCGCTGATCTGGCGCAAGGCCGCCGACATGCTGGAGCACTACGTCACCGGCCCGCTGACGGGCGGGTTCAAAGCCCAGGTGGCTGTGGTCAGCAGGAAGGCGGCCGTCCTCTACCGCAACGCCTTCCAGGAGGCGCGCACCGAACTGCTGCTGCGTGTCGCGGAGTTCGACCGGAGCGGTCGGCGGGAATCCCTCAGGGGGCGGGATCCGGAGACCTACACCCGCGAGGAATCGCTTCTCCTGCGTGCATGGCAGTTCCAGGAACTGCTACGGCGCATCGACTTCGTACCCGTGATCTCGGCCGGCTCGGAGCAGAAGTCCGGTAGATGGCGCGAGTGGACCGACGAGAAGAAGCAGCGCGAGCACATCGCCCGGTTCCTCCAGCCGTTCCCCGAACTGCCTCCGGACAACCCCTGGGCGGTCACGCCGCCCGCCGAGCCGAATCCGGTTCCCGCCGGTTCCGTCGGCGGCATGAACCCCTGGAGCGACCTGGTCTGGGGCGATGAGGCGGCCGACCCGCCGCCCGTCGCCTTCCTCATCGTGAAGTCCATGCTGCTCACCGGATTCGACGCCCCCATCGAGCAGGCGCTCTACCTGGACCGGCCGATCCGCGACGCCGAACTGCTCCAGGCGATCGCCCGCGTCAACCGGCCCGCCCGCCGCAAGACGGAGGGCCTGGTGGTCGACTACTACGGCGTACTGAACAACCTCGCCGTGACCCTGGCCGCCTACCAGGGCAACCCGCGCGCTCTCGACTCACTGCGCGACATGTCCGAAGAGTTGCCGGAGCTCGGCCGGACGGCCGGGGAGTTCCGCGCGTTCCTGGAGACAGTGGGGATCGACACGGACGGCCTCACGACAAGAGCAGGACTGGCGCAGGCGGTGCTCGAGCTCTCGGACCCCGCACGGCGGGCGGACTTCGACCGGACGCTCGGCGAGTTCCTGGGCGCGGTGGACCGGGTCCTGCCGCACGAGGACGCTCTGGAGTTCCTCCCCGAGGCGCGGGCGTGGAGCGTCCTTCAGATGCGCGTACGACGTCACTACCGCGACGACACCGGCGGCGGCTTCGTGATGCGCGGCTACGGGCGCAAGGTACGGGCGCTCATCGCGGACCACCTGGAGGCACAGGAGGTGAACCAGGCCGTCCCGCCCGTGTCGATCCTCGCTCCCGACTTCGACGAGGTGGTCAGTCGGCTTCCGGTGCGTGAGGCCGCGGCCGAACAGATCCAGGGCTTGCGCTACCACCTGGAGGAGCGACAGGCGGTGGAGGACCGGACGGTGTACCGGCAGCTGTCGGCGGAGCTGGAGCGGGTGCTGGAGGAGTTCGCCGGACGCTGGGACGACATCGTCCGTGAGCTGGGCCCGCTGGTCGAGCGGGCCCGGCGGGCGGAGGAGGCCGACCCGGCTGTCGCCGACCTCACCCCCATGGAGCAGCGGCTCTACGTACTGCTCGGCGAGAAGCTGGCGGAGAGCGAGCTGCTGAACGATCCGGAACCGCAGGAACTGCGCAGGGTCGTGGCCGAGGTGTACGGCGAGATCACCAGCAGGGTGAGCCTGGCTTCCTTCGGCGGTGAGGCGGCTCACGTGGCATGGCTGGAGGCATGCCTCTACACCCGGCTCCGCGGGGCCGGATACCGCCAGAGCGGCGAAGGACGCAAGGAAGTGAAACGGCTCGCCTCGACACTCGCGGGGTACGCCACCCAGCACCTGGAAGCATTCCGGTCCGAGGTGCGGAGAGAATAGCCGCATGCCCACCCGGTTCCTTGACCCCATGTCCCCCCTCGGCGAGCCCGCGCTCACCGAGGACGGGAGCCTGGTCGTCGACGGGTGGGAGCTGAAAGTACGGATCAGCCTCCGCCGTCGGCGTCTGGGCCTGACGGTCGAGCGGGACAGGTCGCTCACCCTGCACGTGCCCAAGGGGTGCGGGGTCCGGCGGGCGGAAGAGTTCGTACGCTCCAGCGCGGGCTGGATCGACACCAAGGCGCGTCTTAGCGAAGAGCGCCGCCAGCTTCATCCCACGCGCTCACTCAGGGACGGCGAGAGTCACCGATACCTGGGGCGGGACCATCGACTCCTTGTTGTTGACAACACGCCGGACGAGGTCCCGGTCCCCGCCGTTCGTCTCGTTGCCGGAAGGCTGCGGCTGGACAGTACGGTCGCGTCCGATCCATCGCTCGCACGTAAGGCGATCGCGGACTGGTACAGCCGGGCGGGGCAGCGCTGGATGCGGGGGCGTCTGCAACCCTGGGCTGCCCGGATGGACGTTCCCGAGCCGACGGTAAGAGTGCGGGACCTGGGCCACCGGTGGGGAAGCTATCGGGCCGGTGCGGACGACGACGGGGTGATTTCCCTGCACTGGGCGGTCTTCCAATTGCCGATCCATCTGGTGGATTACGTGGTGGCGCACGAACTCGCCCACGTCCGGGTGGCCGGGCACGGCCCCGAGTACTGGCGTCTGCTGGGCAGGGCCTTGCCGGAATGCCGTCGGCTGAAGACCGAGCTGGACGAACTGGGCCGTCGGGTGTGGATGGGGGACCTTGCCTGATTGCTCCGGCTTCTCCCGCCGGAGCCGTACGTCAGTCCTTGCCGCAGATCCGCAGCCCCTTCGGCGTCGCGCACGGCAGATGCCCGTGCGTACGGATCACGTCCTGGCCGTTCCCCCGGCTCAGATAGCCCAGGAAGCTGGAGGCCAGGGAGTCGGCGGGCGGCTGACCATAGGTGTATGCGTACTCGATCTCCCGGTACGGGTACGTGCTGGAGCCGATCGTGTCGACGGACGGGACGGTGGAGTCGATGGCGAGCTGGTGCGCTCCCGACAGCTTGGTCCCGGCACGCAGTTCGCTGTAGCCGATCGCGCCGTCGAGCCGGCCGACGGTGGCCAGTACCTGTTCGGTGGAGTCGAGTTCGCAGCGGACGACCCTGGCCTGTGTGTCGTCCTTGGTGGCGCAGTCGCGGGAGGACTGGGCGGGTTCGTTGCGGCCGAGTACGCGGCGCTGGAAGACCTCGCGGGTGCCGGAGTTGGCGTCCCGGCTGACCAGGAGGACGGGCAGGTCGGGCCCGCCGAGCGCCTTCCAGTTGTGGATGTCGCCCCGGTAGATCTTCCGGATGTCGGCGAGGGTCAGGTTCTTCAGCGGTACCCGGTCGTTGACGACGAGGTGGAAGAGCGAGACGGCGACCCGGCTCTCGCGCAACTGCGGGAAGCCGTCCGGCTTGGGGCCGTCGGAGAGCGCGATCAGCGAGGGTGAGCCAGACTTCCCGGCCTTGGCTCCCCGGTCGGCGAGCTCCCGTATCCCGGCGTTGCTGCCGTGCGTGTCGACGGTGACGGTGGAGCCCTCGCACTCCTTCTCGTACTTCTTCGCCAGCTCCCGTACGACCGGCCCGAAGGCGGTGGAACCGGTCACCGTCAGACTGCCCCGGGCGCAGCCGATCGGGGGCGGGGTGTCGTCCCGTATCAGGATGATCGAGGCCAGCGTGATGACGCACACGGTCAGTGCCACGGTGATCAGCCGGGCGGCCCGGCCGAAGAGCGGCGGCTTGTCGTCGGGGCGGGCAGCGCGGTTCGGTGTCACCTCGCCGTCCCGGATGCCGCCCGTGATTCTGATCGGGCTCTCCACGGTTGCCCCGGTGAGCAGCACCAGCAGCTTGAAGTGCTCGCCCCGGTTGAGCGGTACGCGTGGCAGCCGGATCAGCGGACCGCTGTGGTGCATCCCGCCGGCCGGGGTGAAATGCTCCATCAGATGGTCGGCGTCGGGCGCCTGGGTGACCGCGATGCCGCGGACCGTGCGACCGGTGAACTCGACGGTCAGTCCGTGCAGTTCACGGCCTGTGTAGTCGTTGTCGGCGATGGACTGCGAGCCGTCGTTCTCGATCCTCAGCAGGACGAGCGTGGCATCGGCCATGTCCGGCGTCTCGCTGAAGAGACCGAGCCGCACATTGGCCCGGCCCTGACTGACGTCGCTGCCGATCGGGGTGTCCATCTGGACCCGGTAGCCGATACGCTTGCGGCGGGGCACGCGGCGCTCGTACCAGAGCACTCCGACGGAGGCCAGGACACCCAGCACAGCGGTCGCCACGGCCACGATGTTCTCAGCGCTGAACCACTCCACGGCTTCTCTCGCACTCCCCTCGTTGAACTGCGCGTACGTGCGCCGGTGCGGGTCCGGTGTGCAGTTCGGGTCACCGTATGTGCGACGTAGGGGAGTCGGGCGTGCAAGTGGGGTCCCGTCGGACGACGTTCGCCCGCCGTTCGCCGACCGGTCCAGACTTTGACAGGTCTGGATCGGTGGGGCTTCGGCGAGATGATCCGCTCGCTCAACGGCGCTCTGGAGTGCGACGGCGGCGACCCCGCCCAGGTCCAGAGCCGTATCGACCGCTACCGGGCATTCGTATCGGTCCTCGGCACCACCCCCGGCTCCAACCTGAGCTGCTGACCCGCAGTCCGTATATCCGCAGTCCGTAGATCCGCGGTATGCGGATCTACGGACTGCGGATCCCCCTACCCGAAGGGGGGCGTGTCCGGCCCCGGCCGCGCCCCCCGTTTCGGTTCATCGGGCGGCGTCCGCTCCCGCTACGTCCAGGGCCCGGAAGGCGAGCCACAGGTCGTAACGAGCACTCGGCGCCTGCAGCAGCGAGCGCTGAAGAATCGACTCCAGCCGGGTGAGGCGCTTACGGACCCCCGGCACCGAAATGCCCAACGTGGCTGCCGTCGGGCCCAGTTGGGCCTCGCAGTCCAGCCAGGTGCGCAGGGTCGCCCGCGGGTCGGCGCCATTGCGGGAAGCGCCGGACGCGGTGAGCGGGCGCAGCTGCTGGGCCGCCCATTCCTGGACGGCCGGGCCGCGCAGGATGTCGTCGAGACAGGGGGGCGGCCCAGGCGTCGCCCCGTCCGGGCGGACCATCCGGGGCATGGTGGGCGTGGCACGGATGCGCAGGGCCAGGTCGAGGGCGGCCTGATCGGCGACCCGGTTCAGGCCGAGGCCGAGCAGCTCGCCGATCAGCCGGAGCCGTGCTGTCAGGGTGTTCCGGTGGATCTTCAGATGCTGGGTCGCGTGCGAGGAGAACGCGAGCCAGGAGGAGAGGGTCGCCGCGAGTTCCTGGCTTCCCGGGTCATGGCTGCGCCGCGGCAGGTGTGTGAGCAGTGGGTTCAGCAGTGCGTCCGCCCACTGTGCGCCGGCCGCACCGACGACCAGGGCGGCCTCCGGCGCCGATCCGAAGCAGGCATGCCGGGCGGGCAGTCCGCGGGCCACGGCCAGGGCGTGGAACGCCTGGCGGTACCCGGTCGCCGTGTCGGACAGCGGTACGTTCTCGCTCGCCCCCACGACACACTCGTCCACCACATCGGCGACCCGGAGGCCGAGCTGCTGTTCGGCCGCGTCCGGATCGGCCGGCACGACGAGGATCAGATGGCGTGCGTACACCGGACACCGCACGATCCAGGACCGGCCGCCGGAGAGATTCGCGCAGATCCGTGCCACCTCGTCCCGGCGCCCGCTCGGGCACTCCACGACGCACACCCGGACGGGGTCGGGCAGCGTGGGCTTCAGAGCACCCGCCACCTGATGGGCGATGGACAGCTGGCCGGTCATGAGTAGATGCAGCACCGCTTCCCGGCTGCGGGACTCCGCGAGGTCCACCCGGCGGCGCTTGCGTTCCACGGTCTCCGCGGTCCAGCACATGGCGAGAGGCAATGCCACGTCGGAGAGAAGCGTGACGAGTCCGTCCGGCAACGGGCGAGGGGTGACGACGGCCAGGATCGGGGGAGCGGCGTCCGGCGGGCCGTCCAGCGGGAACAGCAGCGCGGTGCGCGGCCCCTTGTCGAACGAGAAGGAGCGTGCGTCGAGTGACACCAGTTCTTTCGCGCACTCGGTGGCCAGCGCGGCCGCTTCGGCGCCTGTACCGTCCGGGGCCCCGGCCACGCCGTGCAGGATGGTGCCGTCCCCGTAGAGCAGTCCGGCCCACCCCTCAGCCCGGCCGGACACCCAGCGCAGCAGCTCCTGCGATCCGCCGGATCGGGCCAGCCGGTACATCCGCAGTACGTCGTCGGCCCGTTCCCCAGCGCGCACGCATCCTCCGCTCCTGCGCTTCCGCGCTCCTGCCGAAATCGGAGTGCAGCGTACCGGTTTGGCTGTGCGGACTGATACCTCTGGCGGGCCACACAGTGCGAACTGAATCTTCCTGATGCCTACCCGACGTTCTAGAGTCCGAACGCGGTCGCGGGGCCCTTCGGGGGAGGGGCACGGGGACGACGGCAGCGGCTCACGGGGGTGGCCGCTGTCGTCGGCCGCGACCGTCTCTTCTCCTTCCGTTGTCAGTGGTGGCCCCTAGGGTCGGCTCAGGATCAGGACACGATCAGAGACGACCGGGAGAGGCCGCCGCCATGGAGTTCCGCATTGAGCGCAGCGCACTGACCGACGCCGTGGCCTGGGCGGCCCGGGTGCTGCCCACGCGCTCGCCCGTTCCTGTTCTGGGCGGGCTCCTGTTGGAGGCGGCTGACGACCGGCTGCGCATCTCGGGGCTCGACTATGAGGCGTCCGCGTGTATCGAGGTGGAGGCGGAGACCGTACGGGCCGGGAAGGTGCTGGTCATGGGCCGTCGGCTGCTCGATGTCTGCCGGGTGCTGCCCGAGGGGGCGGTGGAGTGCGCGGTCGAGGGTTCACGGTTCTCGCTGTCGAGTGACAGTGCCCGGTTCGGGCTCTCGGTGCTGCCGTTCGACGACTATCCGGCGCTGCCGTCGCTGCCGGAGGTGCTCGGTGCGGTGGACGCGGAGGAGTTCGCCGCGGCCGTCGCCCATGTCACGGTGGCGGCGGGCCGGGACGACACGCTGCCGACCCTGACCGGTATCCGGCTGGCGCTCGACGGCGACACGATGACGCTCGCCGCCACGGACCGCTACCGGTTCGCGGTACGCACGCTCCTCTGGAAGCCCGGGATGGACGGCGTCTCGGCCGATGTCGTGGTTTCCGCCCGCAGGCTGACCGAGATCGCCCGCTCCTTCGGCCGGGCCGGAATGGTCCAACTCGCGCTGGACGGCGGTTCGGTCGGTTTCGAACTGGCCGGGATGCGCACCACGGTGCGTCTGCTCGACGGCCGACTGCCGCGCCACGACAAGCTGTTCGCCATGGTGGATCCCGTCTCTGCGGTGACGGACAGGGCACCCCTGGTCGAGGCCGTCAAGCGCGTCGCCGTGGTGGCGGAGGGCGGCAGCCCGCTCCAACTGACGTTCTCCGGTGACTCGGTACTGCTGCAGGCAGGTTACGAGGACGACATCGCCTCCCAACGTCTGCCTGCCGTCCTCGACGGCACCGATGAGCTGACGGTCGCCTTCAACCCCTCGTACCTGATGGACGCCCTGGCCTCGTTCGACGCGCCCGTGGTCCGGTTCGACCTGATGGGCCCCGGCCAGCGCGCGATGGTCACTGGGCGGGCATCCCGGGAGGACGCGGCGGACAATGCATCGCACCCCGCTCACCAACACCTGCTGATGTCGGCGAAGCCGCTGGTCTAGCGAGGCACGGACACGCATCCGGTAGCCCGTTTCATGGGTGCCGGTGAGCGTCACGATGGACTTGCCGCTGGTGCCGAGCTTGAAGTACTGCGAGCCCGCGTCGTACCACTTGCCGACATCTGCGCATGCGCATTGCTGTTGGACGCCTCGAACGGAAGCCGGCCGGTCGACGCGTACGCCAGTACCGAGCCGAGACAGAACACGTCGCACGCCGGGGTAACCCGCTCGCCCCGCACCTGCTCGGGCGCCATGAAGCCGGGCGAACCGACCAGGGCCCCGGTGCGGGTGAGGCCGCCGCCTTCGGTGACGGTGTCGAGTGCCCCGCCCACCGCGCCGACCCGACACTCTGCCCACCAAAGCGCGCCACGCCATACAACGTGGTCATGCCGAGCCGCTCCCGACGCGACTTACGCTCGCCGCATGACCCCTCATGCCCCTCATGCCCCGCAAGTCGACTCCGCTGCCGGTGCGGCTGTGAAGGCCGCTGACCGTGCGCACGTGTTCCACTCCTGGTCCGCCCAGGGCCTGATCGACCCGCTCGCCGTCGCCGGCGCCGAGGGGGCGTACTTCTGGGACTACGACGGCAACCGCTACCTGGACTTCACCAGCGGCCTCGTCTACACCAACATCGGCTACCAGCACCCCACCGTCGTCGCCGCGATCCAGGAGCAGGCGGGCAAGCTCGCCACCTTCGCCCCCGCGTTCGCGATCGAGGCGCGCTCCGAGGCCGCACGCCTCATCGCCGAGCGCACCCCCGGTGACCTGGACAAGATCTTCTTCACCAACGGCGGCGCGGAGGCCGTGGAGAACGCCGTCCGGATGGCCCGGCTGCACACCGGCCGTACGAAGGTGCTCTCCGCCTACCGCTCGTACCACGGCGCCACCTCCACCGCGATCAACCTGACCGGTGACCCGCGCCGCTGGCCGTCCGACAACGGCTCGGCGGGCGTCGTCCGCTTCTGGGCCCCGTTCCTCTACCGCTCGCCGTTCCACGCCGGGACGGAGGCCGAGGAGTGTGCCCGCGCCCTCCAGCACCTGGAGGACACCCTCGCCTTCGAGGGCCCCGCCACCATCGCTGCGATCATTCTGGAGACGATCCCCGGCACGGCGGGCATCATGACGCCGCCGCCCGGCTATCTCGCGGGCGTACGCGAGATCTGCGACCGGTACGGCATCGTCTTCGTCCTCGACGAGGTGATGGCCGGCTTCGGGCGCACCGGCAAGTGGTTCGCCGCCGACCACTTCGACGTGGTGCCGGACCTGATGACCTTCGCCAAGGGCGTCAACTCCGGTTACGTGCCGCTCGGCGGTGTCGCCATCTCCGCCGAGATCGCCGCCACCTTCGAGACCCGCCCCTATCCGGGCGGACTGACCTACTCCGGTCACCCGCTGGCCTGCGCCGCCGCTGTCGCCACCATTCATGTGATGGAGGACGAGAAGGTCATCGAGAACGCCGCCCACATCGGCGAGACGGTCCTCGGCCCCGGCCTGCGCGAGCTCGCCGAGCGCCACCCGTCGGTCGGCGAGGTCCGCGGCCTCGGCGCGTTCTGGGCACTGGACCTGGTCCGTGACAGGGAGACCCGCGAGCCGCTGGTCCCGTACAACGCGGCGGGCGAGGCCAACGTGCCGATGGCGGCCTTCGGTGCGGCGGCGAAGAAGAACGGCCTGTGGCCCTTCATCAACATGAACCGCACCCACGCCGTTCCGGCCTGCAATGTCACCGAGGCCGAGGCCAAGGAGGGCCTCGCGGCTCTCGACGTTGCGCTGTCGGTCGCGGACGAGTACACCGTGTAGCGCGGGCCCTCGCTACCCAGCAGTAGGGTGCCCCTCCCCTGCCCGGATCCGGGCAGGGCAACCCTGGCTTAAGGTGACCCAAGCCGAAAAAGGGGAGGGGCCCATGGGCGCGAGCGGAGCTGTGACCCGCAGTACGCTGCGGCAGCAGATCGCAGACGCGCTGCGTGACGAAGTGCTTGCTGGGCGTTTGCAACCGGGACGGGAGTTCACCGTCAAGCAGATAGCCGAGCAGTACGGTGTCTCCGCGACGCCGGTGCGCGAGGCGCTCTTCGATCTCTCCGCGCAGGGCCTGCTCGAATCGGATCAGCACCGCGGCTTTCGGGTGCGTGAGTTCACCGTCGCCGACTACCGGTCGATGGTCGAGGCCCGCAGCCTGGTCATCGACGGAGTCATCCGCGGCATCTTCTATGGGCCCACGCTGTCGACCGCGCAGATGGGGACGGACCGGGACTGTCTGGTCTCCGTACGCCGCAGGGCACAGGAGGCCGCACGGGCGGCGCAGGGCGGCGACCTCGACATCCTCATCGGCTACGACCTGCGTTTCTGGCGCGAGCTGGGCGCGCTCGTGGGCAACACGTACATCACCGATTTCCTGCACCGGCTGCGCGTCCAGGCCTGGGTGTTCGCGGTGCCGTATCTGCGCCATGACGTGGGCGCCCGGGAATGGCTCTGGCACGGCCATCCGGAACTCGTTGCGGCGATCACGCTCTGCGATCACGACGCGGTGCGTGCGGTGATGGACGACTACAGCGCACACGCGCTGAACTGGGCGGACCGGCTCGCGGCCGGAAACCCCGCGCACCCGGGCCACGGTCCGCAGGGTCCGCGGTCGAACAGGAAGGCCCCGACCCTCGGAGCGCCGGAGCCGCAACCCCCGAAGCGCTGACCGCGCTGACCGCGCTGACCGCGCTGACCGGGCCGGGCCCCGGGCCCCGAAGCGCTGCCCGGGGCCCGGGACCACGGGGCCGCGGCCGGGCCCCTGCCCGCTTCGAGCTAGTCCCGTCACCGCCGACCACTGTGCGCAACGAGCCCACCGCATTACGCTGTCCCGACTGCTGTGAATATTCCGATACGCCCCCGTGGGAGAGCGAGACTTCGTGGCCTGTGACCTGTGGCTGGTCCCCCTCGTCGATGTGCTGTGCCACAGCCCCGACAACCCGTTCGCCGAAGAGATTGCCGTCTACGACAAGGCGCTGGGCGAGGCAGGACTGCCGCCCGTCCCCGTGTACGCCTATATGCCGGGCCTGACAGGCGACGTCGCTCCGATCGCGGGCTTCGACTACGACGCCCTGCACTTTCTGCGCCGCGCCTATCTGCTCCAGCTCAGCGGCTTCGCCGTCATGCCCGTCGATGAACTGGGCGGGGACTACCAGCAGTTGCTGGAGATGTTCGAGGCGACAGCCCAGCAGTCCCACCTGGTCTGGCACTACGACCACGCGGGGGCGTACGTCCCGCTGGACTTCGCCTTCCCGATCTCCAACGACGACCTGCTGGAGGGCGGTGGTCCGCTCGGCTCCGCGCACGGGCTGTTGCGTGAGCTGCAGTTCGTCGCCCCGTCCATCGGAATCGACCCGGCGAACCCGCCGCCCGCCCCGTTGCCGCCCGCCGCACCGACCTCCCTGGAGGAACCGGCAGGCCCTGTCCCGTACGACGGCAGTCCGTTCGCCCGCGAGCGGCACGTCTGGCTGGGCCTGCACGCGGCGGCCACCCGCAGCCTCGCCCAAGGTTCCATGATCATCTTCAGCTGAAGCGGATACCCGGCACAGACATCCGGCACAGACACTGGTGTCGGTGCCGGTACAGGTATGGGTACCGAGGCGGTCAGGCGCCTCCGGTGTCACCGCGGTGGGATCACCGCGGTGACTCCGGGGGCCGCTGCCGCGGCATGTTCGGCCGGGCCATCGTCTGCATCGGGAACCGTCCTGGCAGTGCCCCCTGGTCCGCACGCCCCCCGCCCCCGCCGCCCGACGACAGCGCCTGCATCCCCATGGGTGCCGGCCCGGCCCGGAACTCCACCATCCAGTCCGCGGTTTCGGTCCGCACGAGCTCCGTGATGTCCTCCGAGAACCGCCGCAGCACCCCCAGACACCGCTCGGCTGCCTCGCTGGCCGTCCCCTCGGTCGGGCCAAGCACCTCCCGTACGCACTCCGACGCCCAGTCGAATTGCAGCACCTGAAGCCGCCGCTGCACGGCCTGGGCGGTGGCGAGGTTCCTTATCCAGCCCGAGGTCAGGCCGAAATATCGATCGCACGCCATGCACGCGGCGCCCAGTAGCAGCGACAGATAGCCCCAGCCCGCCGCCCCGTCCAGCGCACCGGTCAGATCGAGTAGTGGCAGCGCGGCGCCCGCGATCGCCCCGGCTGCCGTACCGATCCGCAGCGCCCTGGCCCCGCGCCGCTTCCATACCCGGTCACCCAGATACCAGTCGGCGGTGCGCAGCGCATCGGCCTCGACCCAGCGGTACAGCTCGTCGAGGCGTTCGGCGGGTTCGCCCCAGTCGCCGAGCGGGAACGGCATACCGGTCAGGTCCCGGCCCCGCGTGCCCCGACCCCGCGCGCCCCGGCCGCGTGCGCCGGAGCCCGAACCGGAGGAACCGGCCGAACCGGGCTCGTTGCGGGGCGGCCCTTCGGGCTGCATCTCCGGCTGACTCACCGGGGTACTCCTCTGCATTCTGCGTAACGACGCCTGATGTGCGGCGTGTGTTCGACGGTGGGCTGATCACTGCTCTCCGGCGTGGCCGACTGTCCCGCGTACGTAACCTTGCGTGACGATCGGTGCGCCTGCGTGTCCTGATGCGTATGCCCTTCCTACCGCCGAATGGTGGGCCGTGGGGTCGAAATCGCAGTATTCCCGGGTGTGCAGGGTTTGTGATCAGGTATAGGAGTCCCGCTGACGTTGCCTGAAACTCACTCGAAAGAGTTGCTCGCCAGTGGGTGGGGCGCGCTGCGCGGTGACCACGTAGGCTCGGCGTACCGAAACATTTTGTCGTCGAATTGCCAGGAGTGACCGTGATTCCCGGTGGTGGTCAGCCCAATATGCAGCAGCTGCTGCAGCAGGCCCAGAAGATGCAGCAGGACCTTGCCGCGGCCCAGGAGGAATTGGCCAGGACGGAGGTCGAGGGGCAGGCGGGTGGCGGTCTGGTGAAGGCGACCGTGACCGGCTCCGGTGAGCTCCGTGCTCTGGTGATCGACCCGAAGGCCGTCGACCCGGAGGACACCGAGACGCTCGCGGACCTCGTCGTCGCCGCAGTCCAGGCAGCGAACGAGAACGCGCAGCAGCTTCAGCAGCAGAAGCTGGGCCCGCTGGCCCAGGGCCTGGGCGGCATGCCCGGCCTTCCCTTCTGACCTT
Organism: Streptomyces sp. NPDC002958; assembly: GCF_055563255.1. NCBI lineage: Bacteria > Bacillati > Actinomycetota > Actinomycetes > Kitasatosporales > Streptomycetaceae > Streptomyces > Streptomyces sp. NPDC002958. The sequence continues at coordinate 188,413 of NZ_JBVHDS010000007.1, read as the reverse complement.
CTGAGGCGGTTGGGCCCTTCGGATCTCTTCCGATCTCTTCTGACCTGCGATCCGAACTCGTAAGTTGTAGTCATAGCTCATCCAGGAAGGCGTTCCGTTGTACGAAGGCGTGGTTCAGGACCTCATCGACGAGTTGGGCAGGCTGCCCGGCGTCGGTCCCAAGAGCGCGCAGCGGATCGCTTTCCACATCCTGCAGGCCGAGCCGACCGATGTGCGTCGCCTCGCCCATGCCCTCCTGGAGGTCAAGGACAAGGTCCGGTTCTGTTCGCTCTGCGGCAATGTTGCGCAGCAGGAGCAGTGCAACATCTGCCGGGACGCGCGCCGAGACCAGACGGTCATCTGTGTGGTCGAGGAGCCGAAGGATGTCGTCGCGATCGAGCGGACCCGTGAGTTCCGGGGCCGGTACCACGTGCTCGGCGGCGCGATCAGCCCGATCGAGGGCGTCGGCCCCGACGATCTGCGCATCCGTGAGCTGCTCGCCCGTCTCGCCGACGGCTCGATCACGGAGCTGATCCTGGCGACCGACCCCAACCTGGAGGGCGAGGCCACCGCGACGTACCTGGCGCGGATGGTCAAGCCGATGGGCCTGCGGGTCACCAGGCTGGCCAGCGGCCTGCCGGTGGGTGGCGACCTGGAGTACGCGGACGAGGTCACTCTGGGGCGCGCCTTCGAGGGGAGGCGCCTGCTCGATGTCTGATGCCTTTACGACGTCCGAAGTTCTTGCATCGGCTCACGACGGCTTCACGTTCAGCGACGCTATGTTCTACTCACCGTTCGCGACCGTGCCCACGGGAGGTCCCCTCGATGTCTGACGCCACGCTGAACTCCGTCACGCAGGACCCGGACGACTTCGCCGTCCAGATCGCCGACCAGATCAAGACGTTCATCGTCGCGGTCACCGAGGTGTCGAAGGTCGAGGAGCCCGAGGAGGCCGTCCCCGTCCTGCTGCTCCAGGTCTCCCAGCTGCTGCTGGCGGGCGGCCGGCTCGGTGCGTACGAGGACATCGTCCCCGACGGGCGCTACGAGCCGGATCTGGGTGCGGAACCGGACGCAGACGGACTGCGCGCGCGGTTCGCCGCCCTGCTGGAGCCGATCGATGTCTACTCCGAGGTCTTCGACCCGTACGAGCCCCGCAAGGCACCGGTCCCGGCCCGTATCTCCGACGACCTGGCCGACCTGGTCACCGACCTGCGCCACGGCCTGGCCCACTACGAAGAGGACCGCACGACCGAGGCCCTGTGGTGGTGGCAGTTCTCCTACTTCTCCAACTGGGGCTCCACCGCATCCGCCACTCTGCGCGCCCTCCAGTCCCTGATTGCCCACATCCGCCTCAACCAGCCCCTCCAGGAGCTGGACGGCCTGGACACGGACTCGGAGACCGCCGACGACGAGCTGGCCGAGGAAGCGGGCCGCGTGATGGCCGAGGAGATCGCGGGACCGCTGGGGCTGCGACCGGCGCAGTAGCGTCCGGCGCCCACCTGTCCTTCGCGGCAACGTGACACTCGACGCCCGAGTGTGAAGGCGGCGCCTGCGTCGAGGCGGCCCTCGCCTGGCACAAGTCCACGTACAGCGAAGGCGACAAGGGTGCCTGTGTAGAGGTCGCCCCCTGCCCCTTTGCCATACACATTCGGGACTCCAAGCTCTGCGGCAGCCCAGAGCTCACCGTCCCTGCCGCACCCTGGGCGGCCTTCGTCGTCGCTCGCTGCTGAATCGTCGCAGGTCGGCCCGGGGCTCGGGCCTCGGGCTCCGGGCTCCGGGCCCCGAGGCCCGAGCCCTTTTCTTGAGGAATGGGTGGTTGGGTTCAACCCACCCACCTCCCAAGTCCCGTGCACACACGTGCGGGTGACGTTCCGTGATTCGCCTGCTTCACAGCGTGCGCGCGTTCTAGGTTCGCGTTGAGGGACCCACAATCGGAAGCGGCGTCACCGTCCTGCACTACGACGAGGACTACGACCGGATCGCCGGGATCACCGGGCATCCGAGCCGTTGGGTCGTCGAACCCGGAATGGCGGACCGGCCCGAGTAGCCCGCCTTCACCTCCCCGCCGTCACTCCCCCCGTCGCACCGCAGATCACCCGCCCGCATGAACCCCAGCTGCGCCCGTTGCCCGTTCGCGACACGCGCCACAGCTCGTCCGCGCCCTGGCGGGTGCCGTTCACAGGGGCGCCCGGGGCCAGGCAGCCGACGATGTGGGTCCAGGGGTTTGCGCCCGCGTAGATCGGGGCGTCGGCGTGGGTGGCGAAGCTGGTGCGCCCGCGTGGGCGGGCGTCGGCCAGGGGGGTGTCGGCGTGGGCGGGTGTGGACGCCGGGGCCAGGATTACGGGGGAGCACGCGTAGCGGCTTACGCACGCGTAGCGGCTCACGTATGGCGGGGCCTCCCGAAGGGCGGACGGTAAGGTTCCGGTCCACGCTGGAGGTGGGTGGTTCATGAATCGCGGACCCGGCTTGTCGCGCGTGTGGGCCGGGCCACATACAGGAGTAAGCGCCCGAACGGCGGGCAGCAGCCCCGTACGAGCAGTTCGGGGCGACGCGCCGGTGATCACGTGCTGAGCGGGACATCTCACCATGTGGTATTGGCGGGGCGTTTCCGGACTGCTCGTTAGACTGAGTCGACCGCAGTAATGGACTGAGCGAGGAGCGCACGTGGGCCTTGTCGTGCAGAAGTACGGAGGCTCCTCCGTAGCCGATGCCGAAGGCATCAAGCGCGTCGCCAAGCGAATCGTCGATGCCAAGAAGAACGGCAACCAGGTGGTTGTCGTGGTGTCGGCGATGGGCGACACGACGGACGAGTTGATCGATCTCGCCGGGCAGGTATCCCCGATCCCTGCCGGGCGTGAGTTCGACATGCTGCTGACCGCCGGAGAGCGGATCTCCATGGCCCTGCTGGCGATGGCGATCAAAAACCTGGGCCACGAGGCCCAGTCGTTCACAGGCAGCCAGGCAGGAGTCATCACCGACTCGGTCCACAACAAAGCGCGCATCATCGATGTGACGCCGGGCCGTATCCGTACGGCGCTGGACGAGGGGAACATCGCGATCGTCGCGGGGTTCCAGGGTGTGTCCCAGGACAAGAAGGACATCACCACCCTCGGCCGCGGCGGGTCCGACACCACCGCTGTCGCGCTCGCGGCCGCGCTGGACGCCGAGGTCTGTGAGATCTACACCGATGTGGACGGTGTCTTCACCGCTGACCCGCGGGTCGTGAAGAAGGCCCGGAAGATCGACTGGATCTCCTTCGAGGACATGCTGGAGCTGGCCGCGTCCGGCTCCAAGGTGCTGCTGCACCGATGCGTGGAGTACGCACGCCGCTACAACATCCCGATCCACGTCCGCTCGTCCTTCTCCGGACTGCGCGGAACCTGGGTCAGCAACGAGCCGCAAGGGGACCAGAAGGTGGAGCACGCGATCATCTCCGGAGTCGCCCATGACGTCTCCGAGGCCAAGATCACCGTCGTCGGCGTGCCCGACAAGCCGGGCGAGGCCGCCGCGATCTTCCGCACCATCGCGAACGCGGAAGTCAACATCGACATGGTGGTGCAGAACGTCTCCGCCGCGTCGACCGGTCTGACCGACATCTCTTTCACGCTGCCGAAGGCCGAGGGCCGCAAGGCCATCGACGCCCTGGAGCGCAACCGCGGCACCATCGGCTTCGAGTCGCTGCGCTATGACGACCAGATCGCGAAGATCTCCCTGGTCGGTGCCGGTATGAAGACCAACCCGGGTGTCACGGCGGGCTTCTTCGAGGCGCTGTCGGACGCCGGTGTGAACATCGAGCTCATCTCGACGTCCGAGATCCGCATCTCGGTGGTCACCCGCGCCGACGACGTCAACGAGGCTGTGCGCGCCGTACACACCGCCTTCGGTCTCGACAGCGATTCCGACGAAGCCGTCGTCTACGGGGGCACCGGCCGATGACCGTCCGTCGCCCTTCGCTCGCGGTCGTCGGAGCGACCGGGGCGATCGGCGGCGTCATGCTCCAGATCCTTTCGCAGCACGCGGATGTCTGGGGCGAGGTGAAGCTGATCGCCTCGCCGCGCTCGGCCGGCCGCAAGCTGGTCGTACGCGGCGAGGAGAGCGAAGTCCTCGCACTCACCGAGGACGTCTTCGACGACATCGACGTGGCGCTGTTCCTGGTGCCCGACGAAGTCTCCGCGCAGTGGGCGCCGATCGCCGCCGCCAAGGGCACCGTCGTCATCGACGACTCCACAGCGTTCCGGCTGGACGCGGACGTTCCGCTGGTCGTGCCCGAGATCAATCCGCATGCCGTACGGATCAGGCCGCGCGGCATCGTCGCGAGCCCGAACTGCACGACACTCTCGCTGATCGTCGCGGTCGGTGCGCTGCACGCCGAATACGGGGTGCGGGAACTGGTCGTCTCCTCGTACCAGGCGGTGAGCGGGGCGGGCCGCGACGGTGTCGCGGCGCTGCGCGAACAGCTGTCGTTGGTGGCCGGTACGGATCTGGGTACGAAGCCCGGGGACGTACGCCGGGCCCTGGGGGACGCGGAAGGCAGCCCCTTTGCCGCGCCGGTGGCCCTCAACGTGGTGCCCTGGGCCGGGACCGAGGCCGGGGACGGCTGGTCGTCGGAGGAACTGGCGATCCGCGAGGAGTGCCGCAAGATCCTGGACCTGCCGAGCCTGCGGGTGGCGGCGACCTGTGTCTACGTACCCGTCATCGCAACGCACTCGATGTCCGTGCACGCACGGTTCGAGAACGAGATCGCGGTCGACCGGGCCCACGAGATCCTGGCGACGGCGCCGGGCGTGGTGCTGTACGACAGCCCGGCGGCTGGGGACTTTCCGACGCCGGCCGATGTCGTCGGTACCGATCCGACCTGGGTCGGGCGGGTGCGCAGGTCGCTGGACGATCCCCGGGGGCTGGAACTGTTCGTCTGCGGCGACAACCTCCGCAAGGGAGCGGCGTTGAACGTGGCGCAGATCGCCGAAACGGTGGCCGCCGAATTTCCCTGGGTCTGATCGAACCTGTTTTGTACGCTCTGTGAATGCCCTGTGAGCAAGTTGAAGGTCTGAGCCTCTTGAGCTGGGGTGTCGGGGTATCCGACGATGACCTTCCCGCCTGCTGCAACCGCCGGACAGAGAGTGCGCGTCTATGCGGTCACTTCTTGGCAGCCACTTCCTGGCGGTCACTTCTTGCGCGGCGGGGCGCATATTCAGGGCATTTGGGGAAGAGCAGGTACGTATGAGGGCATGTCGCACTGCGTCAAACGCGGTGCCGCGCGCGTACAACCCTGACGGGGGGAAACGTGTCCAACTGGCGTGGCAGAGGTTCTCGATATCACAGTGGTGGGCCCCTTGCGTGGCGCTTCGGTGCGTCCGCTCAGACGGCCCCGCGCGCCCGGCGGTATGCCGGTGATTGCGCCCATGCCCGCTGCGCGTCCAGCACGGCTTCCGTCGCAGCGCGAGGGCGCTGAGGAGAGCGTGGCTGCCGGAACCACGGTCGACCATCTCACCGAGACCTATCGTGCGCACTACCGTTCGCTGCTCGGCCTCGCGGCTCTGCTCCTGGACGACACCGCCTCATGTGAGGACGTGGTGCAGGAGGCGTTCATCCGTGTGCACTCGGCGCGCAACCGGGTACGGGACCGTGAGAAGACACTCGCGTATCTGCGCCAGACTGTCGTCAATCTGTCACGCTCCGCGCTGCGCCGCCGCATCCTCGGGTTGAAGCTGCTCTCCAAGCCCATGCCGGACATGGCGAGCGCGGAGGAGGGCGCGTACAACCAGTTGGAGCGGGATGCGCTGATCAAAGCGATGCGGGGGCTGCAACGGCGCCAGCGGGAGGTGCTGGTGCTGCGATACTTCGCGGACATGACGGAGGCTCAGGTGGCCGAGACGCTGGGGATATCCCTGGGCTCGGTCAAGGCCTACGGCTCCCGTGGGATCGCGGCGCTGCGTGTCGTGATGGAGGCGCAGGGATGAGTCGGCGCGACCGCAGGGACGAGAACGGCCAGGAGAATGAGCCTCGGATTGACCGGACTGGAAACGGAATTGTGAACCACGGGCCGGAGAACACCCCGGACGCGAACTCGGTTACGGATACGGATACCGATCGGGAACTTGTGTCCGTGGAGGGAGCGGACGGGGTGGGTGCCGATGGCGGTGACCTCGGCGAGGGCGACGCGAGCTCCGGGGCCTCTGGGACCACTGGGACCGCTGAGACTGCAGCGCTTGGGGGGCTGAGCAGCCTCTTCGGCGCGGGTGCGGGATCGGCGTCCGGCTCGGGCGGCGGTGACGTTTCGGATATGGGTGATGTTTCGGATATGGACGAGGTCGCGCTGCGCCGCATGTTGCGTGGGGCCGTCCAGCACATCGAACCCAGCGACGGCACCCTCGACCATCTGCACCGCGCGGTGCCCGCCCGGCGCGCCAAGCGGCGGCAGGCCGTCGTCGGGTTGGCGGCGGCGGCGCTGCTCATCGGCACGGCGGTCCCCGCCTTCGTCCATGTCGCGAAATCCGAGGGCTTGAGCACCGCCAACCCTGCGATAGCCGGGCACGGTGAGCAGGCGCAGGGCGGCAACGGCACCGAGAACGGCTCTGAAGCCGACGGGAAGAGCAGCGGCGGCAGCACCGACGGGCAGGCCGACGGGGGCAAGAACCAGCCCGCGAGCACGAGCAGTCCCTTCGACAGTCATGACCAGGGCACCGATGGCAACCTGGGCGGCGGAGGCGACGATCCGGCCGGCTCCGCAGTCGCCTCCATGCCGAACTGCAACGCGGGACAGCTCGGTGTCGCCTTGGCAGAGGCGGGCGCGGCCGGTGCCGACGGCACGGTGTACGGCACCTTCCGGATCGCCAATGTGTCCGATACGGACTGTTCGGTGAGCGGCAGCGGCAGCGTGGGCTTCCAGGCGATGGGCGCGGCCGACCCGGCTGAGATCACGGTCGTTCAGCACACCGCGGGCGACGCGGCGGCCGGGCTGCCCGACCCCTCGCAGGAGCAGGGGACGATGCTGCTGAAGCCGTCCATGGCGTACGAGGTGAAGTTCGCCTGGGTGCCGAAGGACACCTGTCCGACCGGCGGAGGCTCACCGAGCCCGACACCGACGGGTGGCGCGGACACCGCGGGTGGCAGCACCAGCGCCGGTACCGGCATGGGTACCGATGACGGGACCACGGAGACGGCTCCGCAGTTCGGCAGCGAGGACGGCAGCAGCACGCTGGACGGCAGCGTCGCCGTGACGCACACGCCGGATGCGGGGGCACCGGTCGCGGAGACGACAATCGCTAATGCCTGCGCGGGCACGATCTACCGGACAGGGGTGCTGGCCCCCACGACATGACGCAGGGGCGACGACGCACGACGCACGACGAATGTGTGAGGGGGCCCGCCGGTCGATTCGGCGGGCCCCCTCACGTGCGTATGCCTTCAGACGGTGCCGGCGCCCACTTTGGGGTCGGCGGGATCGGCCTCCGCGTTTGTGTTCGTGTCTGTGTCTTTGATGAGGCCCAGCTTCAGGTCCCGTGTCGCTTCGGCCTCGCGGCGGACCAGCCGGAACCACATGAAGAGAACGAACCCGGCGAAGACGAACCACTCGCCGGTGTAGCCGAGGTTCTGGAAGGCCTGCAGATCGAGCCCGGTGCCCTGCGGCGCGGCGGGCGGTACGGGACGCAGCGCGCTGGTGGTGCCGGTGTCCTGGAGCGTCACCCATGCGTCGTAGACGTCGTACGGGACGAGGTTGACCAGGGACGCGGCGCTGATCATGCCGAGCTGGCCGTCGGGGAGCCCGCCCGCGGTGTCGACGCCCGCGGTGCCGGCGTTCTCGGACGCCTGGAGGTCGCCGGTCACCGTGACCCTGCCGGTAGGCGCGGCGGGCACGGCGGTGTGGCCGGGCTCGCCGGGCAGCCAGCCGCGTACCACCGGCAGGGCCTTGCCGCTGTCCGTACGGAGCATGTTCAGGACGTAGAAGCCGCTCTTGTCGTCCAACTTCCGGCCGGGCACCAGGAACTGGTCGGCGTATTGGCCGGTGGCGGTGGCGGGGCGGCCGGAGGTCTCCGTGTCGACGGGCAGGAGGTCGTCGATCGGCTTGGCGGCCCTCGTGCCCGGGGCCGGCTGCTTCTCGGCGGCCTTGTGCGTCTGCACGCGGTCCTCGAAGCGGCCGAGCTGCCAGGTGCCCATGAAGATGCAGAACGGGATGGCCAGCACGACGAAGAGGTTGATCCCCCACCATCGCGGGGTCAGCAGGAACCGGTACACCCCTCCACGGTACGGTCTCCGCTCCGGCCGCCCGGCGCGGGGTGCCCCGCCGCGCCGCGCTGTCCGCCTGCCACCGCTCCGTCCTCGATCGCCGGACGGGCTCGAACCGGCCCCCCGAGCGGATTATCCCCCGGTGACGGGACACCGGTTCTGTCCACCAACACCGGACAGACTTGCGGCGACCGGTGGTGGGGGTTCAGCGCGGGAGGGAACGGGCGCCCCTACTCACTTTCCTCGGACAGGCCCGAACCTCCCTCGGACAGGCCCGAAGGGGCGGGGGCGCCACCCGTGGCCAGGTGGCGCTGGGCGAAGTCGAGTTCCAGGCGGAACTGCTTGATTCGCTCCTCCACGACGAGCGAACCGTGTCCCGCGTCGTACCGGTAGACCTCGTGAACCGCGTCACGGCCCTTCAATCGGTCCACGTAGTTCTCGACCTGGCGGATCGGACAGCGCGGGTCGTTGACGCCCGCTGAGATGTAGACCGGTGCCCGGACGGCGTCGACATACGTCAGCGGGGACGATGCCTCGAAGCGCTCGGGAACCTCCTCCGGCGTGCCGCCCAGCAGTGTGCGGTCCATCGCCTTCAGGTCCTCCATCTCGTCGTGATACGCCGTGACGTAGTCGGCGACCGGGACCGCCGCCAGGCCCAGGGCCCAGTCGTCCGGCTGCGTACCGAGGCCGAGCAGGGTCAGGTAGCCGCCCCAGGAGCCACCGGCCAGGACCATCCTCGCCGGGTCCGCGAGCCCGGACTTCACCGCCCACTCCCGTACCGCGGCGATGTCCTCCAGCTCGATCAGGCCGACCCGGTGCTTGAGCGCGTCCGTCCAGGCGCGGCCGTATCCGGTGGAGCCGCGGTAGTTGACCCGGACGACCGCGTAGCCGTGGTCCACCCAGGCGGCGGGACCGGACGCGAAGGCGTCGCTGTCGTGCCAGGTCGGGCCGCCGTGGATCTCGAAGACGGTGGGGAACGGCCCCACGGCCGGGGCGGCGGGCCGCTGCACGAGTGCGTGGACGCGGCCCCCGGGCCCGTCCACCCAGACGTCCTCAACCGGCACGGACGCCGGGGCCTTCAAGCCGGGCGGATCGAGCACCACCGCACCTGAGGTGGACCGGATGACGGGCGGCTGCGAGGCCGACGACCACAGGTACTCCACCGTGCCGTCCGGCCGGGCCGTGGCACCCGACACTGAACCGGCCGGGGTCTCCACCCGGACGGGGGCGGTGCCCGCCCCCGGCTCGTAGCGCCACAGGTCGCTGCGGGCCTCGAAGCCATGCACGATCAGCAGCGCGGAGGCGTCCGGATACCACTCGGCGCCCACATCACCGGGCAGATCGATCGCGAGGTCCGTTTCCGTGCCCGTCATCGGATCCCAGATCATCGGCTCCCAGCGGCCCCGCCGCTGATGCCCGACCAGCAGCCTCGTGTCCCCGGCGACGGGGGCGAAGCCCAGCACGGACAGACCCAGCTCCTTCGTACCGCCCTCGGTGTCGTCCAGCTCGGCGACCGTCGACCCGTCCGGCCGCACCACCCGCAGCGCGGAGTGCATCGCATCGCCGTGTTCGGTGTGCTCCAGGGCGATCAGCGTCCCGTCGTACGAGAGGTCACCGACGCCCGCCGACTCGCGGTGGCGGTAGATCTCGACTGGCGCGGCCCCGGGCCGAACGACATGGATCGTCGTCCCGTCCTCGTCGGTCGAACGGCCGATCACCGCCGTGCCGTCACGTCCGAGCGCGAGCCCGGCCGGGTACGAGGCACCGAGACCGGGTGCCGCCGGCTCGTCCGCCGCCTCCTCGCCCGCGCCGCCGCGGAACGGTTGGCGCATCCACACCCCGAACTCGTCCCCATCGGTGTCGCTGAACCACCAGATCGACTCGCCGTCCGGTGTCAGCACACCGTCCGTCGTCCCGTTCGGCCGGTCGGTCACCTGGCGCTGCTCGCCGGTGGCGCGGTCCCATGCGTACAGCTCGTGCGTCCCCGTGGCATTGGAGACGAACAGCGCGCGGTCCGGCGCGTCCTCCGCCCAGTCGGGCAACGACACCCGCGGCGCCCTGAAACGCTGCTCCCACTTCGGTACGGAAGCGGTCGCTGGTACGGAAGCGGTCGCCGGAGCAGTGGGAGCCGTCGAGCCAGTGATCTCAGTCATGCCCCCCATTCTGCGCCGGAACGCCGACAATTCGTTCGCGCCGTCCGCAGCCTGTGGATAACCTTCCGGGCATGCATGCGACGACGCCCGCCGACTGGTACGCCGCCAACCGGGCGCTCTGGGACGAGCGAGTCCCGATCCACACCGCGAGCGACTACTACGACCTCGACTCCTTCCGCTCCGGCAAGGACGTCCTGCGCGACTTCGAACTCGCCGAGGTCGGGGATGTGACGGGCAAGTCGCTGCTGCATCTTCAGTGCCACATCGGGGTCGACACCCTCTCATGGGCCCGGCATGGCGCCGCGCACGTCGTCGGTCTGGCACCGCACTTGTGCCCGAACGCATCACGCCCGTGCCTGAACGCAGCGGGGGTGCAGCGGGCTGCCGCAAGTCTCCCGGCGGCCCGCCGCACCCCTGTACCTCCGTCGTCCGCGTCCTACGTGGCCGAGCGGAAGGCCGGAAGATAGCCGCCGGACTGTCCGGCGGCCTTGGGGTGGTACGAGTTGTAGATCGGGATCGACACACTGTGGAGCCATGCGTCGCCGGAGCACAGCTCATGTCCGGTGAACTCGTCCGCCACGCTGGAGAACGTGAACCCGGCGTTGGCCGCCTGCTTGGCGATGACACCGTTCAGGGCGTCGGACGCGTTGTTGATGGCCGTCCGCTCCTTCTCCGAGAGCCCGGCGATGCAGCTGCCGCTCAGCTGGTAGAAGCGGGGGTAGCCCAGCACTACGACATGCGCCTGTGGGGCCCGCGACCGGATGGAACCGTAGAGCGAACTCAGCCCGGACGGAAGCGAGTTCTGCATCTGCGAGACGGCTGAACTCACGCTGCTCAGGCAGGTGGCCTCGCTGGCCAGTACGCAGTCCTGCATGACATCGGCGAAGCCGACGTCATTGCCGCCCGCGGTGACGCTGACCAGGCCCGTGGACGAACTCAGTGCGCCCAGCTGGCTGTCGGCCACCGAACTCGTCGTGGCGCCCGAGCAGGCGACGAAGGCGAAAGAGGAAGGTGAGTTCGCAGCTGCCCAGAGGTAGGGGTAGGCGTTGGTGCTGCGGCGGCAGTCGCCGCTGTCGGAGAGGTAGCTCCCCGCGCCGACGCCGGACGAGTACGAGTCGCCGAGCGCGACGTACCCGCCTGCGGCGGCCGAGGAGGCTGCCGAGGCCGGCTGGGCGACGCCCAGAGCGGCCACGGTGGCGAGGACCAGAGTGGATGCGGACGCCCAGAATCTCCGTACTGACATGGCTGTCAGCCCTCCGAAGTGTGGGGGGTGGGTGGGGGGTTGATGGAGCGCCACGTTTCTAGCAGCTGTTGGTACTCGCCGGTAATAGCTACGTAAGAACTGGTCTGATATGCCTGAATGATCGTTCGGTCGTGTTGGCTCCGTGCGTGGATAAACACCAGGAGCACCTGGATCCTCGTGCGGAATCTGCGTGTCCGGGTGACGGCGCGGGCCTCCGTGATGCGGGGCGGGGCCGAACTCGGAGTTTGCGGTTCGGAGCCGAACTCGAAGTCTGCGGTGACCTGTTCACCGAGATGCGGTTCACGCTCACCGCGCACGGAGCGGACACTTCGGACGGCAGTCCGCACCTGGGTGCACAGTTCGTACTGAGGAGGCGACCGCCTATGGCGGGCATGGCAGGCAAGGTGCGCAAGGAGGGCAAGGTACGCAAGGCGCGCGCCTCGGCGACCGTGCGAGCACGCTCGGGCCCGGCAGGGCTCGCGGAGCCGATCGCGCATCTGTGGGGCGCCTGAGCGGGTTGACGTCTGCCGTGGGTGTTGCCGCCCCGGCGTGGGCGGGCCTGGCGCGGCATTCCCCCGCCTACGCCTCTTTGTGCGGAATTCGCTCCTCACCCGAAGCGGATCGCAGCGCGCTTACGCGCCTCGGGCAGCCCGTCGCTCAGGCCCCGCATGGCCCGTCGCTCGGCCCCCGCGTCCGCCGCCCCGCGTCGGCCCCGCACCGGTGGACCGCCGACGGCGTCGGCCCCGCCCCGCACATCGGTGCTCGCGACCGCTCCGGGCCGGTGGACGGGTCAAGCCGTAGGGCGCGACAAAACCGCCCTCTGGGGTGGCACCCCAATGTGGGGAAGCCACCCCAGAGGGCGGTTGTCGTGGATCTCTACGAGGATCAGTTGTGGCCGAACCTCCGCTGCTTCCGGTGAGAGACCTGCTCTGAGATCGAGCGCACCGGGTCCTGGGCAGCCGTTGGCTGCATCCGTTCCTTTGTTTCCGGAGCAGCGCTGCGTTCGTGGCCGCCGGTGCGGGCACCACGGTTCTGCCGACTCTGCTTCTTGCCCACGATCGTGCCTCCTGTAGCGGATCTCGGACGATGGGCCAGTACCAGATTCGCATGTGAGTGCGAAAGGTGCATGTCGGGCGGTTGCTGTCGAGCGTGCTTTGGCCTACGGACGCCGGGGAGCATGTTCGGTATTGAGGAGAGGCTGGCTGGGTGCTCTCGGCGGGACACTGCCCAGGAGGAACCCGGCCGTTTCCTTGACCTCTACGTCCAGGACCACACCCAGCTCGTCGTCATGTGCACCATCGCTGCCGCGGGGGTGGCCGGTGACGGGCCGCTCGTCAACGCATCTCTCCCCGATCCCTATGACGATGCCTCGCGCGTCGAACGTCGTGGCGCTCCAGGGGGCGGGCGAGTGCTGTTGCCCCGAGCATCCGCCTGATGCGGGCCTTGTCCGGCGGATAAGGCGAATATTGAGGTGCGGGCCGGCCGGGGCGGACGTAGGCTCGACGCCCGTGGAACCGCTCAGTGAGAAACAGATCCGCTCATCTTTCGTGAACTGCACCAAGGGCGAGGCGGTGCGGCTGCGGCTGCCACTCGACTTCGCTGAACTGCCGTGGGAGGACCTCGACTTCTTGGGGTGGGTGGATCCGGGAGCGCCGCTGCGGGCACATCTCGTGGTGCCCCGGGCGCAGGGGCCGTTGGGGATCTCTCTGCGTATACCGTCCATGAGGCGAACCAGTGCCGTGAAGTCCAGCATGTGCCAGATCTGCCTGACAGGTCACGCTTCCTCCGGGGTCACCTTGCTCGCTGCCCCCTTGGCGGGCGCCCGTGGCCGCGAGGGCAACACGGTCGGTATCTACATCTGCGCGGACCTCGCCTGCTCCCTGTATCTGCGGGGAAAGCGGCAGCCGAAGCTGCGTTCAGGGCGGTACGAAGAGTCCCTGACGCTGGACGAGCGCCTCGCGCGCATGTCGGGCAACCTGGATGCCTTCGCGGCCGTGGTCACAGGGGCGTGAGCCCTGACGGGCAGAGCGCGCCACCCGCGTAGGGAAGCGCCGACGTGACCGACCGAATCACCACGACCGTCGAACACCGCATCCTGTGCGGCGCCCTCGATGGCGAGCGCACCGCGCACGGCGTGCTGCCGCACCGGCTGTCCGCCCAGGCCCGAATAGCGGTACCCCGATGATGGCGATAAATACGTTGGTGGTCCGAGCCCGTGAGCTCTGGGAGGACCTGGCCCAGGTGCCGGCGTCGTTCGTCCCGCCGGGCGGTGTGAACGTGGTGGTCTCTCCGCGGTCCGGGTTGTGCCCGGTTGGTTGGGTCGGAGTGGTAGCTCTGGGCGGATCAGCGATCGTAACCGCGCCGAGTGACAGTACCGCCGTGATCGTTGGTGACGCGCTGGGGAGACTGCCAGTGGAGGCCGTCGTGGATAGCGCGTTGGTCCGGGAGGCCCTTCCGGTGGTTCGGGTGCTCGGGCCGGCGTCGCTGTCATATGTGTCTTCGGCGGGTTTCCGGCCGGTGGAAGCTGGTGCGTTGACGGTGGAGCGACTGTCAGCCGCTCATCCGGATTTGCAGAGCTTGCAGCAGGTGGCTGGGCATGACGACGCCAGCGAGGCTGGTCTGGACGAGATTACGTCGCCCGCGTTCGTGGTTCGCGAGCATGGTCGGGTGGTTGCTGCTGCGGGATATCAGGTCTGGCCGAGACAGACAGCCCATATCGGCGTGCTGACGGCGCCAGAAGCGCGAGGGCGAGGGCTGGCACGGGTGACGGGCTCAGCGGCGGTTGCTCATGCTCTTGCTGTCGGGCTGATGCCGCAGTGGCGCGCGCGCCCTCCCGCCTCCCGGCGTGTTGCGGCCGCTTTGGGTTTTGAGGAGCTGGGTTCCCAACTCAGCATCGAGATCGCTTGAGGGGGGCGGTGTGCGGCTCGGTGGGGATCAGCAACGGACGTACGACAACGTGATGTGCCAGCCCCGCCTGACCCACCCCGGCCGGTACAGCCATCCAGCACCCCCAGCACCCCCAGCGCCCTTAGCGGCGCGGCTAGGTTCGCTGAGACAGAAACCCGAGCGACTCGGTTCGTTGAGAAACCGACTCCGTTGAGTGAGGCAGGACACGTGCTCCGGCTTTATCGAGCAGCAGTAGCGAAGTCGCATGTCGATGGGTTTGGGACGCGCCTCAATCCACAGAGGGTGCTGTTGATGAGTTCGGGAGACACTGGATCTTTTGCCAGCGCAGCATCGGGATGCCGTTGGTGAAGGCTGCTGATCATGCCGCCACAGTGTGTCGGTGGGCTCAGGAATCGAGCACGGCGGCGACGGCCTCGATCTCGACGAGTTGGTCCTTGTAGCCGAGCACGGTGACGCCCATCAAGGTGCTTGGGACGTCATGGTCAGCGAACGAGTCCCGGACTACCTCCCAGGCAGCCACCAGGTCCTCTCGCCGGGCCGACGCGACGAGAACCCTTGTACTGATGACGTCCTGGAGTGACGCACCTGAGGCAGCGAGCGCAGCCTTCATGCTCTCGATGGCCTTCATTGCCTGCCCCGCGTAGTCACCGATCGCTGCCGTGGAGCCGTCATCGTTCAGCGGACACGCCCCGGCGAGGAAGATCAGGCGTGACTCGGCGGGCGCCGTGGCCGCGTAGGCATACTCGGCGATCTCGGGCAGGGAGGCAGAACGGATCAACGTGATGGCACGAGCCATAGCCGGCAGGTCCTTTCCCATCGGGTGTTGAGTTCGGACATCCTGCCAACGTTCCGTCGGTTCCCGCCTTCCCTTTTCTTCACAGCCGTGGCGCCCTGGGCGACCGCGACGTTTCAAGAGTCCGATGGCAACGCTGGTGGCCGGGTCCACGAGCCCAGACTGGAATGTGCGGACGTGCAGTTGTGAGACGCCCGGATCTGACGGACCTCGGACGGAGGTTGTCGCCCCGCCTGGGAGAAGCCGACCAAGATCTTCTCCCAGATTTCTCCCAAACGATCTCCGGGAACGAGTCAGGGGCCTGATCCACTGAGTGGATCAGGCCCCTGACCTGGTGTTTCAGCTGTCGGGGTGGCGGGATTTGAACCCACGACCTCTTCGTCCCGAACGAAGCGCGCTGCCAAGCTGCGCTACACCCCGATCGCCGCCGATGTCCTGGCGACATCGATTACTTTAGCCCACCCACGCCCGCAGACGAAATCCGTTTTTTGTGCAGCTGAGGGCGAGGGGGCCGCGGATCCTCAGTCCTGGGGCGCCAGGGTCAGCAGGGTCGCCTCGGGGGGGCAGGCGAAGCGGACCGGGGTGTAGCGGTTGGTGCCGCAGCCTGCGGAGACGTGGAGATAGGCGCGGCGGTCCTCGACGGAGTGGGTGGAGAGGCCCTTGACCCGGTCCGTGTCCAGGTCGCAGTTGGTGACCAGGGCTCCGTAGAAGGGGATGCAGAGCTGGCCGCCGTGGGTGTGACCGGCCAGGATCAGGGGGTAACCGTCCATCGTGAAGGCGTCGAGGGAGCGCAGGTAGGGGGCGTGGACCACGCCGACGGAGAGGTCGGCGCCGGTCTCGGGCCCGCCCGCCACCTCCGCGTAGCGGTCGCGCTTGATGTGCGGGTCGTCCAGGCCGGTGAAGGCGATCTCCAGACCGTCGATCTTGAGGTGGCCGCGGGTGTTGGACAGGCCCAGCCAGCCCGCCTCGTCGAACGCGTCACGCATCGGCTCCCACGGGTTGTGGACGACGCCGACCGCGGGGGTGTTCCCGTTGAGGCCGTGCTTGCCCTGGGCCTTCTCGAAGAGGTAGCGGGCAGGGTTGCGGAGCTTGGGGCCGTAGTAGTCGTTGGAGCCGAAGACGTACACACCCGGCAGCTCCATCAGCGGGCCGAGGGCGTCGAGCAGCTCCGGTACGGCCTCAGGGTCGGAGAGGTTGTCGCCGGTGTTCACGACGAAGTCGGGGCGCAGGCCGGCCAGCGACTGCAGCCAGGCCCGCTTCTTGCGCTGGCCGCTCACCATGTGGATGTCGGAGACCTGCAGCACGCGCAACGGGCGTGCCCCGTGCGGGAGTACGGGGATGGTGACCCGCCGCAGGCGGAACGAGCGGGCCTCGAATCCGGCAGCGTAGGCGAGGCCGACTGCGCCGACCGCTGCGCCGACTGCCGTGACTTTCAGGGGTACTCCGTAGCGTGCGCGCATGCGCCCATCGTCGCAGACACCGTACGGCGGGAGAAAAACCGGCGGGCGGTGGGCACCCCGTACCTGCCACAATCAGCACATGACCACGCTCAAGTCCAAGCTCAAGGAAGACCTCACCACGGCCATGAAGGCGCGTGACGAGCTGACCTCGTCCACGCTCCGGCTGACCCTCACCGCCATCACCAAGGAGGAGGTCAGCGGCAAGACGTCGCGTGAGCTCTCCGACGACGAGGTGCAGAAGGTGATCGCCAGGGAGGCGAAGAAGCGCCGCGAGGCGGCCGAGGCCTTCGCCCAGGGCGGCCGGACCGAGCAGGCCGAGCGCGAGAAGGCGGAGGGCGAGCTGCTTGACGCGTATCTGCCGAAGCAGCTGAGCGATGACGAGCTGGGTGCGATCGTGGCGTCCGCCGTCGACGAGGCCAAGGCCGCCGGGGCCGAGGGGCCGCGGGCGATGGGCGCCGTCATGAAGATCGTGAACCCGAAGGTCGCGGGGCGCGCGGACGGCGGCCGGGTGGCCGCCGCGGTGAAGAAGCTCCTGGCGGGCTGAGGCCGCGCGACGTACGGGTACGGGCAGACGTACAGGTACAGGTAGGCGTACGGATACGGACAGGTACAGGTAGGCGTACGGATACGGACATACGAAGGTGGGGCGCCCCGGATCGATCCAGATCCGGGGCGCCCCACCTTTATGTCGTGAGCCGCAAGGGTCAGGGGCCTTGCGTGCCGCCGTTGGTCTGACCGTGCCGGCCGCCGTTGGTGCCGGGGAACGGGTTTTTGTCGCCGGGCTTCCTGCCGGGCTCGTCGCCCCCGTCTCCCGGCCTGTCCCTGTCCCCGCCCTCGTCCTCGCCCCCGTCCTGCGGCTGGTCCGGGATGTTGACGGTGGTGAAGGCGGGGGCGGCCACTCCATTGAGGGCGCCCGTCATCGCGTCACGCCAGATCGGTCCGGGGACCTGTCCGCCGTACACCTTGTCCTGGTACACGCCACCGATGGTGATGTGCTCCATCTCGACGCTCTGGGACGGGCTGCCGACCCAGACCGCGCCGGACATGTTCGGCGTGTAGCCGACGAACCAGGCGTTCTTGCGGCCGTCGGTCGTACCGGTCTTGCCCGCGTTGTCGCGGCTCTGGAGACCGGCCTCCTGGCCCGTGCCGGAGTCGACCACGCCGCGCAGCAGGGTGTTTATGGTGTCCGCTGTCGTCTGCGACATCGCCTGCGAGCAGGTGGTCTTCGGCACGGGGAGCGAGGTGCCGTCCGCCGTGTTGACCGACTCGATGGCGATCGGCGTGCAGTACGTACCGCGGTTGGCGAAGGCGGCGTACGCGCCGGCCATCGTCAGCGGCGACAGGCCGTTGGAACCGAGGGTCAGCGTGGACGGGTTTTGCGGAAGCTTGGTGCCGTCGCCCTGCACCACGCCCAGCTTGTCGGTCATCTGCGAGACCGGACACATGCCGATGTCCTGGAGCATCTGCACGAAGTAGGTGTTGACAGACTTCTCCATCGCCACCTTCAGCGGGTACGGCCCCGTCTCGGACTCGTCCTCGTTCTCCAGGTGATACTTCGGCACGCCGTCGTTGACCCACGGCTTCCCGCAGGACTGCACCGTGTCCGGGTAGTCCATCTCGTACGGCGACGGGTAGCTCTGGGTGGCCGGCTTGCCGCCCTCTACGGCCGCGGCGGCAAGGAAGGGCTTGAACGTCGAACCGGTCGGGAAGCCGTAGTTCGAGCCGCCCATGCTCTTGTTGACCGAGTAGTTGTACTGGGTCTCGTTGGGACCGAAGCCGTATGGCTTGGACTGCCCCATTCCCATGATCTTGCCGGTGCCCGGCTGGACCAGCGTCACGGCGGTCGCGACCTTGTCCGACTTGTAGACGTGGTTCTTGATCGAGTTCTGCACCGACTGCTGGGACTGCGGGTCGAGCGTCGTTTGTATCGTCAGACCGCCCCGGTTCCAGATCTTGGCCCGGTCCTCCTTGGTCTTTCCGAAGACCGGGTCGGAGAGGAAGACGTGGCGTACGTAGTCACAGAAGAAGGCGGCGCCGCTGACGGCCGTGATGCAGCCGTTCTTCGGCTTCGTCACCTTCAGCTTGATCGGGTTCGCCTTCGCCTTGTCGGCCTCGACCTGTGTGATGTCACCGACGTCGGCCATGCGCTGGAGCACGGTGTTGCGGCGCTCGGTCGCCTCTGCCGTGTCATTGACCGGGTCGTAGCGGCTCGGCGACTGCACGAGGCCGGCCAGCAGTGCGGCCTCCTCCAGCGTCAGGTCCTTCGCCGACTTGGAGAAGTAGCGCTGGGAGGCGGCCTCGACGCCGTACGCCTGCTGTCCGAAGAAGGTGATGTTCAGGTAGTTCTCCAGGATCCGCTTCTTACCGAGCTTCTCCTCGACCTGGATCGCGTATTTCAGCTCCTGGATCTTGCGGCCCAGGGTCTGCTGAGTGGCCTGCGCGACCTTGTCCGGGTCGTCACCGGCCTCCTCGACGAAGACGTTCTTCACATACTGCTGTGTGAGGGTCGAGGCGCCCTCAGTGGTCCCGCCCGTCTGCACATTGCGGTTCAGCGCGCGCAGGATGCCCTTGAGGTCGACCGCCCCGTGCTCGTAGAAGCGGGCGTCCTCGATCGCCACAATCGCCTTTTGCATATACGGCGAGATGTCCTTCAGCTCGACCACCGTGCGGTCGCGCGAGTACACCGAGGCGATCATTCCGCCTTTGCTGTCCAGGATGGCGGTGCGCTGACTCAGCGGCGGAGTCCGGAGATTGGCCGGGATCTCGTCAAATCCTTCGACCGTCCCCTTGGTGGCCAGACCCAGTGCTCCGGCGGCCGGCAGCGCGATGCCCGCAAGCACAACTCCGGAAAGTGCGGCGACACCGAGGAACTTGGCGGCCTGCTGGGTCGTCGTGAGACCCCCGCCCGAGTGCTTCTTTGGCATGGGGGCAGCCTACGTTCTCATTCGCCGGACACGCGTATATGCCTTGGCCTAAGCTGCTCTCAACTGTCACGGCAGTCCCGTTCCGTATCAACCCCATGCGCGATCCGGCCACGAGTTCAGGCGCTCCCGAATTCGCCTCCTGTGTCATCGAACGTCCGTTGTGATCCAGGGGAACTGTCCCAATTCTGCGGGGATGTTTTCGTATGTCCTCACCTCACTCCCCTGGGTGATCTGCCGCATACGCATAGTCCGTTCGGGCCATTCAAGATTGGGCCCGAAGGGGGTGTTGTGCTGTCGCCGCCTTCCGTAACGTCCTCAACTGGCAGCGGTGAATATGCCGCTACCGCCGTGGGGGAGCCTCGATTCGGGAGAGGACGGCGCCGTGATGGGCTGGGTAACCGACTGGAGTGCGCAGGCAGCCTGCCGCACTACCGATCCGGATGAACTGTTCGTACAAGGGGCAGCGCAGAACAGGGCCAAGGCAGTGTGCACCGGATGCCCGGTGCGGACCGAGTGCCTGGCTGATGCGCTGGACAATCGCGTCGAATTCGGCGTGTGGGGTGGAATGACGGAGCGGGAGCGTCGCGCGCTGCTGCGCAGGCGACCCACCGTCACGTCCTGGCGCAGACTGCTGGAGACCGCACGCAGCGAGTACGAGCAGTCCACGGGCATCCTGCCCGTGGCGATCGGGCTGGACGACGAAGAACTGCACGAGAGTTACGCCGCAGTGGGGTAGGGCGCGACGGACGGCTACGCAGCTCCGGCCGGGTTGGAACCGGTCGCGAGCCGGTTCCCGATGGCCCGAAGCCCTGCGAGATCATGTACGTCACCGGGCAGCGCGGCCACTTGGGCCACGGCGACCTCGGGGTGCAGCGCGGTGAAGCGGTCGCGTGTGCGCTGTTCGCGCGCGACTACCTGCATCCGTTCCGCATGCAGGCGCAGGAGGCCCGCGGTCAGCTGCTCTACGGAAGCGGCCTCAGGACCTGGTTTGAGATCTGGTTCGGGATCTGCTTCGGGCTCTGGCTGGCGGTCTTCGATGTCCTCGTGCTCGGCAGTCTGTTCAGCAGGATCGGCGGGGGCGGCGGTGACAACGGCTCCGGGAGAGGAGACCGGCCAGTCGTCCGGGTCACGAAGTCCAGCCTTCCCGGCCGTCTGATCCACAATGCCGACCCCGTCAAGATTTTCTGCGGCTGCCAGGGCGCGCTCGGCGGAGAGCTGGGAGGCGTCGCTGCCATGGACGCGGTTGAGTACCAGGCCGGCCAGCGGCATTTCCTCCGCGGCCAGCCGTTCCACGAAGTACGCCGCCTCGCGCAGTGCGTCCGGCTCCGGTGTCGCGACGACGAGGAACGCCGTACCGGGTGCCTGCAGCAGTTTGTACGTGGCGTCGGCCCGGGTGCGGAAGCCGCCGAACATGGTGTCCATCGCCGCCACGAAGGTCTGCACGTCGCGCAAGAACTGACCGCCGAGCAGCTTGCCGAGGGTGCCGGTCATCATCGACATACCGACATTGAGGAACTTCATCCCGGCCCGGCCGCCCATCTTTGCCGGGGCCATCAGCAGCTTGATGAACTTTCCGTCCAGGAACGAACCGAGCCGCTTCGGTGCGTCCAGGAAGTCCAGCGCGGAGCGCGACGGCGGAGTGTCGACGATGATCAGATCCCACTCGCTGCGCGCGCGCAGCTGGCCGAGCTTCTCCATCGCCATGTACTCCTGCGTGCCCGCGAAACCGGCCGACAGCGACTGGTAGAACGGGTTCTCCAGGATCGCGCGGGCCCGCTCGCCGTCCGCGTGCGCCTCGACGATCTCGTCGAAGGTCCGCTTCATGTCGAGCATCATGGCGTGTAGTTCCCCGTCGCCCTCGCCCGTGATGCCCGGCACCCGGCGCGGGATGTTGTCCAGCGAGTCGATGCCCATGGACTGAGCGAGCCTGCGGGCCGGGTCGATGGTGAGGACGACGACCTTACGGCCGCGCTCGGCCGCCCGTACGCCCAGCGCCGCGGCGGTCGTGGTCTTGCCGACCCCGCCCGAACCGCAGCACACGATGATCCGGATGCCGGGATCGTCGAGCAGCGCGTCGGTGTCCAGTGCGGGTGCGGGTGTGGTGGCCTTGGTTTCGGCCGCGGAGGTGGCCTTCTCCGTGGCCGCGGTTGCGGCCGCGGCCGCGTCCGTGGCCGTGTCCGCGTCCGTGCCCTGTGTCATGTACCCACCCCTTGTCCCACCCCTGGTCCCGTCCCTTCGTCCGCCCCGTCACCCACGCCCTGTTTGCGGAGCTCGGTCGCCAGGTCGTAGAGCCCGGCCGGGTCCATTCCCTCGCCGATCAGCGGGAGTTCGTACCCCGGCAGCTCCAGGCCCGCCAGCACCGCACGCTGCTCGCGCTCCAGCTCGACCCGCTGAGCATGCTGGGCGGCCTGCTCGACCAGGGGGCGTACGAGTCCCGCGGAGCCGGTCACGCCCGCCCGGGTCAGCGCCTTGGCGATCTCCCTGCGGCGGCCGCCCGCGGCGGTGCGCAGCGCTTCCTCGTCCAACAGATGCGGTCGCACCATGTTCACGATGACCCGGCCGACCGGCAGTTCGGCGTCCCGCAGCTCCGCGATGCCGTCGGTGGTCTCCTGGACCGGCATCTCCTCAAGCAGTGTCACCAGATGGACCGCGGTCTCGGGGGACTTCAGCACTCGCATCACGGCCTGCGCCTGATTGTGGATCGGGCCGATCCGGGCCAGCCCTGCCACCTCGTCGTTCACATTGAGGAAGTGGGTGATGCGGCCGGTGGGCGGAGCGTCCATGATCACGTAGTCGTAGACGTACCGGTTCTGCTTGTCCTTGCGGCGTACGGCTTCGCAGGCCTTGCCGGTCAGCAGCACGTCCCGTACACCGGGCGCGATCGTGGTGGCGAAGTCGATCGCGCCGAGCTTCTTGAGAGCCCGGCCCGCGCTGCCGAGTTTGTAGAACATCTGAAGGTAGTCGAGAAGGGCACGCTCCGCGTCGATCGCGAGGGCGTACACCTCGCCGCCACCCGGCGCGACGGCGATCTTGCGCTCCTCGTACGGAAGGGACTCCGTCTCGAAGAGCTGGGCGATGCCCTGCCTGCCCTCGACCTCGACGAGGAGGGTGCGCCTGCCCTCGGTCGCGAGGGCGAGCGCGAGGGCGGCGGCGACCGTGGTCTTACCGGTACCGCCCTTGCCGCTGACGACCTGGAACCTGCTCACGTATTCGAGCCTAACCAGTCGGGCCGCGGGCTACGCACGAGGCTGCGTGCGCCAGGCATTACAGTCGGGCCATGACCAAGTGGGAATACGCGACCGTGCCCCTTCTCGTGCACGCGACCAAGCAGATTCTGGACACCTGGGGCGAGGACGGCTGGGAGCTGGTCCAGGTCGTTCCCGGCCCGAACAACCCCGAGCAGCTCGTGGCCTACCTGAAGCGGGAGAAGGCGTAGTGGCGGGCGCCGTCGAGGCGAAGCTCGCCGAGCTCGGGCTGACGCTGCCTAACGTCGTGCCGCCGCTGGCCTCGTACCAGCCGGCCGTGCGGTCGGGGGTGTACGTGTACACCTCCGGCCAGCTGCCGATGGTGGACGGCAAGCTCGCGGTCACCGGCAAGGTCGGTGCGGAGGTCACGCCCGACGAGGCCAAGGAGCTGGCGAAGACCTGCGCGCTCAACGCGCTGGCTGCCGTGAAGTCCGTCGCGGGCGACCTGGACCGGATCGCGCGCGTCGTGAAGGTCGTGGGCTTCGTCGCCTCGGCAGCCGATTTCACGGGGCAGCCCGCCGTGATCAACGGCGCCAGTGAGCTGCTGGGTGCGGTGCTCGGCGACCAGGGCGTGCACGCGCGCAGCGCGGTGGGCGTCGCGGTGCTGCCGCTGGACGCGCCGGTGGAGGTCGAGGTCCAGGTAGAGCTGGTCGGGGCCTGAGCTGTAGGTCCGCCGCGGTTCGTCGGTGCTGAGCCGTGCGTCCGCGTCCTTCGGCGGTCGCTGCCGCCCGATCCGCTTGCCGTCCGCGGCCGAATCTCTGATCCCGTCTCTCTGATCCCGTCCGGTCGTGACGTCCGGGCGGGATCACGTGTGTACGGGGCATGTACAGATCAATGTGCCTCTCGAACATTGGCGCGGTTCCGGATAGCCTCCGGCCATGTCGAATGGTCAGTGGTACCCACCGGAATGGCCCGACCGGATCCGGGCACTCGCCGCAGGCGAGCTGACGGTCGCGACCCCGAAGCGGGCCGCCACCGTGATGCTGCTCCGGGACCCTGCCGCTGACACCGAGGGCGGCCCCACCGTCCACATGCTGCGCCGCCGCGCCTCCATGTCCTTCGCCGGCGGGGCGTACGCCTATCCGGGTGGTGGAGTCGACCCGCGCGACGACGACCGGCTCGTCGGCTGGGCGGGACCCCCTCTGGCGAGCTGGGCCGAGCGGCTCGGCGTCGATACGCCGGCCGAGGCCCAGGCCATCGTCTGCGCGGCGGTCCGTGAGACGTACGAGGAGGCGGGCGTCCTGCTCGCCGGGCCGACCGAAGGCACGGTCGTCAGCGACACCACCGGCGCCGACTGGGAGGCCGACCGCGAGGCACTGGTCGCCCGTGAGCTGTCCTTCGCGGAGTTCCTGGACAGGCGCGGTCTGGTGCTGCGCTCCGATCTGCTGGGCGCCTGGGCGCGCTGGATCACCCCCGAGTTCGAACCGCGCCGCTACGACACCTGGTTCTTCGTCGCCGCGCTCCCCGAGGGCCAGCGCACCCGCAACGCTTCCACGGAGGCCGACCGCACGGTGTGGATCGGGCCCGGCGAGGCGGCCGAGGGATACGACAGGGGCGAGTTGCTGATGATGCCGCCGACCGTGGCGACGCTGCGGGCGCTCAGGCCGTACGGGACGGCTGCCGAGGCCCTGAAGGCGGCGGATTCCCAGGACCTCACCCCCGTACTCGCGCAGGCGCGGCTGGAGGGTGACGAGTTGGTGCTGAGCTGGCCGGGACACGACGAGTTCACCAAGTGCCTCCCGAGCGGGCCGACCGGTGACGATGCCGGGGCCGGAGCCGATGGTGCTGGAGGTGAAGCCGGATGAGCGACGCGGCCGCGCTGCCCGGACAGCCTCGCGGCGGGGCTCTGTCCGGGCCCGCCACCACCCGTACCGTCAACGTCCTCGCCCCCAACGCCTCACCGATGACGCTGGACGGCACCAACACCTGGATCGTCGCCGAGCCCGACTCCGACCTCGCGGTCGTCATCGACCCGGGACCTCTGGACGACACACATCTGCGGGCCGTCATCGACACCGCCGAGCGGGCAGGCCGTCGGATCGCGCTCACCCTGCTCACCCACGGGCACCCCGACCACGCGGAGGGCGCGGCGCGTTTCGCCGAGCTGACCCGTACGAAGGTGCGCGCCCTGGACCCGGCGCTGCGCCTCGGTGACGAAGGCCTGACCACGGGCGATGTGATCACCACCGGGGGACTGGAGCTGCACGTCGTGCCGACCCCCGGACACACCGCGGACTCGCTTTCGTTCCATCTGCCCGCCGACCGGGCGGTGCTGACGGGGGACACGATCCTCGGACGCGGCACCACGGTCGTCGCGCATCCGGACGGGCGGCTTGGCGACTATCTCGACTCGCTGCGGAGGCTGCGCTCGCTGACCGTCGACGACGGCGTGCACACGGTGTTGCCGGGGCACGGCCCGGTGCTGGAAGACGCACAGGGGGTGGTCGAGTTCTACCTCGCACACCGCGCGCACCGGCTGGCCCAGGTGGAGACGGCGGTCGAGGCCGGGCACCGGACGGCGTCGGAGGTGGTGGCGCAGGTGTACGCGGACGTGGACCGGTCCCTGTGGCCCGCGGCGGAACTCTCGGTGCTGGCGCAGCTGGAGTACCTGAGCGAGCACGGGCTGATCTAGGACACACGCACGCGCAAGGCCCCGCTGTGCGGCAGGACCTTGCGTACGGAGCCGGCGTACGGAGACGGCGTACGGTCGGCCGGCTAGCGGGACCGCTTCGCCAGGCGCTCCACATCCAGCAGGATCACGGCGCGCGCCTCCAGGCGCAGCCAGCCGCGTCCGGCGAAGTCGGCGAGTGCTTTGTTGACCGTCTCACGAGAGGCGCCGACCAGTTGGGCCAGCTCTTCCTGGGTCAGGTCGTGAACGACATGGATGCCCTCTTCCGACTGGACGCCGAAGCGGCGCGACAGGTCGAGGAGGGCGCGGGCGACACGGCCCGGTACGTCCGAGAAGACCAGGTCGGACATCTGGTCGTTGGTCTTGCGCAGTCGTCGGGCGACGGCGCGCAGCAGGGCCGTGGCCACCTCGGGGCGGGCGTTCAGCCAGGGCTGGAGGTCGCCGTGGCCGAGGCCGAGGAGCTTGACCTCGGTCAGCGCGGTCGCGGTGGCGGTGCGCGGGCCCGGGTCGAAGAGCGACAGCTCGCCGATCAGCTCGCCGGGGCCGAGGACCGCCAGCATGTTCTCGCGCCCGTCGGGGGAGGTGCGGTGCAGCTTCACCTTGCCCTCGGTGACCACATAGAGGCGGTCGCCCGGGTCGCCCTCGTGGAAGAGTGCGTCGCCGCGTGCGAGGGTCACCTCACTCATCGAGGCGCGGAGCTCCGCGGCCTGCTCATCATCGAGCGCCGCGAAAAGCGGGGCGCGCCGCAGAACGTCGTCCACGAGTTCTCTCCTTGTCGGCCTGTTCAGGGAACCGTGCTCCCCATCATGCCGGACGGTAAAACAGTGCGATCAATCACAAACCAGTTTGACGCACGGGCGTACCGAACCGTGAGGCAGGGGGCCGTTTGGGGGTGGATGTGCGGTGACCGGGGCGGATGTCAGTGCATGGCTCTAGGCTGGCCGGGTGTCCAAATCGCCGGTGAGAGTGCAGGCCTGGGGGGCTGATGGGGTGTCGGAAGGCCGTGATTCCGCTGTGGGCGAACAGGTTGCGAGTCGCCCGAAAAAAGCGACAAAACGCCCCACGATCGAGCAGGCCCGGCGGGCGGAGGCCGGAGTGACGGCCGTAGCGAAGTCCGCGACGAAGACCGAGCCCCAGCGGGCCGCGGAACCCGCCTCGAAGCCCGCGTCGAAGTCCGGCGCGAAGCCCGGCGCACGGACGGCAGCGAAGTCCACCGCGAAAACCGCCTCGAAGTCCGCTGCGAAGTCCACCGCCAAGAGCACCGTGCGACCCGGTGCGCAACCCGGTGCAAAGCCGGAATCGCATCTGGCGATGGTCCGCCGTGCCCGCAGGATCAACCGTGAGCTCGCCGAGCTCTACCCGTACGCCCACCCCGAGCTGGACTTCAAGAACCCCTTCGAGCTCCTCGTCGCCACGGTCCTTTCCGCCCGGACCACCGATCTGAGGGTCAACCAGACCACTCCCGCGCTCTTCGCCGCCTACCCCACCCCCGAGGACATGGCCGCGGCCGTCCCGGAGGAAATGGAAGAACTCATTCGGCCGACCGGCTTCTTCCGGGCCAAGGCCAAGTCGCTGATAGGCCTCTCCGTGGCGATCAGGGACAATTTCGGGGGTGAGGTGCCGGGCCGCCTCGCCGATCTCGTCACACTGCCGGGAGTCGGCCGCAAGACCGCCAACGTCGTGCTCGGGAATGCCTTCGGTGTACCGGGCATCACGGTCGACACCCACTTCGGACGCCTGGTGCGCCGCTGGAAGTGGACGGAGCAGGAGGACCCCGAGAAGATCGAGGCCGAGATCGCCGCGATCTTCCCCAGGAGTGAGTGGACGATGCTCTCGCACCGCGTCATCTTCCACGGTCGCCGCATCTGCCATGCCCGCAAGCCCGCCTGCGGAGCCTGCCCGATCGCCCCGCTCTGCCCCGCGTACGGGGAGGGCGAGACGGACCCGGAGAAGGCCAGGAAGCTGCTGAAGTACGAGATGGGCGGTCAGCCCGGTCAGCGGCTGAGCCCGCCGCCGGACTACCCGGGCAAGGCCGCGCCGGCCCTGGGGGCCGACTGACGTACGGCGTTCGCTCCGGAACGAAATGCGTGACCACAGGCGTTGAGAGACGAGGGGTGCCTATGAAGACGCACGAACAGAGCACGCAAGAAGAGAGCGCGTGCGAACGGCGCACCCATCACCGGGGCGCGGAAGCGACCGCCGCGCCTGCGGCGGTCAACCCGGCGGCGGTAAGCCCCGCGGCGGCGGTCGCAGCCGCCGCCACCGCGGCAGGCTCTGGTCACGACAGCGCGATCACCGTCACGACCGAAGGCCTGCCGGACTGGCTCGCCCCCGTGGCCCGCGCCGCGCAGACCATAGAGCCGGACCAGCTCAGCCGCTTCCTGCCGCCCGAGAGCGGCGCCGGGCGGCAGTCCGCCGTACTCGTACTGTTCGGAGAGGGTGAGCGCGGCCCCGAGCTGCTCCTCATGGAGCGATCCGGAAGCCTGCGTTCCCACGCTGGGCAGCCTTCCTTCCCGGGCGGCGCCCTGGACCCGGAGGACGGCGACCAGTCGACGACAGGGCCGCTCAGGGCCGCTCTGCGGGAGGCCCAGGAGGAGACCGGCCTCGATCCGCACGGGGTACAGCTCTTCGGCGTGCTGCCCCGGCTCTACATCCCCGTGAGCAGCTTTGTCGTGACACCGGTCCTCGGCTGGTGGCGGTCGCCGAGCCCGGTCGGCGTCGTCGATCCGGGTGAGACCGCCCGGGTCTTCACCGTTCCCGTGGCGGATCTCACGGACCCGGCCAACCGTGCGATCACGGTCCATCCGAGCGGCCACCGAGGCCCGGCATTTCTGGTCGAATCCGCCCTGGTTTGGGGTTTCACGGCCGGAGTGATCGACCGGATTCTGCACTTCGCGGGCTGGGAGCGCCCGTGGGACACCACCAAGCAGGTGCCGCTCGACTGGCGCGCATGACAGGCTGACTCCCGTGCTGCACTGTCCGGCCCTGCCCGGACCCAGCCGAAAAAACGGGCCCGGTGACGAATCTGCGAGGCTATAGACGGTGAACGTGCTGGACATCCTGCTGCTGGCCGGCGCCGTGTGGTTCGCGGTCATCGGCTATCGCCAGGGGTTCGTCGTCGGCATCCTGTCGGTGATCGGGTTCCTGGGCGGCGGTCTCGTCGCCGTCTATCTGCTGCCGGTCCTGTGGGACCAGCTGACGAACGGCTCCGAGGTCTCATCGACGGCAGCCGTCGTCGGCGTCGTCATCGTGATCGTCTGCGCCTCGGTGGGGCAGGCATTCACCACACACCTGGGGAATAAGCTCCGCCGGTACATCACGTGGTCGCCCGCGCGCGCCCTGGACGCCACCGGAGGCGCCCTGGTCAATGTGGTGGCGATGCTGCTGGTCGCCTGGCTCATCGGCTCCGCGCTGGCCGGTACCTCACTGCCCACACTGGGCAAGGAGGTCCGTAGCTCCTCGGTACTGCTGGGCGTCTCCCGGGTGATGCCCAGCCAGGCCTCCACCTGGTTCACGGACTTCTCCTCGGTTCTCGCGCAGAACGGCTTCCCGCAGGTCTTCAGCCCCTTCGTCAACGAGCCGATCACCGAGGTCCGGGCCCCGGATCCGACGCTGGTCGGAAGCCCCGTCGCGGCCCGCGCCAAGGAGTCCATCGTCAAGGTCGTCGGTACGGCCCCGGGCTGCGGCAAGGTCCTCGAAGGAACCGGCTTCGTCTTCTCCGACCGCCGGGTGATGACCAACGCCCATGTCGTCGGCGGCGTCGACGAGCCGACCGTCCAGGTCGGCGGCCAGGGGCGGCTCTACGACGCGAAGGTCGTCCTCTACGACTGGCGGCGCGACATCGCCGTACTCGACGTACCGGACCTCGACGCGAAGCCGCTGAAGTTCACCGACACCGACAACGACGCCCGGACAGGGAACAGCGCCATCGTCGCGGGCTTCCCGGAGAACGGCTCGTACGACGTACGAGCCGCGCGCGTCCGGGGCCGTATCGCGGCCGACGGGCCGGACATCTACCACCGGGGCACTGTTCGCCGCGATGTGTACTCGCTCTTCGCGACCGTCCGGCAGGGCAACTCCGGCGGACCGCTGCTGACCCCCGAGGGCAAGGTGTACGGGGTCGTTTTCGCGAAGTCGCTCGACGACCCCGACACCGGCTACGCGCTGACGGCCGACGAGATCCGCCAGGACATCATGCGCGGCCGCTCGGCCAACCAGCAGGTCGACAGTCAGGCGTGTGCGCTCTAGGACGAAAGGCCCCAGGGTCTGTCCGGCGGATCATGGCCGGCCCTGGGCGCATCGAGCCGCGCAGCCGGGAGAGTCGTGGAAGTCCAGCCCGGCCGGTGAGCGTTCACCGGCCGACCGGGGCGGACATCATCCGCGTGGATGGCGCAGCCGCGCAGAGACCCAGCGGGCCCGACGGCGCAGAATGCGCGGAATACCGAGCCGGGGATCATGCAGGACATGCATATCGTGCACCTGGCCCTGGGGGTCGCCCCCCTCATGAGTGCTCGGACCCGCTGTGGCGGTCGAGCGACGGTTGCGTGCTGTGTCACCGAAGTCGTGCGTCCAGCCCATACCCCGACGTCTGCCCGTGCCTCATGGTCGGTAACCGCCCACCGGTCAGCCAATTGGCCTATGCGCCGGGCAATTGGCTGTTCGTCGGACAACTGTGCCCGTATGGCTACCGGTCGGGCTCGGGGTCCTTGAGCCAGTTGATGAGTTCGGCCGAGAACCCGGCCGGATCCTCCTCGTGGGGGAAGTGCCCCAGACCGTCGAAAAGTCGCCAACGGTACGGCGCTTCGACGTACTTGCCGGACCCCGCCGCGCTCCGCGCACGGATCGCCGGATCGAGTGAACCGTGCAGATGCAGTGTGGGTACCCGTACCGGCCGCTTCATCCGCCGGTTGAACTGGATTCCGTCCGGACGGGCCAGGGAGCGGACCATCCAGCGGTACGGCTCGATCGAGCAGTGCGCCGTCGACGGGATGCACATCGCGCGCCGGTAGACGTCGACCGCCGCGTCGTCGGGGAAGCCCGGGGTCCGGGGGCCCGCCCAGTCGCGGATCAGCCGACCCACCAACGCCCCGTCGTCCGTGACGAGCTGACGTTCCGGCATCCACGGGCGCTGAAATCCCCAGATGTACGAGCCCGCCCGGGACTGCGCGAAGTCGGAGAGCATTGAGGCACGCCAGCGGCGCGGATGCGGCATCGAGGAGACCACGAGGCGGCGCACCAGCTTCGGCCGCATCACCGCGGCGGTCCAGGCGAGGTAGCCGCCCATGTCATGACCGACCAGGGCCGCGTCCGGTTCGCCGAGCGAGCGGATCACGCCGGTGACGTCGAGTGCCAGGTTGGCGGGGTCGTAACCCCGGGGCGTACGGTCGCTGCCACCGACCCCGCGCAGATCCATCGCCACGGCGCGGAAGCCGGCGTCGGCCAGTGCGGTGAGCTGACGGCGCCAGGTCCACCAGAACTGCGGAAAGCCGTGCAGCAGCAGCACCAGTGGCCCCTCGCCGAGCTCGGCGATGTGGAAGCGGGCGCCGTTGGCCGCCACGTCCCGGTGGGTCCATGGCCCGTCGAGCCGCACGGGCCCACCGGCGCCGACCGGGCCGGGTGAACCGGGTGAATCGGGAGAACCAGATGAACCAGATGGACCAGAGGAAGCGGAAGAAGCGGAAGAGCCAGGTGAGCTCAGCGGGTCTGAGGGGCCCGAGGCGCTTGAGTGGCGTGAGGAACCCGGGGAACCCGACGACTCCGAGGAGCCGCCCGGGCCCGCCGGGCCGGTGGGCCCTGCCTGGCCGGCAGGGCCTACCTGACCTTCCGGGCCTACTGGACCAACTGGACCGGATGCGCTGAAATCGGGGACCGTCATGTGGACGAGCGTGCCACAGCGGACGCCTTGTCCTGGACCGGAGACTTTTCCAGGGCCTTGTCCGCCAGCGTGCTGCCCACGGCGGCCGGACGGCTCGCCCCCGCCGTGACGGCGGGCCGCGGGTGCGGCTTGGCGCCCTGAAGCACGGCCGCCGTCTGCTTGGCCGAAGCGATGGACTTCTCCGGCGGCTTCACCTTCTTGAACTTGGCGATGGCGAACAGCGCGAGCAACGCCCCCAGCACGATGAAGGCAGCGCCCACGATCAGGAACGACCACGCGAGTCCGAGCCCCAGGTTGTGGATTCCGTACGCCGCCGCGAAGCTAAGCACCGGGATCGCGAACAGAATCAGCACGCCTGCGACGACGAACGCCACGCTCCCGGTGACGCCGCGCTTGACGTCCTGTCGCACCTCGGCCTTGGCCAGGGCGATCTCGTCGTGCACCAGTGCGGACATCTCGGCCGTCGCCGCGGCAACCAGCTGCCCGAGACTGCGGTCGGCACTGCCCGCGTTGTTGCCGGGGTCGCTCATCCCTGACTCCCTCTCCTGCTCTCCTGCTCAACACATCTGGTGTCAGATCATGCCGGACTGTCCGGCTTGCTGCTCGCTGCCCCCGCCTGTTGGGCAAGGCGGCGGTGGTCGGCCGCCCTTTTCTCGTAGATCGCGGCCATCCGCAGGTGGTACTCCGGGTCGTCCTGCTCGTAGACGTCGGGCACGCCGTCCTCGTCCTCGTCGAGCTCCTCGGCCTCGTACAGCGTCCGGTATCTGCGTACCCGGACTTTGAGCAGTACACCGGCGAGTACGGCGGCTGTCAGGGAGCCGAGCAGCACGGAGGCCTTGATCTCGTTGATCATCTCCTCGTCGCCGACGAAGGCCAGCTCACCGATGAGCAGCGAGACGGTGAAGCCGATCCCGGCGAGCGAGGCGACCGCGAAGACATCCGCCCAGGCCAGGTCCTTGTTCAGCTCCGCCTTTGTGAAGCGGGTGGCCAGCCACGCACCGCCGAAGATGCCTACGGTCTTGCCGACGACGAGCCCCAGGACGACGCCGAGCGTCTCGGGCCGGGTGAAAACGTCCGCCAGCGCGTCGGCGGAGAGGGGGACACCGGCCGAGAAGAGGGCGAACAGCGGCACGGCGATACCGGCCGACAGCGGGCGGATCAGGTGCTCGATGTGCTCGCCGGGGGACTGGGTCTCGCCGTCGCGCCGGGTGCAGCGGAGCATCAGGCCCATGGCAACACCGGCGATGGTGGCGTGGATGCCGCTGTTGTACATCAGGCCCCAGATGACCAGGGCGAGCGGTACGTAGACGTACCAGCCGCGCACATTCCTGCGCAGCAGCAGATAGAAGACGGCGAGGCCGATGAAGGCGCCGATCAGCGCCATGAAGTTGATCTTCTCGGTGAAGAAGACCGCGATGATCAGGATCGCGAAGAGGTCGTCGACGACGGCGAGGGTCAGCAGGAAGGCGCGCAGCGCGTTCGGCAGCGAGGTGCCGATGACCGCGAGGACGGCGAGTGCGAAGGCGATGTCGGTGGCGGTGGGGACGGCCCAGCCGTCCGTGGAGCCCCC
Source organism: Streptomyces sp. NPDC002958 (assembly GCF_055563255.1). NCBI lineage: Bacteria > Bacillati > Actinomycetota > Actinomycetes > Kitasatosporales > Streptomycetaceae > Streptomyces > Streptomyces sp. NPDC002958. The sequence continues at coordinate 155,409 of NZ_JBVHDS010000007.1, read as the reverse complement.
GCCGCTCACGGCCACGAGCGTGTAGACGATGGCCGGAGCCGCCATTCCGCACAGCGCGGCGATGACCGGGAGGGCGGCCGCCTTGGGGTCGCGCAGTTCGCCCGCGACCAGTTCCCGCTTGAGTTCGACGCCCGCGACGAAGAAGAAGATCGCGAGCAGCCCGTCCGCCGCCCAGTGCTCCACGGAGAGGTTGAGGCCCAGCGACTCGGGACCGAAGTGGAAGTCGCTGACGGCCGTGTAACTGGAGCCGAAGGTGTTCGCCCACACCAGGGCGGCTATCGCGGCGACCAGCAGGATGACTCCGCCGACGGTCTCGGTGCGCAGGGCGTCCGCGAGGTAGTTCCGCTCAGGGAGCGGCAGCCGCCCGAGAAAGGTGCGGCGGGAGGAAGGGGGCGTGGGGGCGGGCGCGGCCACGAGTGGGGACCTCCGGGGCGGTACGGCAGCGATGGCATGGCTGATGCACTTGCCGACCAGACTTCCCGGCACACCTTGTGGAGATTTCTTATTGCCTTGTTGACGCGGCTGCCACTGTACCCGGGGTGCGCGGAGCTGTATCCGGTGATGTTCACCCTAAATCCCCGAGGGGCATCCGGCGCGTTGCCGGATGCCCCTCGGGGACGTACTCGCTGTGCTCAGTCCTCGGAGGAGGACGGCAGCTGGGTCTGGATGAGGTCCATCACCGAGGAGTCGGTGAGCGTCGTGACATCGCCCAGCTCACGGTTCTCTGCCACGTCGCGCAGCAAACGCCGCATGATCTTGCCGGAGCGGGTCTTCGGCAGCTCGGCGACCGGCAGGATTCGCTTCGGCTTGGCGATCGGGCCGAGCGTGGCGCCGACGTGGTTGCGCAGCTCCGCGACGAGCTTGTCGGAGGCGACAGCCGTACCGCGCAGTATCACGAACGCGACGATGGCCTGGCCGGTCGTCTCGTCGGCGGCGCCGACCACGGCGGCTTCAGCGACCGACGGGTGCGACACCAGCGCCGACTCGACCTCGGTGGTCGAGATGTTGTGCCCGGACACGAGCATCACGTCGTCGACCCGGCCGAGCAGCCAGATGTCGCCGTCCTCGTCCTTCTTGGCGCCGTCGCCCGCGAAGTACTTGCCCTCGAAGCGCGACCAGTAGGTGTCGATGAAGCGCTGGTCGTCGCCCCAGATGGTGCGGAGCATCGACGGCCACGGCTCGGTCAGGACGAGATAGCCGCCCCCGCCGTTCGGAACCTCGTTGGCCTCGTCGTCGACGACCGTGGCGGCGATACCGGGCAGGGCGCGCTGGGCGCTTCCCGGCTTGGTCTCCGTGACGCCCGGCAGCGGCGCGATCATCATCGCGCCGGTCTCGGTCTGCCACCAGGTGTCCACGATCGGGCACTTGTCGGCGCCGATGTGCTTGCGATACCACATCCACGCCTCGGGGTTGATCGGCTCACCGACCGAACCGAGGACCCGAAGACTGCTCAGGTCGAACTTGGCGGGGATGTCGTCACCCCACTTCATGAACGTACGGATCGCGGTCGGCGCGGTGTAGAGGATCGTGACGCCGTACTTCTGCACGATCTCCCAGAAACGCCCCTGGTGCGGGGAGTCGGGCGTGCCCTCGTACATGACCTGCGTCGCGCCGTTGGCCAGGGGGCCGTAGACGATGTACGAGTGGCCGGTCACCCAGCCGATGTCGGCGGTGCACCAGAAGACATCGGTCTCCGGCTTGAGGTCGAAGACCGCGTTGTGGGTGTACGCGGCCTGCGTGAGGTAGCCACCGGAGGTGTGCAGGATGCCCTTCGGCTTACCCGTCGTACCGGAGGTGTAGAGGATGAAGAGCGGGTGCTCGGCCTCGAACGCCTCGGGGGTGTGCTCGGCGGACTGCCGGCCGGTGATCTCGTGCCACCAGACGTCGCGGCCCTCGGTCCACGCGGTGTCCTGGCCGGTGCGCCGCACCACGAGGACATGCTCGACGGTGTCGGTACGGGAGATGGCGTCGTCCACGGCAGGCTTGAGCGCGGACGGCTTGCCGCGGCGGTAGCCACCGTCGGCGGTGATGACGACCTTGGCGTCCGCGTCCTGGATACGGGCGGCGATGGCGTCGGCGGAGAAACCGCCGAAGACCACCGAGTGCGCGGCGCCGATGCGGGCGCAGGCCAGCATCGCGATCGCGGCCTCGGGGATCATCGGCAGATAGACGGCGACCCGGTCGCCCTTGCCGACACCGAGCTCGGTGAGGGCGTTCGCGGCACGGGAGACCTCGTCCTTCAGGTCGGCGTAGGTGATGGCGCGGCTGTCGCCGGGCTCGCCCTCGAAGTGGATGGCGACCCGGTCACCATGGCCGGCCTCGACGTGGCGGTCCACGCAGTTGTACGCGACGTTGAGCTTGCCGTCCGCGAACCACTTCGCGAAGGGCGGGTTGCTCCAGTCGAGCGTCTCGGTCGGCTCCGTGGCCCAGGTCAGGCGACGGGCCTGCTTGGCCCAGAAGCCCAGCCGGTCCGCCTCGGCCTGCTCGTACGCCTCCGCTTTTACGTTGGCATCGGCGGCCAGATCGGCAGGCGGTGCGAACCGCCGCTCCTCCTTGAGCAGATTGGCCAGGCTTTCGTTGCTCACGACATCTCCCATTCCCAGGGTGTCCGTTGTGTCCCGGGGCATAGCTCATCAGGCCAAAGGCCGGGTGACAAGTGTCTGCCCGGGATTGGTTTAGACCTGTGTCTCGTGTATGGAGGCACGGTTCCGCCACCGCGTGCTGTGCGACGCTGTGCGGTGCAGAGCAACACGGAGCGGTGCGGAGGCGGGACCACAAGGTCTCACGGACCGGGGGTGAATGTGGTTCAGGCGCCGGTGCGTTCCAACTCGCCGGATCCGGAGGGATCGCCCGGGGCGGTGGTGGGCGCGGCAGCAGGGCCGGGGGTGTCGGCGTCGCCGGAGGCGCAGGAATCGGCCGGGGCGTGGGCGTCGCCGGGGTCCACGCGGTCGAAGACCTCGTCGAGCGCGAGGCCGACGCTTGCGCCCTCGGTCAGCAGATAGGCCTGCGCCTCGCCCACATGGAAGTACATTCCGTGCAATTGGAGCGTGCCCTCGGCGAGCCGACGCGCCACCGATTCATGGGCCCGCAGATGGTCCAACTGCTGGACCACGTTGGTGAGGCAGAGCTGCTCCAGTGCATCGGCGGGCAGCCGCCCGGAGATCCGGGCCCGGGCGTGATGCCGGGACGCCATCCGCTCCAGGCTCGGCAGCCCGTGTCTCAGCCAGCGCCACAGGAACGTCAGCGGAGTGTCCGGGTCCGGCTTGGCGCCGAGCAGAGCCTGCATGGCGCCGCAGCCGGAGTGCCCGCAGACGGTGATGGACTCCACCTTCAGCACATCCACCGCGTACTCGATCGCGGCGCCCACCGAGTCGTCACCCGACTCGGCGTCCGGCGGGGGCACCAGATTGCCGATGTTCCGCACGGTGAACAGGTCGCCCGGGCCGCTCGCCGTGATCATGCTCGTGACCAGGCGGGAGTCGGCGCAGGTGATGAAGAGCTGGGAGGGGCGTTGACCCTCGCGGGCCAGCCGGGCCAGCTCCTCGCGCACCAGCGGAGCGGTGTTGCGCTGGAACGAACTCAGGCCGCTGACCAGGCGGTTGCCGCCGGTCCGGCGCTGGGTGGCGGTGGGCGAGCCGGCCGGGCCGGAGGTGCTGTCCTCACTGGGGCCGGTGTGGGAGCCAGGACCGGGGCCGTAGCGGGGGGCCGGACTTGTGTCGGAGCCCGGGGCGGGGGCCGTGCCGATGCGGGCGTGGCTGAAGGGGGTGCCGAGTCTGTGGCGGGTCTCGGGTGTCTGCTCGGGCCGGTCGTGGCAGTGATGGTTGCGCCATGGAGTCCAGGGGCGGCAACAGGAGTGCGCCGCCGAGGAGGGCTCGGCGATTCGGCCGCCGGACCTGCCGGTGAAGACGACCCGGCCGCCGTGGGCCGTCTGGGCAATGCTCCAGTCCTGGATCGTCTCGTACGCCGCATGGTCCATGAAGAAGCCGTCCAGCTCGACGACGGCATCCCCGCCCTGGGGCAGCTGGCCGAGCGTCCGGCTCAGCCGAGGCACCGCGAGGAACGTCAGCTGGCCCCGTACGACGACCAGATGCTGTCCGCCCTGATCGGTCACGGTGATCCTGGTCCGGGCAAGCCGATGCAGGGCGAGGGTGACCGCCACCGCGATGCCGATCGCCACGCCGTTGAGCACACCGAAGAGGATCACGCCGGTGATCGTTGCCCCGTACACCAGGAATTCCCGGTGCCTATGGACATTGCGGATGTGAGCGAAACTCACCATCTGGATACCGACCATCATGACCAGCGCGGCGAGCGCGGCCAACGGGATCCACTCCAGGGCGGTGACCAGCAGTCCGGCGGCGAGCGCCACCCAGACGCCGTGCAGCACGGTCGAGGCGCGGCCCGTCGCCCCCGCCCGCACATTCGCCGAACTGCGCACCGCGCCGCCGGACACCGCCAGGCCGCCCACCAACCCGGACAGGGCGTTGGCGATGCCCTGGGCGCGCAGTTCACGATCGAGATCGGGGCGTCTGACGGGTGGTGGGGCAGCCGGGGTGGGCCGGGCGGGAGCTTGCTCGCCGGCGCGGTCGGCCGACAGCTTGTCCACGGCGACCGCGGCGAGCAGTGACTCCAGACTCGCCACCAGCATCACTGTGAACACAGCGGTGGCCAGGGCGAGCACGGGGCCGCGCGGCATCTCCGGCAGGGCGTGCGAGCTCCAGGACGGCAGATCGACCCGGGTGATCCCGGGCGCAGCGATCGCAGCCACCGCCGTCGCGGTCACCACCGCGGCGAGGGCGGCCGGAATCCGCCGCACCACCCGGCCGATCCGCCCTGGAATCCGCGGCCACAGGACCAGGACCATGATGGTCAGCGCGCCGATCAGCGGGGCGGCCGGACTCAGCTGCCCCAATTGGTCGGGGAGAGCACGTGCGTTGGCGACGGCGGAACTCTGTGGTGAGCCGCCGAGCACGATGTGCAGTTGGGCGAGCGCGATGGCCATGCCGATTCCGGCGAGGGTGCCGTGCACGATGGCGGGGCTGACGGCCAGGGCGCTGCGCGCCGCCCGCAGCGAGCCCAGCAGGATTTGCAGAAGTCCGGCGCCGATGGTGATCGCGCAGGTGGTGCGCCAGCCGTAGATCTGGATCAACTCGGCTGTGACCACGGTCAGCCCGGCGGACGGGCCGCTGACTTGGAGGGGGGTGCCGCCGAGCAGTCCGGCGACGATGCCGCCGATCGCGGCGGAGATGAGGCCGGCTTCCAGCGGGGCGTCCATGGCGACGGCGAGGCCGAGCGACATGGGGACGGCGAGCAGGAAGACCGTGATCGATGCGGACAGGTCGGCCCCCGCGATGCGGAAGCGTCCGCCGCGCGGCGGCGGGCTGTGCGGTCGCTTGATTCCCGAGGCGCGGAGTGGGCGCCTACTGCGGGATGTGTGGTCATGACGAGTGGGGACGCAAGCAGACATGTTTCCGTTTCCTCCGGGGCGGCGCGGTCGCGGAACGTGGGGGGACGCGGCCGTGGGTCACGGCATGCAGCGGCGGAATTTCTCAACTCTGAGTAAACAGATCGTAATGGAGAGTAAAGATCTGCGTCCATACTTGAGGTCAAATAGCCCGTTCGACCACTCATTCAAGTGAAAAAGCATCTTTTCATGTGGCCTGTCGCGCTGATTCCGGAAGGGCTGCGTGCGACCTTGACCGCGCCGTGTCGGCACTTCAACGCAAATTACCTGCAAGGAAGAGGGTGGGCGGATGATGGCCGCCACGAAGCGAGTCGCCGCGAAGAGGACCGCCGCCGGACGGGTCGCCCTGGGCATCATGGCCATTGCACTGACCGCGGGAGTGGCCGGTTGCTCCTCCGATTCGGATTCCAGGACTGGCGCCGCCGGACCCGGTGCCGCGAAGCCGGACGCCGGAGCGAAGAAGAACGTCCCTCGTGCCGCACCCCAGAGTGTGTTCCGGCTCATCGGCGACGGCTCCACCGCTTTTACGGGCAGCCAGCCGAAGCAGCCTGTGGCACGGCGCCTGACGCCAGGTCGGAAGCCCCCACAGTTTGTGGTGTTCTCGTGGGACGGCGCCGGTGAGGACGGCCAGAAGCTCTTCTCGCACTTCCGCGCAGTGGGCAAGAAGTACCACGCGAACATGACGTACTTCCTCAGCGGCCTGTACCTGCTGCCGGAGGACAAGCGGGAGCTCTACGACCCGCCGAAGCACAACGCCGGCAGTTCCGACATCGGCTTCAACGACACCGAGGGAATCCGGAACACCATCACCCAGCTGCGCGGCGCCTGGAAGGACGGCGACGAGATCGGCACCCACTTCAACGGCCACTTCTGCGGCCCCGACGGTGGGGGCGGCACCTGGTCCGTCGATCAGTGGAAGAGCGAGATCGACCAGGCCAAGTCCATTGTGAAGAGCTGGAAGACCAACGACCCCGGCCTCAAGGGGGAGGAGCCGCTTCCCTTCGACTACGACAAGGAACTCATCGGCGGCCGCACCCCGTGTCTGGAAGGGCAGAAGAACGCGGTGGCCGCGGCGCGGTCCATGGGCTTCCGTTACGACTCCAGCGGCGTCAACAACCAGGTCTGGCCGAAGAAGAAGGACGGCATCTGGGACCTGTCGTTGCAGCTCGTCCCGGTCCCGGGGTGCGCGTTCGAGACCCTTTCGATGGACTACAACTTCATGTTCAACCAGTCCGGTACGACGCAGGGGGACCCGAATCAGCACGAGTACTGGGGCAACCAGATGCGCGACGGCCTGATCCAGGCATTCGGCCGCTCGTACGACGGAAACCGCGCCCCGCTGATCATCGGCAACCACTTCGAGTCCTGGAACGGTGGCACGTACATGCGCGCCGTCGAGGAGACCATCGCGACGGTCTGCACAAAGGAGGGCGTCCGCTGTGTGTCCTTCCGGCAGCTGGTCGACTGGCTGGACGCGCAGGACCCGGCGACGCTGGCGAAGCTCGGCACGCTCGATGTCGGCCAGGCCCCGGGGAACGGCTGGACGGAGTTCCTCGACGAAGCCGGGGACACGGGGACGGAAACGGCGCGCTGATCGACGTGCAGGGCCAGGTGCCGATCGTCGTGTACTGGGGCGACGGTCTGCTGGCCTCGGTCGACGGGCTGCGGTTCGTCGTGCTCGTCCGCACTGCCAACGCCGCCCCGTTCCCGAAGTGCTTCGGCTTCAAGCGCGGCATCACCTGGCTCAACGCCGTCAACGACCAGGTCGCGGGCATCGGGCAGATAGTGAACGCCGTAGTGCTTTGGGCGACCTGCTACATCGACGCCGCGGTCGCCCAGCTCCGCACGGAGGGCTACGAGATCCGCGACGAGGGCATCACCTGCCTGTCCCCGCTCAAGCACCGCAACCTCAATGTGCTCGGCCGCTACAGCTTCACCGCGCCCACTCCGGCAGGCGACGGCCTGTGGCTCCTGCACTCATCGTCAAGCGCAGTTGGATAATCGACTGTTGAACGTCGGTAAGTCACTCAGACCGCTGGAGCTCCGTACCCGGCCACTGCATGTCATGCTCCGAGGCGTCCCGCCGGAGGGTGCCGACATGCGTGGAAGCCGCAAGTCAGCCGAGGCGGGGCCAAGCCAGCCTGCCCTGTGGGTGCACGGCCCCTTCGGCAGCCTTCAACCGAGCTGCTCGGCCAGTCCGACGACGATGCCTTCGGGTCCGCGGACGTAGCAGACCCGATAGATGTCCTCGTACTGCGCGATCTCGCCGACGAGTTCGGCACCGTGGGCCCGCAGGCGGGCAACGACGTCCTCGATGTCGTCGACGGCAAACATGATGCGACGAATGCCCAGCGTGTTCGCCGGCGCGTCTTTCGGTTCGGCGTTGATGGCCCTCGGCCTGTGGAACTTCGCCAGCTCTACTCGCCCGTGGCCGTCCGGGGTCCGCAGCGTTGCGATGTCTTGCCGGACGTCATCGAGCCCGATGACGCGCTCTGCCCAGCGCCCTTCGAGTGGCCCCTTGCCTTCCAGCTTCATGCCGAGTTCGACGAAGAACGAAATAGCAGCCTCAAGGTTGTCGACGACAATGAGGACGTTGTCCATCCGCTGGATCGTCATGCTGGGCCTCCTTCGCGTGGTACAGCCGCGGTGGCCGCATCTGTCCCTGGGACGGAGCCGATAAGTCACTCTTTGCATCCTCGGTCACATCCGTTTCGAGAACCGCAGGGTTGTCAGGATCAGGGAGTCTCAGCGAGCAGCGGCCAGCACCACTCAAACTTCGATGGCACACGCTCAAAGTTCAGTGGCACAGAACGGCCATGGATCTCACGCCCGATCAGGCCGCATTGGTGTCTCGTCTCTGCCGACCTGGCCCCGTCTCAAGTGATCTGGTCTGAGTCGCTCGTCATCTCAGATGATCTGGCTCACCGCAAGCGGCGGTGTCGGCTACAGCGGGTCTTGCTGTTCGGCCTGTTCGGCGGGGAACAGGATGGGGCTGAGGAGGTAGCGGGTACGTTCCCGCGAGGATTCGTTGGCGAGGAGGGGCGCGATGGCGGCTTGCATCGTGCCGATCAGTGCTACGAGCTCGTCCTTGCTGAGCCAGATCGCGTGCTGCCGATAGCCGACGAGGTCGTCCACGGGATCGCTGCCTTCGCGCTCCAGGTAAGCGCCGAACTCCGCAATCAGGGCGGCCATGGCGGCAGCGAATGCCCGCTCGTGGTGCTGTGGGGTGAGCGCGCGCGCGGTTTCCGTGTCGACGCCCGCGCGTTCCTGCCGTAGCCGATAGCGGCGTTCGACGGCGCCCCGCACTCGCCGTTCGTCGGCGACGTCGAGGATGCCGCCCGCGGCGAGAAGGTCGACGTGCCGGTATACGGTCGCCTTTGACACGTCCGGGATCAGAGCGCACAACTGCCCTGTTGTCAGGGCCCGCCCGCCGCGCAGTGCGTGGACCACGCGGAGGCGGACAGGATGTGCCAGAAGTTCCAAGGTGTCCATCACCCCACTTTCTCACGCATGCTAACTTTCTCAAATCTAAGAAAGGTGAGGGGATGCAGACTGCAGAGGACACCGCCGTGCTGGTGGTCGAGTGGGCAATCGATGGCCGTTTCAGGGAAATCGCTGCGCTGTTCGCCAAGCCGTTGCACGCTGCGCTGACCGCCGAGACCCTCCAGGCGGCCTGGCTCGCCGAGACCGCGGGAACCGGTCCGGTCACGGACCTCGGTGAACCGTCGAGCGAGCGCCTGCGGCCGGACCTGATCCGGGTCAGCGTTCCCGTGGTCTGCGAACGGGGACAGTTCACCGTCGTTATGTCGGTCGACTCCGCCGGCCTGCTGAACGGGCTGCGCCTCGCGCCCCCTGCCTGCGAACCATGGGAGGCGCCCTTCTATGCGGATCCGGATGCCTTCGAGGAGCACGACGTCACCGTCGGAGCCGGTGCTCTCGCAGTGGCCGGCACCGTCACCGTTCCGCGCGGTGACGGCCCGTGGCCCGGGGTCGTGCTTCTCAGCGGCGGAGGTCCCTTCGACCGGGACGCGACCAGCGGACCCAACAAGCCCCTGAAGGACCTCGCCTGGGGTCTGGCCAGCCGCGGAGTGGCGGTGCTGCGCCACGACAAGGTGGCCTTCACACACGCGGCGGAGGTGGCTGCCGCGGACGACTTCACGATGTCACGCGAGTACGTCCCCCATGCCGTCGCCGCCGTGCGTCTGCTCCAGGGGGAGCCGTGCGTCGATTCCAGCCGGGTGTTCGTCGCCGGGCACAGCATGGGTGGCAAGGTCGCCCCACGGGTCGCCGAGACCGAGCCGTCTGTCGCGGGCGTCGTGATCCTGGCGGGTGACGCCGAGCCCATGCACCGGGCGGCCGTCCGAGTCGTGGGCCACCTTGCCGCCCTCGACCCCGGTCCGCACTCCGAGGCGGTCCTTGCGGAGATATCCCGGCAGGCCGCGACCGTCGAGACCGCCCTGTCACCCCGTACGCCCCGAGAGGACCTGCCCTTCGGCCTTCCTGCCTCGTACTGGCTGGACCTGCGCTCCTATGACCCGGTTGCTACCGCCGCCCGCCTGGACAAGCCGCTGCTGATCCTTCAGGGCGGCCGCGACTACCAGGTCACCGTCGAGCACGACTTGTCCCTCTGGCGAGATGGACTGACCGGGCGTCCGGACGTCACCATCCAGATCCACGAAGCCAACGACCACCTCTTCTTCCCAGGGACAGGACCGTCGACGCCCGCCGGGTACATGGCACCCCAGCACGTCGACGCGGCGGTCATCACGGACATCGCCGCATGGCTGGACTCCCAGCTTCAGCGCGAACCCAGCAAGCGGGCGGAAACGGCCCAGGCGAACCAGATCACCTGAGAGCCTGTCGGGTGGCTGATCATGCGTGAAGCGTGACGGTCGTGATCTTCCCTCCGGGCATGGCGACGGCTCCGGAATGATCACGTGACGTGTGCCAGTGCGACAACTCCGAGGCCGTCAGCGGCCCATGTTATCCGTCCAGCCTGACCGATGAGATGTGGGAGATCATCCAGCCCCTCCTTCCCGTGCGTGACCTGCGAAAAGGCGGCGGGGTGCGCAAGTACGCAGACCGGCTGGTGCTCGACTCGCTCTTCTACGTGCTGCGCTCGGGCTGCCAGTGGCGGATGCTCCCGCGCGGCCTGATGCCTGCTACGGCACTAGCTCGGTGGCCGTGTGGAGTTCGGTGGCCGCGCACGGCCGCCGAACTGCACGCCCTTCGTCTGCGACTGGCGCTTGAGGGCGCAACGGCGCCCCGGCGCAACGAGCGCTGCTGCCTGGCCGGGGCGCCGACCGATCAGGCAGGCTGAGCGGCGCCGTCCTGCACATACCGCTCGTCGAGGATGAAGGCGGGGTCGACCTGGGCGGCCAGGTCGGCGCCCGTCTTCTCGTTGCCCCAGCTCTCCGCGTTCTTCAGATGGAAGTGCACCATCTGCCGCGTATAGCGCCCCCAGTCCCGCTGCTCGTACGAATCCTCCGCGGCGTTCTGCAGGGCCTGCAAAGCCATCCGGTTGTCCGCCTCCAGCAGCTCGAAGCGGGCGGGCCGGCCCTTCTCCATCGCCCGCACCCAGTCGGAGTGCCCGACGCTGACCAATAGATCGTTGCCCACCTCGGCGCGCAGGAAGTCCAGATCGTCCTCGCCCTGCACCTTGTTGCCGATGACCTTCAGCGCGACCCCGAAGTCCCGCGCGTACTCCTTGTACTGGCGGTAGACGGAGACGCCCTTACGGGTCGGCTCGGCGACCAAGAACGTCATGTCGAAGCGAGTGAACATCCCGGACGCGAAGGAGTCCGAACCTGCTGTCATGTCAACGACGACGTAATCGTCGAGGCCGTCGACGAGATGGTTGAGGCAGAGCTCGACCGCACCGACCTTGGAGTGGTAGCAGGCCACGCCCAGATCCGACTCGGTGAACGGCCCGGTGACCATCAGCCGGATCTCCCCGCCGTCGAGCCGGACCGTACGGGCGCACGCGTCGTAGATCGGGTTGTCCTCGCGGACCCGCAGCAGCCGCGAGCCCTCGCCGGGGGGAGTCGTCTTGATCATCGTCCCGGCGGAGGCGATACGGGGATTGCTGCCGCGCAGGTACTCCTTGATCAGAGGCAGCTGGGCTCCCATGGCGGGCAGTGCCGCAGCCTCCTGGTCGTCGAGGCCGAGCGCGGCTCCGAGGTGCTGGTTGATGTCGGCGTCCACCGCGACGACTTGGGCTTCATTGGCGGCAAGGTGGCGGATGAAGAGCGAGGACAGCGTGGTCTTGCCGCTGCCGCCCTTCCCTACGAAAGCGATCTTCATGTTCACCTAGGGTAGCCGGATGATTGCGGAATGCTGTCGCACTTAGTGAAGAAGGCCACTCCCGGGTGGCATCCGTGTAAGGGGCGCGTAGCCTCGCTACTTATGAGTACGACTGCCTCTGATCCACTCGCCACCCTGGGCACTCTGCCGGGGGTTGCCGACGCGGTGGACTCCGTACGCAAGGCCGTCGACCGGGTCTACGGTCACCGCGTCATGCGGCGCCGAAGCAACGAGGTCACCGCCGAAGCGGCGCTGCGCGGCGCCCGTGGCTCGGCGGCGCTGTCCGGTGCCGACTGGAATCTGGAGGAGGTGCGCCGACGCACCGACTTCAGTGGGGACGGTGAGGCGCATGTGGTCGGAGCGGCCCTGAGGCTGACCGCTGAAGCAGGCCAATTGCTCTCCATCTGGCGGCAGTCGCCGTTGCGTGTCCTGGCGCGGCTACATCTTGTCGCAGCCGGCGGCGCGGCGCCCGAGGACGCTGTCGGCCGACCGCGGCTGGCGGGCGAACCCGTGGACGAGCCCCTGATTGAAGCGCCGCTGCCGGACGCCGACGAGGTGGCCGGGCGACTGGAGGGACTCTCCGGGCTGATCCTGTCGGGCAGTGCCGCGCCCGCGCTGGTGACTGCGGCGGTTGTGCACGGCGAACTGCTGGCCCTGCGTCCGTTCGGCTCGTACAACGGCCTCGTCGCGCGGGCGGCCGAGCGGATCGTGCTGATCGGGAGCGGGCTCGACCCCAAATCGATCTGTCCCGCCGAGGTGGGCCACGCCGAGCTGGGCCGGGCGGCGTACATCGCGGCGTTCGAGGGTTATCTGTCGGGGACGCCGGACGGGATGGCGGCCTGGATCGCACACTGCGGGCGCGCTGTGGAGCTGGGCGTCAGGGAATCGACGGCGGTGTGCGAGGCGCTGCAGCGTGGCGCCGCGTAGTCACGGGCTCGCGGGGCCGGGAGTGGCGAATCGATGACTTCGCCGTGGTAACTGCACGCGGAAACTTCGGCGTGGTAACTCCACGGGCGGTAACTTCACTGCCCGATAAAAGGGTTGCGGCGGTACCGCCCTCGGTACCGCCGCTGGCATGTCTACCCAGTTACCAGGCGTCCTCGATATGTGCCCATCAGGTCGGGGGCTTTGCCCGTTCCTGGTGCGGCTGGCCCGTAATCGACGGGTCGACGTCGCGTGGGTGCTCGGTTTTCATGCGCGGTCCGTGGGGCCTTCTCTGCGTTACAGGTAATCCTTTCGGATGTCCTTGGTCTCGCGGGCCGTTGACTCCTTTGTACTCCAGAGCCGGGGTAAGCGGTAGTGCTGGCCGCACTTCTTTACTTTTATGTTCAATTACGGGCGAGTTGGACAACCCAGTTGGGTCGGATGAATCGGACCGATCGGTCGCCTTGTTTGATCCCATTGACCGGGTCGGGTGGCGGGGTCTCGCGGGACGTGCCGGGGCGCCGCCCGGCTCGCGTGTCAGGTAGAGCGTGTCAGGTTGAGGTCGTGGTGGTGCGGCGGCGGGAGGTGTACCAGACCAGGCCCGCTGTGACGGCGGCTGCGCCTACCGCTGCCGCCGCGACCAATGCCGGGCGTGGTGGCAGCGAGATCACAGGCAACCGCTGCTTGAGGCGGACCGGTCGATCGAAGACGAGAATCGGCCACTCTCTGAGGGTCGCTTCGCGCCGCAGAGCGCGGTCCGGATTGACCGCGTGCGGGTGGCCTACCGACTCCAGCATCGGTACATCGGTCACGGAATCGCTGTAGGCGTAGCAGCGCGAGAGGTCGTATCCCTCCGACATCGCGAGTGCCTTGATCGCCTCGGCCTTCGTCGGCCCGTACGCGTAGTACTCCACCTCACCCGTGAAGCAGCCGTCGTCGCCGACGACCATTCGGGTGGCGACGACTCGGTCGGCGCCGAGCAGCTCGCCGATCGGTTCGACGACCTCGGCGCCCGAGGTCGAGACGATCACCACATCGCGTCCGGCGGTGTGGTGCTCCTCGATGAGCGTCGCCGCTTCGTCGTAGATGATCGGGTCGATCAGATCGTGCAGGGTCTCGGCGACGATTTCCTTCACTTGCTGGACGTTCCAGCCCCTGCAGAGCGCGGAGAGATATTCCCGCATCCGCTCCATCTGGTCGTGATCTGCGCCCCCGGCAAGGAACACGAACTGTGCGTACGCAGTGCGCAGTACAGCTCGGCGGTTGATCAGTCCGCCTTGGTAGAAGGACTTGCTGAAGGTCAGTGTCGAAGACTTCGCAATGACCGTCTTGTCCAGGTCGAAGAAGGCTGCTGTGCGCGGCAAGAAGCGGTTTTCCACAAGGCAGAGCATAGGGGCCCACCATTCGGCGTAAACTCGGGCGCGTGGGTTTGCCTGAGAAGGCTCTCGGGTACACCATGGAAGTCACGGATCGTTCGCGACCGTGCTAACCCGGTCCGACTCCTCCCCCCCCGAGTCGGCCGTGGGGACGACCCCCGCTCTCCCCCCCGGCGGGGGTCGTCGCATGTCCGGACGCGTTTCTCCCGCTCGGAATCAAGCATTCTGCTTCCATTTCGGCCGCGACGGCCCGCCTGTCGTTCCGTCTCCCGCCATCTTGACCCATCACGGTGCGTAACGGAAGCGATGCTCTCCGGAAGTCCCCGTATGAGCGACAGAGATATTCACAACGGTGGAGTTGTCCACAGTTTTTGAGCAAGATCCACACGATTTCCCGAAGCGCTGCACGGTGATTCCCACCGCGAAGTCCGCGGGTTGCGGAATCGCCGATCCCGGAACGCTCCGAGATCACCGCGAACCGCGATGAAGGTGCAGTGAGAAGGGGGCGGAGATCGTGGCTGAATCCATCGCACGGGATGGTCTACCGGCCGCCGAAGTGCCGCAGGGCGGACCGTTGATCGTGACCGAGGATGTGGAACTCCTCGACGATCTCCTGAGGCTGTGCGCGGCCGCAGGAGCGGAACCGGAAGTTCATCACTCGCTTCCCGAGCGCAGAGGCAGCTGGGAGCGGGCCCCGATGGTTCTCGTGGGGGACGATGCAGCCCGGCGGTGCCGCGGGGCGGTCCGCAGGCGCGGCGTGATGCTCGTCGGCCGGGACCAGGACGACCCGGATGTCTGGCGTCGCGCCGTGGAGATCGGGGCCGAATATGTGTTGAGGCTGCCCGATTCGGAGGGCTGGCTCGTCGACCAGATCGCCAATGCGGCGGAAGGCGTGGGTCGGCCGGCGCTCACCGTCGGGGTGATCGGCGGACGGGGCGGCTCCGGCGCGTCCACACTGGCCTGCGCCCTCGCTGTGACCGCGGCCAGGGTCGGGCGGCGGACCATGCTGATCGACGGTGACCCGCTCGGCGGGGGCATCGACGTGCTGCTCGGTGGCGAGCGGGCCGAGGGAATGAGGTGGCCGGATTTCGCCCATTCCAAGGGGCGGGTCGGCGGAGGCGCCCTGGAGGAGTCGCTGCCCGCACTGCACGGGCTGCGGGTGCTCAGCTGGGGCCGCGACGACTGGGTGGTCATCCCACCGCAGGCCATGCAGGCCGTGCTGGCCGCCGCGCGCAGGCTCGGCGGGGTGGTGGTCGTCGATCTGCCGCGCCGGGTCGACGAGTCGGTGGCCGAGGCGCTCGCGCAGCTGGACCTCGGGCTGCTGGTGGTCCCGGGAGAGCTTCGCGCAGTCGCGGCGGCGAAGCGGGTGGCGTCGATGGCCGGGATGGTCCTGGACGACCTGCGAGTAGTGGCCCGCGGCCCGTACGCGGCGGGCCTCGACGAGCGGTGGGTGGCGCAGGCGCTCGGATTGCCGCTCGCCGGTGAACTCCCGCTCGACGCCGGGCTGCTGGCCGCGCAGGACGGCGGCGCACCGCCCGGCGGCAGTGCGCGCGGTCCACTGGCCAGGTTCTGCACGGCCTTTTGGGAGCGGGCGCTCGTCTCGGAGGGTGCAGGGGGACGTGCCGGTGGAGGTGCGACATGACCGAGGCATTGCTCGACGCCGTACGGCAGAGGCTGGCGCAGAGCGGCGCGGCGCCGACACCTGCCGGAGTCGCGGCAGCTCTTCGGGCCCAGGGGCGGCTGCTCGGTGATGCCGAAGTGCTCGGCGCGGCCGATGAGTTGCGTGGGGAGCTGGTCGGGACCGGGCTGCTGGAACCGCTGCTCGCCGACCCGGCGGTGACGGATGTGCTGGTCTCCGCGCCGGACCGGGTGTGGGTGGACCGGGGTGGCGGGCTCGAACTCACTGGGGTGTCCTTTCCGGACGCTGCCGCGGTGCGCAGGCTGGCGCAACGGCTGTCCGCTGTGGCGGGGCGGCGGCTGGACGATGCCCGGCCCTGGGTGGACGCGCGGCTGCCGGACGGGACGCGTATGCATGCCGTGCTGCCGCCGGTGTCCGTCGGCTCGACATGCCTGTCGCTGCGGGTGGTGCGGCCCAGGGCCTTCTCGCTGGCGGAGCTGGTCGCGGCGGGGACCGTGCCGCCCGGCGGTGATCGGGTGCTGAGTGCGTTGGTGGAGGCCCGGGTCTCGTATCTGATCAGTGGGGGGACCGGGGCCGGGAAGACGACCCTCCTGTCGAGCCTGTTGGGGGCGGTCGGGGAGCGTGAGCGAATCGTGCTCGCCGAGGACTCGGCTGAACTGCGACCGGACCATCCGCACGTGGTGCGCCTGGAGTCGCGCCCCGCCAACCAGGAGGGGGCGGGGCGGGTGACCCTTCGGGATCTGGTGCGGCAGGCGCTGCGGATGCGGCCCGACCGGCTGGTGGTCGGGGAGGTGCGGGGCGCCGAGGTCACCGAACTGCTGGCCGCGCTGAACACCGGACACGAGGGCGGCTGCGGGACGGTTCACGCCAATGCGGCCGAGCATGTTCCGGCCCGTCTTGAGGCATTGGGGACGGCGGCGGGGCTGGACAGGACGGCGCTTCACAGCCAGTTGGCGGCGGCGCTGTCGGTGGTGGTTCATCTCGTACGGGACCGGGCCGGGCAGCGGCGGATCGCCGAGGTGCAGGTCCTGGAGCGGGATGCGGCAGGGCTGGTGGTGACCGTGCCGGCGCTGCGCTGGGGCGCCGACGGATTCGTGCGGGAGCGGGGCTGGGAGCGGCTGCGGTCGCTGATCGGGGGTGAGCTGTGAGCAATGGCGCGGCAGCGGGGCTGTCGGCGGGTGCGAGCTGCGCGGCGGCCTTGTGCGTCGGAGTGGCGGCCTGGCTGGTGGTGGCGCAGGACCAGGGGCGGCGCAGAGCGAGGGTGCTGCTCGTCGACGGGGTGGTGGAGTCTCCGTTGCGTGCGCTCTGGGAGCGGATTCGGGCGTGGCTCCAGGAGCGGTTGGGGGAGCGGCGGGAGTGGCTCTGTCTGCCAGTGGCGCTGGCCATCGCCGTGCTGGGGGAGTCCGTGCTGCCGGTGCTGGCTGGGGCGGTGGCGGTGCCACTGGTTCGGCGGTGGCTGCGGAGACGGGCCCTGGGAAGGGAGCGGGAACGCCGGGCCGAAGGGGTGGTGGCGCTGTGCGGTGCCGTCGTGGGCGAGTTGCGGGCCGGACACGAGCCGGGGCAGGCGTTGCTCGTCGCTGTCCGCGGGACCGGGGTGATGGGAGCGGCGGAGGCCGGGGTGTCCGCTGCAGCGCGGTTCGGCGGCGATGTGCCGGGGGCGCTCGGGCAGGCGGCGCGGGAGCCAGGTTTGGACGGGCTTGCCGGAGTGGCGGCCTGCTGGCGGGTGGCGGTGGACGGTGGGGCTGGGCTCGCGGCGGGCCTGGACCGCCTGGAGAGTGCGCTGCGGGCCGAGCGACGCAGACGGGAGGAGCTGCGGGCCCAACTGGCGGGTGCCTGGTCGACGGTGGGTGTGCTGGCGCTGCTGCCGGTACTGGGCCTGGGGCTGGGGGCGGCGCTCGGAGCCGATCCGCTGTCAGTGCTGCTGCACACTCCGGCCGGGCTGGTCTGTCTGATGGCGGGTGGGTTGCTGGAGGCGGCCGGGCTCTGCTGGGCCGACCGGATCGTACGGGCGGGGGAGGCGGCATGAACGGGATCACCGGCGAAGTCACCCACCGGGCGGCGGCAGCGTGGGCGATTCTGGGCACGGCCGTGTATCTGGCCCTCGCCCTGGCGGGACGGCGGGGAAGGCGGACGGTACGCCGTCGGGGTGCGGTGCTGCTGGCGATCGGCCCGGAGAAGCGGCGGAGGCGGACGGTTTCCGGCGCCCGGGTGAAGGAATGGATCGCGCCGCTGGGCGCTGTGGCGACGGGTTGGGTCCTGATCGGCGGCCTGCCGGGGTGCGCGGCCGGCCTGGCTGGGGCGTACGGCGCCTGGCGGTGGCAGCGGACCCGGCGCAGCCGCGAACCGGGCGCCGGTGCTGCGGAGGCCGCGGAGGCTGTGCGGCAACTCCCTCTGGCAGCTGACCTGTTGGCGGCCTGCATCTCTGCCGGGGCCGGGCCAAGGGAGGCGGCGGAGGCAGTGGGGGAGTCGCTGGGCGGACCGGTTGGCGCACGCCTGGCGCGGACGGCGGCGGAGATCCGGCTCGGTGGTGAACCTGCCGTGGCCTGGGGACGGTTCGGGGAGATACCGGGCGCCGACGCGCTGTCCCGCTGCCTGGACCGGGCGGGATCGACCGGGGCTCCGGCGGCGGAGCCGGTGGCGCGACTGGCGGAGGCGATGCGGGCGGAGCGGGCGAGCGCGGCCGTGGCGCGCGCCCAGCGGGCAGGCGTGCTGATCACCGCACCGGTCGGGCTCTGTTTTCTACCCGCTTTCCTGGCGGTCGGGGTGGCGCCGGTGGTGATCGGTCTGGCGACGGGGCTGCTGCACGCCGGCTGAAAGAAAAGTACAAGAAAAGAAAAGCGCAAGTAAGTGACCATTTAACATGAATTACGCATGTCGCGGGGGCTGAAATGGTGCAGCGAATCAGGGGCTGGGTGCGGAGCATGGCACGCCGAGTCCGGTCGGACAACGGAATGACGACATCCGAATATGCGGTGGGGACGATCGCGGCCTGTGCGTTCGCGGCGGTGCTCTACAAGGTGGTGACCAGCCAGCCGGTCATGTCCGCGCTGCAGTCACTACTGAAGGACGCGCTCGATGCGAAGTTCTAGGAGCGGTTCCGGCGAGTGCGCCGGAGGCCTTTCCGGGGCCGTGGGCGAGACTGCGGGCGGTGGGGACCAGGGTGCGGTGTCGGCGGAAGCGGCCATGGCGATTCCGGTGCTGGTGGTGTTCGCCCTGGCGCTGGTCTGGGCGCTGATGGCCGCCTCCGCCCAGATTCGGTGCGTGGACGCGGCCAGGGCCGGGGCGAGGGCGGCGGCCCGGTCTGAACCACAGGCGCAAGTGCTGGAAGCCGCCCGTTCGGCGGCACCCGGAGGGGCCGAAGTCGCGATGGAGCGGGCCGGGGAGTTCTGGCGGGTGCGGGTGGCGGCGCCGATGCCCGGACCCGGTCCGCTGGCCCTGACGCTCCACGCGGAGGCGGCGGCACTGGCAGAGGACACGGTGGGGGTGACGCCATGACCAGGATGGGTAGGGGCGCCCGGGAAGCCGTCATCGGGTGGCTGCGCAAACGTGGGGGTTGCGGCCCCGGTCGCGGTCGCAGCCGGGGCCGGGCCGCGGACCGGGACCGGGGCCTGGCGACGGTGTGGGTGGCGATGACCACGGCCACGTTGTGCGCGGTGTTCGCGGTTGTGCTGGCGCTCGGGCAGGTGGTGGTCGTTCGGCACCGGGCCGGTGGTGCGGCGGACCTGGCGGCGCTGGCAGCGGCCGACCGGGCCCTGCAAGGGCCCGAGGCGGCGTGCCGGGCGGCCGGGGAGGTGGCTTCGGCGCAGGGGGCGGTGGTGGTGCGGTGCACAGTGCACGGGGAGATTGCCGATGTGACGGCCCGGGTGCGTCTTGGGCCGTACGAACCGGCGGTCAGGTCCCGGGCCGGCCCTCCCGTGACTGCCCCTGGCTCTCCGGTGCCGTCGCCTCCGACGGTTCCGGAGGGCTCGGCTCCGCGGGGTCCGGCGGTGCGGATCGGAGGAGTTCGCTGAGGAGGCGCACTGCGCCGCGTTTGTGCAGCGGATCGTTGCCGTTGCCGCACTTGGGGGACTGGACGCAGGACGGGCAGCCCGCCTCGCATTCGCAGGACGCGATGGCCTGGCGGGTCGCGGTCAGCCATGTTCGGGCGGTGTGGAAGGCCCGCTCGGCGAATCCGGCACCGCCGGGGTGACCGTCGTACACGAAGACCGTGGGCAGCAGGGTGTCCAGGTGCAACGGTACGGAGACGCCACCGATGTCCCATCGGTCGCAGGTGGCGAAGAGCGGCAGCATTCCGATCGACGCGTGCTCCGCGGCGTGCAGGGCGCCGCCCAGGATCTCCGGGTTGATACGGGCGGCGTCGAGCTGTTCCTGCGTGACAGTCCACCACACGGCGCGCGTGCGCAGAGTGCGGGGCGGCAGATCCAGTTTGGCCTCGCCGAGGACCTCACCGGTGATCAGTTTGCGACGCAGGTAGGAGACGACCTGGTTGGTGACTTCCACGGAGCCGTAGCACAGCCGCCCGTCACCCCACGGGATCTCGGTATCGGTCTCCAGGACGGCGAT
This sequence comes from Streptomyces sp. NPDC002958, assembly GCF_055563255.1. Classification (NCBI taxonomy): domain Bacteria; kingdom Bacillati; phylum Actinomycetota; class Actinomycetes; order Kitasatosporales; family Streptomycetaceae; genus Streptomyces; species Streptomyces sp. NPDC002958. The sequence goes on along the minus strand of NZ_JBVHDS010000007.1, from coordinate 135,140 downwards.
GGCGGTGGTGTCGCGTGCGGTCGTCGAGTACGGCGGGTTGGCCTCCTCGACCAGGGCGACCGAGTCCTCCAGATCCAGCTTCCGGACCAGATAGGTGCGGCCCTGGTGGAGGTGGACGGCGCCTTGGTGGACGGCGGCGTGCGCGGCCGCTTCGTCGACGGTGCCCAGCAGTCGGCCGGTGCCCTCCTCGACGATCTGGACGGGGCGGCCGCCCTCGCCCCGGATGTCGGTGAGATCGGCGGCGCGCTCGCGGCGGGTCCAGTGCCAGCCCGATGCCCGTTTGCGCAGCAGCTTCGCGGCCTCCAGCTGTGGCAGCAGTTCGGCCACGGCCGGGCCGAAGAGCTCCAGATCGGGTTCGGTGAGCGGGAGCTCCGCAGCGGCGGCGCACAGGTGAGGGGCGAGAACGTACGGGTTGTCCGGGTCCAGGACGGTCGACTCCACGGGCTGTTGGAACAGCGCCTCGGGATGGTGGACGAGGAAGGTGTCCAGCGGGTCGTCGCGGGCCACCAGGATGGCCAGGGCGCCCTGGCCGGCGCGTCCGGCGCGGCCCGCCTGCTGCCACAGCGACGCCCTGGTACCGGGGTAGCCCGCGATGACGACGGCATCCAGGCCGGAAACGTCGACGCCGAGTTCGAGGGCGGTGGTGGCGGCCAGGCCGAGCAGCCGGCCGGAGTGCAGGGCCCGCTCCAGGGCGCGGCGTTCCTCGGGGAGGTAACCCCCACGGTAGGCGGCGACCCGGGCGGGCAGGGAGCGGTCCACCTCGGCGAGGCGTTCCTTGGCGATGACGGAGATCAGTTCGGCGCCGCGCCGTGAGCGTACGAAGGCGACCGAGCGTACGCCCTGGACGGTCAGATCGGTGAGGAGGTCGGCGGTCTCGGCAGTGGCGGTACGGCGGACGGGCGCGCCCTTCTCGCCGTGCAGGTCGGTCAGTGGCGGCTCCCACAGGGCGAAGACCATTTCGCCGCGGGGCGAGGCGTCGTCGGCGACCTCCTCGACCCGGAGACCGGTGAGGCGGCCCGCCGCGACGGAGGGCTCCGCCGCGGTGGCCGAGGCGAGGAGGAAGACCGGATTCGCTCCGTAGCGGGCGCACAGGCGGCGTAGCCGGCGCACCACCTGGGCGACGTGGGAGCCGAAGACACCCCGGTAGGTGTGGCACTCGTCGATGACGACAAAGCGCAGGGCGCGCAGGAAGGAGGACCAGCGGGGGTGGGACGGGAGTATCCCGCGGTGCAGCATGTCGGGGTTGGTCAGGACATAGTTGGCGTACTGGCGTACCCACTCGCGTTCTTCGACCGGGGTGTCGCCGTCGTAGACCGCGGGTCTGATGGCGTTGCCGAGCGGTGCCGCGAGTTCTTTCACCGCACGCCTCTGATCGGCGGCCAGGGCCTTGGTGGGAGCGAGATACAGGGCCGTCGCGCCACGGCCGTTCGGGGCCTCGGAGCCGTCGAGCAGGGCGGTGAGCACCGGGGCGAGATAGGCGAGCGACTTGCCGGACGCCGTGCCGGTGGCGATGACCACGGAATCGCCGTCCAGGGCGTGCGCGGCGGCGGCCGCCTGGTGCGCCCACGGGTGGTCGATTCCGGCCTTCTGGATCGCGGCGATCACTTCTGGCCGGATGCGATCGGGCCAGAAGGCATGGGTTCCCGTGCGCGGGGGCAAGTGCTCCGTATGAGTGATGCGCGCGGACCGGCCCGCCGCTGCGGCGAGCCGGTCGAGGACCATGGCGGGAGAGGGGCGGGAGTCCCTGTTCTCGGGTGGTCGACTGGGGCGGTGATTCTTGGCCATCGACACCGAGTGTGTCACTGGCATGACGGACAATGGTCCCAAGGCGTCGTGCATGGCTGCTGGTAAGTGATTGAATGCCATCGCGGCTGGCGATCCGTCCCCTGGCTCCGCCGGGGAGACCGAGGGGCGACCGCTCGATAGCAAGGTGCTGGAGGATCCGTGGACCTGTCCTTGTCGACTCGCAATGTGTCCGGCCCTGGTGGCGACCGTACGGTCGTCGAGGTCGGTGGCGAGATTGATGTGTATACCGCGCCCAAGCTGCGCGAGCAGTTGGTCGAGTTGGTGAATGACGGCAGCTACCACCTGGTTGTCGACATGGAAGGCGTCGACTTCCTCGACTCCACCGGCCTCGGCGTGCTTGTGGGCGGCCTGAAGCGTGTCCGGGCCCATGAGGGCTCGTTGCGCCTGGTCTGCAACCAGGAGCGCATTCTCAAGATCTTCCGGATCACTGGTCTGACCAAGGTGTTCCCGATTCACACCACGGTCGACGAGGCAGTTGCGGCCACCGACTGACGGTCGGCCCGTGGCCGGTCCACTGGTCGGATCGGCCGAAGGCCGGAACCGGCGCGCGGTCGGCGCACAGGCAGCCGTGACAGGCGGCCGGTGCAACGCAGGCGGGCCTTGACGGCCGGTTGTCGGCAGACAGCCAGGTGGTCGGTCAGTGAGTGGCCGGGGAGCTGGGTAACCAGCGCCCCGACCGGTCGGACGACCGCTCGGGCGGCCGGTCGGTTGCGGGTCGGTCGACCGTTCGGCAGTCGGCAGGTTGTCTGTCGGTCGGCCAGCCGCCTGTTCGGCCGGTCGTCCGCCCGTCTGTCATTCGGCCGCCTGGGAGTGGGCCGTCTGTCGGTCGGCTGACGGCTGTATGTCGGTGGGCCGGCTGTCCGGCGGTCGACGACCAGGCCGGTCGGTCGGCCGACGGGTTCGTCGGTTCCGGAGGAAGGAACGGGGCGACCGAAATGAAGACCGGAAGAAGAGCTGGGGTGTCGGGCAGCGTGCCCGGGCCCCTGGGATGCACGCCCGTACGTCTGAGGGGAATCGCATGGCCACCGTTGAACTCCGCTTCAGCGCCCAGCCCGAACACGTCAGGACGGCACGCCTCGTGGCAGCCGCCGTGGCGCGCAGGGCCGGGGTCGATGAAGCCGTGCTCGACGAGGTCAGACTTGCTGTAGGTGAAGCCTGCAGCCGAGCAGTCGGGCTGCACCGCAGCCATGGCATCACCGCTCCCGTCTCCGTCGTTCTGACCGAGGAGGAGAAGTCCTTCTCCATCGAGGTCGGCGACGAGGTGCCCGGACCGGGTGCCGAGCCCGCTCCCGGCGGGCCCCCCGGAGCTTCCGCGACACGCGGCGCCACGCCCGGCGTGCGGCTTGATGGGCCGGATCCAGAGACCGACGTCGACGGCGAGGACGAGATGGGTCTCGCGGTCATCAGCGGCCTCGTCGATGATGTGGAAGTCAGTTCGGGAGCCAACGGCGGAGTGATCCGCATGAGCTGGCCGAAGATGCCCGCGACGGTGCTCCCCTGAGGCGCCGCAAGGGGCGCGGGCGGTCCGACCGTCCCGATTCCTCCGAATCCCTCCCCCGGTCCATTTCTTGATCCTTCTTTTGAGGCCCTGCTGAGCAGGGCCTTTTTTCATTTCTGCGTGATCAATGATCTGCGGAGAATGTGCCTGCCCCATTACTGCATTTGGGTCGATCTGCGGCCACGGTCATTTGTTGATCCACCCATGCAGGTCAATTACATTTACGGCGTACTGTTTTGATCAGCTTCCGCTACCTACAATCCGTCCACGTCTTGAGCGCTGAGCGTCAAGGAGGACGTATGGCGGATTTCTTCAACACCCCACTGGCAGGACTGACGCAAGATTCCGCACTTTCCGCACCTTCCGGTCGACCCGCATCTCTCGCGGCCGCGGTACTCACCGACGGCAATCGCGTCATCGTGATCGTCGTTGCGGTCGTCGCCATCGCCGCGCTGGTCGTCGCCCGGCTGCTGGTGCGCCAGGTGCTGGCGGCCGGCGAGGGAACCGACCGTATGAAGGAGATCGCGGCCGCCGTCCAGGAAGGCGCGAATGCCTATCTGGCCCGACAGTTGCGCACCGTCGGCATCTTTGCCGTCGTGGTCTTCTTCCTGCTTCTGCTGCTTCCGGCCGACAGTTGGTCGCAGCGTGCAGGCCGTTCTTTGTTCTTCCTGGTGGGTGCGCTTTTCTCGGCGGCCACCGGATACATCGGGATGCGGCTCGCCGTACGCAGCAATGTTCGTGTGGCCGCTGCTGCGCGTGAGGCGACTCCTGCGGAAGGTGAACCCGAAAAAGATCTCACCGCTGTTTCGCACAAGGCGATGAAGATCGCTTTTCGTACCGGCGGCGTGGTCGGCATGATCACCGTGGGTCTCGGCCTGCTCGGGGCTTCCTGTGTCGTCCTCGTCTATGCCGCCGACGCTCCGAAGGTGTTGGAGGGCTTCGGTCTCGGTGCCGCGCTGATCGCCATGTTCATGAGGGTCGGCGGCGGTATCTTCACCAAGGCCGCGGACGTCGGCGCCGACCTCGTAGGCAAGGTGGAGCAGGGGATCCCGGAGGACGATCCACGCAACGCCGCCACCATCGCCGACAACGTGGGCGACAACGTCGGTGACTGCGCGGGCATGGCGGCCGACCTATTCGAGTCGTACGCCGTGACGCTCGTCGCCGCGCTCATCCTCGGCAAGGCTGCCTTCGGAGACTCCGGCCTGGCCTTCCCGCTGATCGTCCCGGCGATCGGCGTGGTCACCGCGATGATCGGAATCTTCGCGGTCGCTCCGCGGCGCGCCGACCGCAGCGGAATGACCGCCATCAACCGCGGCTTCTTCATCTCCGCGGCGATCTCGCTCGTCCTGGTGGCCGTGGCGGTCTTCGTCTACCTGCCGTCCTCGTACGCGGAGCTGGACGGGGTCACCGACGGCGCCATCACCTCGCACAGCGGCGACCCGCGGGTCCTCGCACTGGTGGCCGTCGCCATCGGCATCGTGCTGGCCGCCCTGATTCAGCAGCTGACCGGCTACTTCACCGAGACCAACCGGCGTCCCGTCAGGGACATCGGCAAGTCCTCGCTGACTGGTCCGGCCACCGTCGTACTCGCCGGTATCTCCATCGGTCTGGAGTCCGCCGTCTACACGGCGCTGCTGATCGGCCTCGGTGTCTACGGAGCGTTCCTGCTCGGCGGTACGTCGATCATGCTCGCGCTCTTCGCGGTGGCCCTGGCGGGGACCGGGCTGCTCACCACCGTCGGTGTCATCGTTGCCATGGACACCTTCGGCCCGGTCTCCGACAACGCGCAGGGCATCGCGGAGATGTCCGGTGACGTCACGGGCGCCGGTGCCCAGGTCCTCACCGACCTGGACGCCGTCGGCAACACCACCAAGGCCATCACCAAGGGCATCGCCATCGCCACCGCCGTCCTGGCGGCGTCGGCGCTCTTCGGCTCGTACCGCGACGCGATCGCCACGGCGGTCGGCGACGTGGGGGCCAAGGCCGGGGAGATGACTCTCAGCCTGGACATCTCGCAGCCCAACAACCTGGTGGGCCTGATCCTCGGCGCCGCGGTCGTCTTCCTCTTCTCCGGGCTGGCGATCAACGCGGTGTCCCGGTCCGCCGGTTCCGTGGTCTACGAGGTGCGGCGGCAGTTCCGTGAACATCCAGGGATCATGGACTACAGAGAGAAGCCGGAGTACGGGCGCGTCGTCGACATCTGCACCAAGGACGCCTTGCGCGAGCTCGCCACCCCCGGCCTGCTCGCTGTCCTGGCGCCGATCGCTGTCGGGTTCACGCTCGGTGTCGGGGCGCTCGGTTCGTATCTCGCGGGCGCCATCGGCACCGGCACGCTGATGGCGGTCTTCCTCGCCAACTCCGGTGGTGCGTGGGACAACGCCAAGAAGCTCGTCGAGGAGGGCCATCACGGGGGCAAGGGCAGCGAGGCCCATGCCGCGACTGTGATCGGTGACACGGTCGGTGACCCGTTCAAGGACACGGCAGGACCGGCGATCAACCCCTTGCTCAAGGTGATGAACCTGGTCGCCCTGCTCATCGCCCCGGCGGTGGTGCAGTTCAGCTACGGGCAGGACGCGAGCGCCGGCGTGCGGGCGGTGGTGGCGGTGCTCGCTGTCGCCGTCATCATCGGCGCGGTCTACGTCTCCAAGCGGCGTGGGATCGCCGTGGGGGACGAGGGGGACCCCGGTGACAGGGAGGAGGGAGGAGGCAGGCGCGCCAAGTCGTCGGACCAGGCGCCTGTTTTGTGAAGCGGCGACGGGAAGAGGGCGGGGGCACGTAGTCGGCCTCGGATCAACGACCGGGCGGGTGGCGCACTCCGATGTGCTGTCCGCCCGGTCGTACGTCGTCGGCCCACCCGCCCGTCGCCGCGCATACACCCGTCCGTGGGCTTGCTCGTGCAGGTGTTCCTGAGTCCTGAGGGCGGTGTGGGTGAGTTGTATCTCCCTCATTTCCCTTGGTGCAAATGGCTACAAAAGGCCACTTATCGGACGTCCGGCATCCGGATGGGGGGCGCTCGACGTGTAAGTTCCGGGGCCGAGAGCCTTGGAAGGGACCGATCCGGTGAACAAGAAGCTTGCGGCCGCGCTGTCCGGCGGTGCGGTACTGGTACTTACGCTGTCAGGCTGCGCCAGCGACAACACTGACGAGGTGAACGACTGGGCCAAGACGGTCTGCGACCAGGTCCAGCCCCAGCTGCAGAAGATCGCGAACGCCAACGCCTCCATCCAGCAGCAGACTGCCGACAACAGCAAGCCCGCCGACGTCCAGAAGACCGACTCGGCCGCCTTCCAGCAGATCTCGCAGGCGTACAAGGCGCTGGGCGCGGCTGTCGACTCGGCGGGCCCGCCCCCGGTCGACGGCGGCGAGACCACGCAGAAGGAGGCCGTGAAGGAGCTCAACGCCTCCTCCGTGGCGTACGCGGACCTGCAGAAGAAGGTCGACGCCCTCGAAACGAAGGACCAGGCGAAGTTCGCCGACGGTCTCAAGGGCATCGCGGACGAGCTGAACAAGATCAGCACCAGTGGTGACGAGGCGCTGAAGAAGCTCCAGTCCGGCGAGGTCGGCGCCGCGATGGCGAAGCAGAAGGGCTGCCAGAAGCCGACGACCTCGGTGCCGCCGAAAGCCACTCCCACGAAGCAGGCCTCCCCGTCGCCCAGCAAGAAGTCGTAACCGGGTGGACGCGGCGTCCGCGGCTGCGGCGGATACAGCCGTTACAGCCGTGGACGCGGGTACGGCGGGTACAGCGGGTACGGCGGGTACAGCGGTTGTGTCGACGGCCCGACGGCCCGACGGCCCGACGGCCCGACGGCGCAGGCGGGAGCCGGGCCGCTGCCGTTGTCAGTGGGAGCGGCCACAATAGGTGGGTGAGTACGACCAGTCTCCCCGCGCCCGACCGTTCGCCCCGGCTCCGCGAAGCCCTGCTCGCCGCCGCCTTCACCGCCGACGGGCTCCTCGACCTGCTCGGTGCGCCCGCCTACGCCGCGCTCGCCCGCAGCGAGACGGTTCCGGCGCTGCGTGCCACCCGGGGCGACTCGCCGCTCGAAATACTGGTGCGGCTCTTCCTGCTCCAGCACCCCGTTCCGTACGAGCGGGCCCGTGCCGTGCTCCCGCTGGCCGAGTGCATCGAGGACGGCTGGGTGACCCACGCCGGTGACGAGGTGCGGGCCACGGTCGACGTACGGCCGTACAGCGGGCCCGAGGGGCAGGACTGGTACATCGTCTCCGACCTGGGCTGCGCGGTCGGCGGCGCGGGCGGCATCGGTTCGCGCGAGGAAGGCGTGGTCCTTGGCGTCGGCGGGGCGTCCACCACGCTCGCCGGAATCACCGTCCGGACACCCGTCGTCTCCGCGCTCGACGTGGGTACGGGCTCCGGCATCCAGGCGCTGCATGCCTCGCAGCACGCCACCCGGGTCACGGCCACCGACCTCAACCCGCGTGCGCTGGACTTCACCCGGCTGACGCTCGCCCTGTCCGGCGCCGCCCCGGCCGAGCTGCGCCAGGGGTCGTTGTACGAGCCGGTCGGCACCGAGACGTACGACCTGATCGTCTCCAACCCGCCGTTCGTCATCTCGCCCGGCGCCCGACTGACCTACCGCGACGGAGCCATGGGCGGCGACGACCTGTGCCGGACCCTGGTGCAGCAGTCGGGCGACCGGCTGAATGAAGGCGGATACGCCCACTTCCTCGCCAACTGGCAGCACATCGAGGGCGAAGAGTGGCAGAACCGGCTGAGTTCCTGGGTGCCGCACGGATGCGACGCCTGGATCGTGCAGCGCGAGGTACAGGACGTCACGCAGTACGCGGAGCTGTGGCTGCGCGACAGTGGCGACCACCGCACGGACCCCGCCGAGTACGCGGCGCGGTACGACGCCTGGCTGGACGAGTTCGAGGCCCGCAAGACCAAGGGCGTCGGCTTCGGCTGGATCACCCTGCGGAAGTCCGCCGCGGCTGCCGCCGGGAATCCGTCCGTCGTGATCGAGGAGTGGCCGCACGCGGTGGAGCAGCCGCTCGGACAGGCCGTCCAGGCCCACTTCGCCGGCCAGGACTACCTCCGCGAACAGGATGACGCGGCGCTCCTGGCCGGTCATTTCACCCTTGCCGCCGAGGTCGTGCAGGAGCAGGTCGGCCTGCCGGGCGCGGAGGATCCCGAACATGTGGTGCTCCGTCAGAACCGTGGCATGCGGCGTGCGACGAAGGTCGATGCCGTCGGCGCCGGCTTCGCGGGCGTGTGCGACGGGACGCTGCCGGCGGGCCGGATCCTGGACGCGATCGCCCAGTTGATGAACGAGGACCCGGTGCTGCTGCGCGACCGCACCCCGCAGGCGATCCGGCTGCTGGTGGAGGAGGGCTTCCTGGAGCCGGTGCCGTCGGCGGGCTGATGGCGTTGCCGTGGTTCCGGGGTGGGGCGGCCGCCACCACCGCTACTACTGCTGCCGCCTCCTTCACCGGCTCCGTCACTGGCTCCGTCACCGGGCTCCGTTCTGGTGCAGGCGCGTACCGCCGTACGTAATGAACGGCCTCGCCATCAGCGTCTTCATGCTCAGCGTCGCCGGTCTGCCGCGAGGGCCGCGGATTCCGGTTGGCTCGCAGCCCGGTGTTGCCCCCCGGGCCTCGGTCCCGGTCCACCGCGATGGGTGAATCCGGCCATTCACCCGGGGTTCGCGTCCGCGACGTCCTGGGGTGGCAGCCTCCCCCTGACCGGAGGGCACAGGCCCCGGCCGAGCAGGGAGCAGGGAGGCGGACGGACATGGAGAGTGGACCCGCGGTCTTCGCTGGAACAACATTCGCGCTGTTCGGTGCCGCGCTGCTGCTGTGGACGGGGGCGCGCGTGCTGCATCGTGCGCCGGTGGCGCACGGTGTGAGCCCCGTCGCCTCCGTCACTCTCGCCACTGTGTTCGGCGTACTTTTTCTCGTCCTCGGCGTGTGGTGCTTCACCCGCATCTGAGCCCGCAGCCGATCCACTTTCCACCGGACCGGACCCCGGACCGGTGGGGAGCGGCCGGAGCGGACGGGGCCGGGAACCGCAGGGCACGGCGGGCAGTGGCAGGGAACACGCCCGGACCGTCCGCGTCTCAGCGCCGACGTCCGCGGCGCTGTCACAGCAACCAGAAACCCGCAGGCAGCGGCCGTGCGCACGGTGGACCGGGCAGTCCGAGCGGCAGGAATGGCGGAAGTCGGGTTACCGTTCGAGTGGCCGTTGCGGGCTTTTGCCGTTTGACACGGGGGCGGGTTGTACCGTCACACTCCGCAGCGACAGCACCCTCGGCAGCGCCATCGCGCTGCCCGGATGCCCACTGAGTGTCGACCGGAGAGAAGAGCGAAGTTGTCCCCGACCAGCGAGACCGCACAGGGCGGCCGCCGACTCGTCATCGTCGAGTCGCCTGCCAAGGCGAAGACGATCAAGGGCTACCTCGGCCCCGGATACGTCGTCGAGGCGAGCGTCGGGCACATCCGCGACCTGCCGAACGGCGCCGCAGAGGTCCCGGACGAGTACACCGGCGAGGTCCGTCGGCTCGGCGTTGACGTCGAGCATGACTTCCAGCCCATCTATGTCGTCAACGCGGATAAGAAGGCGCAGGTCAGGAAGCTCAAGCAGCTCCTCGCCGAGTCCGACGAACTCTTCCTCGCCACCGATGAGGACCGCGAGGGCGAAGCCATCGCGTGGCATCTGCAGGAAGTCCTGAAGCCCAAGGTCCCGGTCCACCGGATGGTCTTCCACGAGATCACCAAGGACGCGATCCGGGAGGCCGTCGCCAACCCGCGCGAGCTCAACCAGCGCATGGTCGACGCCCAGGAGACCCGCCGAATCCTCGACCGCCTCTACGGCTACGAGGTCTCGCCGGTCCTGTGGAAGAAGGTCATGCCGCGCCTGTCGGCCGGCCGTGTCCAGTCCGTGGCGACCCGTCTCGTCGTCGAGCGTGAGCGTGAGCGCATCGCCTTCCGTTCCGCCGAGTACTGGGACCTGACCGGCACCTTCGCCACCGGCCGCACCGGCGACGCCTCCGACCCGTCGACCCTCGCCGCCCGCCTCAGCGCGGTCGACGGCCGCCGCATCGCCCAGGGCCGTGACTTCGGTCCGGACGGGCAGCTGAAGTCCGGTTCGGGCCAGGTGCTGCACCTGGACGAGACGAACGCCCGCGCCCTGGCCGCCGCGCTCGCCGACGCCACGTTCGCCGTCCGGTCCGTCGAGTCGAAGCCATACCGCCGCTCCCCGTACGCCCCGTTCCGTACGACGACCCTCCAGCAGGAGGCGAGCCGCAAGCTGGGTTTCGGGGCCAAGGCCACCATGCAGGTTGCGCAGAAGCTGTACGAGAACGGCTTCATCACCTATATGCGTACCGACTCCACGACCCTCTCGGACACTGCGGTCTCCGCAGCCCGGGCGCAGGTCACGCAGCTGTACGGAGCCGGCTACCTGCCGGACAAGCCGCGCACGTACGCCGGGAAGGTCAAGAACGCGCAGGAGGCGCACGAGGCGATCCGCCCCTCCGGCGACCGCTTCCGCACCCCTGCCGAGACCGGCCTCACCGGCGACCAGTTCCGTCTCTACGAGCTGATCTGGAAGCGGACCGTCGCCTCCCAGATGAAGGACGCGGTCGGTAACTCCGTCACCGTCAAGATCGGCGGCCGCGCGAGCGACGGCCGCGACGCCGAGTTCTCCGCCTCCGGCAAGACGATCACCTTCCACGGCTTCATGAAGGCGTACGTCGAAGGCGCCGACGACCCGAACGCCGAGCTCGACGACCGTGAGCGGCGCCTCCCGCAGGTCGCCGACGGCGACGCGCTGTCCGCCGAGGAGATCTCGGTCGACGGCCACGCCACCAAGCCGCCGGCCCGCTACACGGAGGCCTCGCTGGTCAAGGAGCTCGAAGAGCGCGAGATCGGCCGCCCGTCGACGTACGCCTCGATCATCGGCACGATCCTGGACCGCGGCTACGTCTTCAAGAAGGGCACGGCGCTCGTTCCGTCCTTCCTCTCCTTCGCCGTCGTCAACCTGCTGGAGAAGCACTTCGGCCGACTCGTCGACTACGACTTCACCGCGCGGATGGAGGACGACCTCGACCGCATCGCGCGGGGCGAGGCCCAGTCCGTGCCGTGGCTGAGGCGTTTCTACTTCGGTGAGGGCGACGACGCCGTCAGTGGCGCGGCCTCCGCCGCGGGCAACGGCGACGGTGACCACCTCGGCGGTCTCAAGGAGCTTGTCACCGACCTCGGCGCGATCGACGCCCGGGAGATCTCCTCCTTCACCGTCGGCAACGACATCAAGCTCCGTGTCGGGCGGTACGGCCCGTACATCGAGCGAGGGGAGAAGGACGCCGAGGGCCACCAGCGCGCGGACGTGCCGGAGGACCTGGCGCCCGACGAGCTGTCGGTCGAGTACGCGGAGGAGTTGCTGGCCAAGCCGAGCGGTGACTACGAGCTCGGTGCGGACCCGGTCACCGGGAACCAGATCATCGCGAAGGACGGCCGGTACGGTCCGTACGTCACGGAAGTGCTGCCCGAGGGCACGCCGAAGACCGGCAAGAACGCGGTGAAGCCGCGGACGGCCTCGCTCTTCAAGTCGATGTCGCTGGACACGGTGACGCTGGCCGACGCGCTCAAGCTGATGTCGCTGCCCCGTGTCGTCGGCGAGGACGCGGACGGCGTCGAGATCACCGCACAGAACGGCCGTTACGGCCCGTATCTGAAGAAGGGCACGGACTCGCGCTCGCTGACCTCCGAGGACCAGCTCTTCGACATCACGCTCGAAGAGGCCCTCGCGATCTACGCCCAGCCCAAGCAGCGCGGCCGCGCCGCCGCCAAGCCGCCGCTGAAGGAACTGGGCACCGACCCGGTGAGCGGGGCTCCGGTCGTGGTCAAGGACGGGCGCTTCGGCGCGTACGTCACCGACGGTGAGACCAACGCGACGCTGCGGACCGGCGACAGCGTCGAGACCATCACGCCGGAGCGCGGCTACGAGCTGCTTGCCGAGAAGCGTGCCAAGGGCCCCGCCAAGAAGAAGACGGCGAAGAAGGCCCCGGCGAAGAAGGCGACCGTGAAGAAGACGGCCGCCAAGAAGACCACGGCGGCTGCCAAGAAGACCGCGGCGAAGAAGACGACCGCGGCGAAGAAGACGACGGCCGCCAAGAAGGCGACCGCGGCGAAGAAGACGACCGCGGCGTCCGTGGAGGACTGACCGTAAGACCGATCGCCGGAGGGGCTGGATATTCCAGCCCCTCCGGCGTTTGCGTACCGGGGCCGGGTGGGCAAAGGGGCGAGGGTCGGGGTACCCGCGGCGGGCCTGTTTTCCGGTCCGCCTCTTCCCGAAACCGCAGCTCCACCCGGCCCCCGCTCATCAAACGCCGGAGGGGTCGGCACAGCCTCCGGATGCCCATATGTTCGGGCGGGGCCTCCGGGGACCCCACTGCTCCGGATAGGCTGGGCGGATGACGCGAGCCGAGCAGTCAACGGTCGTGAGCCCCACCTCCGACGCACTTGCCGCAGACTCACGCGAGCGCGCCGTGCGAGCCCTGTTGCGTGTTCCGCCGCTGAAGCGGTTGTGGAGCGCCCAGCTCGTCGGCAGTATCGGCGATGCACTCGCCCTTCTCGTGCTGGTGCTGATGTCGCTGCAAGCGGCAGTCCTTGAGGGCTCATTCGGAGCCGGGTACCGAGGGGCGGCGTTTGCCGTCGCCGCGGTGTTCGGTGCCCGGATCCTTGCCACCCTGCTCTTCGGAGCCGTACTCCTGGGGCCGCTGACGACACTCACCGCGCCGGGAGGCCCGCTGGACCGGCGGTGGCTGATGATTGGGACGGACGGACTGCGGCTCGCGCTGCTGGTCGTCGCACCGCTGTGGATCGACTGGATGCCCGACAAGGCACTCATGATGATCCTCATCACCGTCTTCGTCATCGGCGCAGCCGAACGCCTGTGGACGGTCGCCAAGGATGGTGCCGCCCCCGCGCTGCTGCCCGCCCCGCCCCCCGAGGGCGCAGCGGTGCGCCCGCTGCCCGACCACCTCGACGCACTGCGCCGGCTCTCCATCCGTACCGACTTCGCGGCCATTCCGGCCGCCGCGGCCGTCCTGCTGATCGCCACGCTCGCCGGTAACCTGCTGGGCTCGGGCCTGGAGTGGTTCTCGCTCCACCAGGCGGCCCTCGGTTCGTATGTCGCCGCCGGGCTCTTCTCGGCCTCGATCTCCACCCTGTACTTCCTGGAACTGCCCGGTTCGCAGACGCCCCGCCCGCGCTCGCCGCTGGAGGGCCTGCGCCGGCCGTCGACCGGCAGCGGACCCGACAAGGGCCGCACCGGAGCCGTACCGCTGATCGTCGGCGCCTCGGCCGCGGTCGCCGGAGCCATTGCCGCCGCAGCCGCCGTCGCCGCACTGCACGCCGCCGAACTGGGTGGCGGACCCGCCACCTTCGCCCTGCTGATCCTCGGCCTGACCGGCGCCACGGCCGTCGGCATCCGTACCGCGGGGAAGGTGCTGCCCGCACTGTCGCGGCGCCGGCTGCTCGCGCTGGCCATCGCCGTCACGGGCATCGCCCTCCTCGCCATGGGCCTCGTGCCGGACACGGCGACCGTGGTGATGATCGCGGTGCTCGCCGGATACGCGGCGGGAGTCGCCGCCGGCACCGGTCATGTCCTGGTCGACCAGGAGACCGAGGAGCTCCGCCGGGCCAGGACCACCGAGCACCTCCAGGCCGTCGCACGCGTCCTCATCGCGCTCGGCGCGCTCGCGGGCCCGCTGCTGGCCGCCGCGATCGGTGAGCACCGGCTGACCTCCGGTGACTTCGTCTTCGCCCACGGTGGAGCGGCCTTCGCGCTGATGCTGATCGGTGCACTGCTGCTGCCCGTCGCCGTGATCGTCCTCGCCAAGACGGACGACCGCTCCGGAGTGCCGCTGCGCCGTGATCTGCGCGAGGCACTGCGCGGCGGCGACCCGGCCGTCGCTCCCGCCGCGACCGGCTTCTTCCTCGCCCTGGAGGGCGGCGACGGCGCCGGCAAGTCCACCCAGGTCGAGGCGCTCGCCGAGTGGATCCGCGCCAAGGGTCACGAGGTCGTCGTCACCCGCGAGCCGGGCGCGACCCCGGTCGGCAAGCGGCTGCGCTCGATCCTGCTCGACGTGTCGTCGGCCGGGCTTTCCAACCGGGCCGAGGCATTGCTGTACGCCGCCGACCGCGCCGAGCACATCGACTCGGTCGTCCGTCCGGCGCTGGAGCGCGGCGCGATCGTCATCTCCGACCGCTACATCGACTCGTCCGTCGCCTACCAGGGTGCGGGCCGTGACCTCTCCCCGACCGAGATCGCCCGGATCTCGCGTTGGGCGACGAGCGGCCTCGTACCGCATCTGACGGTGCTGCTCGACGTCGATCCGGAGACCGCGCGGGAACGGTTCACCGAGGCCCCCGACCGGCTGGAGTCCGAGCCGCCCGAGTTTCACGCCCGGGTGCGATCCGGCTTCCTGACGCTGGCCGCGGCCGACCCGACCCGCTACCTGGTGGTGGACGCGGGCCAGGATCCGGAATCGATCACCACGGTCGTACGCCACCGACTCGACCAGCTCCTTCCGCTGTCCGAGGCCGAGATCAAGGCCCAGGAGGAGGCGCGCAAGGCCGCTGAGGAGGAGGCCAGGCGCAAGGCCGAGGAGGAGGCGGCCCGCAAGGCCGAGGAGGAGCGGCTGGAGCGCGAGCGCCAGGAGCAGCTCGCCAGGCTCCGTGCCGAGGAGGAGGAGCGCAAGCGCCGCGAGCTGGAGGAGGCACAACGGCGCGAGGCCGAACGCCAGGCCGAGGAGGCTCGCCGACGGGCCGAGGAAGCCCGCCGTCTGGCCGAGGAGGAGCGGGTCAGGCGAGAGGCCGAGGAAGCGGCCCGCGAGGCCGAGCAGGCCCGGCTGCGTCGGCAGGCCGAGGAGGAGGCCCGGCTGCGCAAGGAGGCCGAGGCGCGGCGGCTGGAGAAGCAGCGCAAGGCCGAGGAAGCGCTGCTGCGCGCCGAGGAGGCGCGCAAGGCCGCCGCGGCGGAGGCGGCACGGGCGGAGGCGGCTGCGGTGGCGTCCGTACCCGACAACGAGATCACGATGCCGACACCGATCGTCAACCCGAATGACGTGACGCAGCCGGTGCCTTCGCCGGGCACCCCGGCCACGCCTTCCGACGAGGCCGAGACGGCGATGATCCCGAAGATCCACGACCGGTCCGACCGGACCGAGAGGTCCGAGCGCCCTGGCGCGGCGGGTGCCGCGGACGAGACGGCGGTTCTTCCTCCGGTACGGGACGCACGGGACGCGCGAGCCGCTGGGGGCGCACGGGACGCACGCGCCGCTGGGGACGCTCGGGATGTTCGGGCCACTCGGGAGGCGAATCCGGAGGACCGTGTTCCGCGGGGGATCTTCCGTGACGAGCGTCCGGCGGGCTCCGCCCCGGAGAGCGAGAACGAGCGCACGCGCGAGCTTCCGCAGATCGGCGACCCACATGCGGTCGCTCCGCAGCCGGTTCAGGATCACTGGGACGGTCAGGAGCGCCAGGAACGTCAGGAGCGCCGGGGCCGGCGTCCTCGTCCCGACTGGGCCGAGGAGACCCCGCTGGACGATCTGCCGACGCTGGCGGACGAGCTGCTGGGCGGCCACCGCGACGACGAGGACTCAGGTCCCTCGGGCCGGGGACGCCGCCCGCGCCACTGATCCGTGACGGCTGCCGGAGGGGCCCGCCCGGCAGCCGGATCGCCGTGCTGCCGGGATTGTCAGACCCGTCCCCCACAATGGGAAACCGGATCGGGAAAACCGGAACCGGGCCGGGAAGACCGGTGCCGGGCCGGAAAGCCGGATCGACAAGCAGTGACGTCACAGCCGAGCGGCCGCATCGCACGACAGCCGCGCGACCGCACACCACCGGAAGGGCGGTGACCCATGACCGTATGGGACGACCTGGTCGGCCAGGACCGAGTGCAGGAGCAGCTCGGTGCCGCCGCCCGGGACGCCGATGCGCTGGTCACCGCCCACTCCGCGGGGGAGCCGGTGCCTTCGGGGTCGAAGATGACCCACGCCTGGCTGTTCACCGGACCGCCGGGCTCCGGCCGTTCCACCGCCGCCCGTGCCTTCGCCGCCGCCCTCCAGTGCACCAGCACCGACCGCGCCCTGGGTGGCGCACCGGGCTGTGGCTTCTGCGACGGCTGCCACACCAGCCTCATCGGTACGCACGCCGATGTCGAGGTAGTCCGTACCGATCTGCTCTCCATCGGTGTGAAGGAGACCCGAGAGCTGGTCCGCCGCGCCCAGCTCTCCCCGGCCGTCGGCCGCTGGCAGGTCATCGTCCTGGAGGACGCCGACCGGCTCACCGAAGGCGCGGGGAACGTCCTGCTGAAGGCGGTTGAGGAGCCCGCGCCGCGCACGGTGTGGCTGCTCTGTGCCCCGTCCCTCGAAGACGTGCTGCCCACCATTCGTTCCCGCTGCCGTCACCTCACACTGCGCACGCCCCCGGTCGACGCGGTCGCCGATGTCCTGATCCGGCGTGACGGCATCGATCCGGAGCGGGCCGCGTCCGCCGCCCGTGCCACCCAGGGGCACATCGGCAGGGCACGCCGCCTCGCCACCGATGAGAGGGCTCGTTCCCGCCGTGCCGCCGTGCTCAAGCTCCCTCTGCGGATCGAGGACATCGGAGGCTGTCTCAAGGCCGCCCAGGAGTTGATCGACACCGCCACCGATGACGCCAAGCAGGTCTCGGAGGAGGTGGACGCCAAGGAGACGGAAGAGATGAAAGCCGCGCTCGGCGCGGCCGCCGGTGGGCGGATGCCGCGCGGTACGGCGGGCGTGATGAAGGAGCTGGAGGACAGACAGAAGCGCCGCAAGACCCGTACCCAGCGCGACAGCCTCGATCTGGCGCTCAGCGATCTGACCGGCTTCTACCGCGACGTACTGGCCATCCAGATGGGCTCGGGGATCGCCATCGCCAATGTGGACGCACAGGATGCCCTCGACCGCATCGCCCGGTCCTCCACACCCGAGCGCACCCTGCGCCGGATAGAGGCGGTGATCGCCTGCCGTCGGGCGCTGGACCGCAATGTGGCGCCGCTGCTCGCGGTGGAAGCGATGACGATGGCGCTGCGCGCGGGCTGACGGTATGAATCGCTGCTCATTCACTCGTAAGAGCAGGGAATCGGGCGAACCGTCGCGCGGGGACTACGCTCCGAAGATGGACACCAGGCGCCCGTTCCGCATCCTTGCCACCGCGCTCGGCACTGCCGGCCTCCTCATCTCCGGCTGCAGCAGCGACAGTTCGACGAGCTCCTCGCCGCTCGCCCAGTCCGTCCCCGCCGCGCTCACGTCGTACTACGCGCAACAGCTGAGGTGGCGGGACTGCGGCGCCGAGGGATTCCAGTGCACGACGATGAAGGCGCCCCTGGACTACGCGAAGCCGGACGGCGGTGACATCGAGCTGGCCGTCACCCGCAAGGAGGCCACCGGACCGGGCGAGCGGATCGGCTCCCTCCTGGTGAATCCGGGCGGCCCCGGCGCTTCGGCCATCGGCTATCTCCAGAGTTATGCGGCCATCGGCTACCCTGCCCAGGTCCGGGCCCGTTACGACATGGTCGCCATCGACCCGCGCGGAGTGGCCCGCAGCGAGCCCGTCGAGTGCCTCACCGGTCCGCAGATGGACGCCTACACGCAGGTCGACCAGACCCCGGACGGCGCCACCGAGGTCGCCGAGCTGAGCGGCGCCTACAAGCAGTTCGCAAGCGGCTGTGAGCAGCGCTCCGACGAGATCCTTCCGCATGTCTCCACCGTCGAGACGGCCCGCGACATGGACATGCTGCGCTCTTTGCTCGGTGACGAGAAGCTGCACTACGTCGGGGCGTCCTACGGCACCTACCTCGGCGCGGCGTACGCCGAGCTCTTTCCCGCCCGGGTCGGCCGCCTGGTCCTGGACGGTGCGATGGACCCGTCGCTCTCCGCCGTCGACGCGAACCGCGACCAGACCGCGGGCTTCGAGACCGCGTTCCAGGCCTTCGCCGCGGACTGTGTGAAGAAGGCGGACTGCCCGCTCGGCACCACATCCACCGCCGACGCGGCCACCCGGTTGAGCCAACTCTTCGCCGACCTCGACGCCAAACCGATCCCCACCGGCGCCTCCCGCGAGCTCACCGAATCCCTCGCCACCACGGGAGTCATCGCTGCCATGTACGACGAGTCGGCCTGGCCCCAGCTCCGCGAGGCCCTCACCGGCGCCGAGAAGGGCGACGGCTCCGGCCTGCTCTCCCTGGCGGACAGCTACTACGAACGCGAACCGAACGGCACGTACGCGAACCTGATGTTCGCCAACGCCGCCGTGAACTGCCTGGATCTGCCACCCGCCTTCGCCGGCACCGAAGAAGTCACCCAGGCACTTCCCAGTTTCGAGAAGGCATCCCCGGTCTTCGGCAGGGCCTTCGCCTGGGCCGCCCTGAACTGCGCCCACTGGCCGGTCCAGCCCACCGGTACCCCCCACCGCACCGAGGCGAAGGGCGCGGACCCGATCGTCGTGGTCGGTACCACCCGCGACCCCGCCACCCCGTACAAGTGGGCCGAGTCCCTGGCAAGCCAGCTTTCCTCCGGCACCCTCCTCACCTACCGCGGTGACGGCCACACGGCGTACGGCCGCGGCAGCGACTGCATCGACACGGCGATCAACACCTACCTCTTGGACGGCACCCCGCCAACCGACGGCACGATGTGCTCCTGATCCCATCCGGTCCCCCGTTGACCTGCGAAAACGGCCCGGAGCCGGGCTGGTACGGAGCACCCCTGGAAACTGTGTAGACTTGGCGACGCTGCTGATCGCACCATGGTGCGACAGGGTGTGCCGCCTTAGCTCAGTTGGCCAGAGCAACGCACTCGTAATGCGTAGGTCTCGGGTTCGAATCCCGAAGGCGGCTCTGTGGAAGCCTCAGGACTCACTCGCCGTGACCTGGGGCTTTTGCTTTTACTGGATGCGGCGGCGACGTCGGGCGCGGGCCGCGCGAGTGCCGACGGTCTCAGTTCTGGTCTCAGTGGGGCCTGGATTCGCCTTCGGGGGCGCGGGAACGAAGAACTCGCCCATGCGACGCATGGCGTCCTTCGATAGGTGGGACCGACCCTTCACGTACCGCCGGGTCTGACTGATCTGGGTGTGTCGAAGGATCTCCATGATCGTGGGCATGTCTACGCCCAACTCATTCAGGATCGTGCCGGCCGTGTGGCGACTTCCGTCGTACAAGCGGCGGTCGTCGATCCCAGCTTCCCCGAGCAGTTCCTTGAACTCTTCGTAGTTGGCGCGTGGGTCAAGGGGGCGCCCATCCGGCCGTGAGAACACGACGTCGTACTCCTGCCACAGCTCGCCTGCTGCGGCCCGCATTGCCTCCTGCCGGGCCTTGTGGTCGTGAAGGAGGGAGATGAACACGGGCGGGATCGGGGCGGCATTTCGGCTCTTCTTCGTCTTGGGGCGCGTGAAGACGAGACCGCCCCCCTTGCGCTGCGGGCACGCGCTCGCATGGCTCGTGCACGTCTTGGCGCATGGCTTCGGGCAACCGCGCTTGTAGCCCTTGTGTGTGGTGCAGGCCGGTGGACAGGGTTCGAAGCGGTGAAGGCGCGAGCCGCAGGCGTGAGCCTCGTCGCAGCCGTGGCGCCAGGTGAGGCGCTGAAGTTGCCACTCGGGCCGGAATAGCTCCGCCTCCAGGTCTACGTACGACCACCGCAGACTGAGGGTCTCGCCCTGCCTGAACCCCATGCCGACGCCCACGATCCACCGCATGAAGGTGGGACGCTGAGCGGCTGCTT
This sequence comes from Streptomyces sp. NPDC002958, assembly GCF_055563255.1. Taxonomy (NCBI): domain Bacteria; kingdom Bacillati; phylum Actinomycetota; class Actinomycetes; order Kitasatosporales; family Streptomycetaceae; genus Streptomyces; species Streptomyces sp. NPDC002958. Next base: position 115,073 of record NZ_JBVHDS010000007.1, on the reverse strand, counting down.
CGAGGAACGCTTTGGCCTCTTCCTTCGTGAATGGATTGGCCTCCATCTCGTCGACGCTCGGGGAATCCACGAGGGTTGCGGCGTTCTCGGCGATGATGCGGCGGCGGTGGGCAATCTTGAGAGCCCTCGACAAGATGCGATGCACCTTCACCACGTGGGAGGGGGGGCATGCCCGGCGTCGAGCAGGGCACGGTACATCCGCTCCAGGTGCTCGGGTTGCAGCTTGTCGATCCGGTGTTGACCGACCCCCGGGATGATGTCGTTGCGGGTCTTGGACCAGTTGCGCGGTTAACGGGGCGGCCGGACAGCCTCGGAGCGGTTGCCGTCATTCCAGATGTAGACACCGGTGGTGCGTGCGCCGTACCAACTGTCCGGCCCGACCTCGGCTGTGAGCGACGGGTAGTCGCTGATGGACTCCCAAACCTCGGCCGGGTCCACCTGCTTGTACGGCTGAGTGAAGACCAGAGCGGGCCTGCCGGTGGTCCGGGAAAGCCACGTGGTCGTGTGATCGTAGAACCCCGGCACGTCGCGGCAATCCCGCTTGGCGCAGCGGCCCTTGTCCAGCCAATGGAGCCCGGACGAACACCCCGTCTTGCCAATCTTGACGTCGTGCCGGTCCGCCCAGTCCAGCAGGTCCGCGCGCATCTGGACGTAGATGTTCGGGCCGTAGGGCCAGCCCACGCCGCCGGCGTCGCGGTTGAGCACGCCCCGGGCACGGTCATCTAGAGAGCTGATCAGTTCCCTCTGGTCGGTGCTCTGGCAGTGCCAGCACCACCACTTCCCTTCACCAATCCCGGAGCCGAAGAACAACCCCTGCCGGGACCGCCCGCATCCCTCGCAGCCATACATGATCTCGCTCCTTCGCTTCTCGCGTGGCTCGGCTCGGTGCTGTCGGGAGCGGTTCAGACGGGTCTCCCCTCCGGAGGGAGGGAACCGCAGAACCACCCGGAATCACGGGTATGACCTTGGCTTTTGTCTGAACTACCCCCAGTCATGCGCATATCATCGCGCGGGGCGGGCTTCGGCGGGACCAAAACGACAGAGCTGGTCGAGTCGCCGTAGCGAGACGGGCTCTCTCCGCGCTGCTCGTTGTCCTGGTTCTTGTCCAGTGCGCTGACGGCTGCCACCGTTCACCGCCGTACGCGCACCCCGTCTGAGCTGCCTCGTGAACCTTGAGGACGCTCCTGAACGGCCACGCGGACAGTTGGAAAGCGTGTTGGGGGTGCCGTAAGTACGGCCGAATCCGCTTGACATGGTTAAACCGTCGTGAGGTGATTCACCCACGCTGATCCACTGGGGGGTCTTGTGTCGTACGTAACCGTGACGCTTGCCGGCGCCGACTCACCGAGTGAGCATCTTCAACTCGCCGCCTTCACGGCGATGGCCGCGGTCGTCTTCATATGGTTGGGGTGGAGACAGCGCCGCACCGGGCGCAGCCTGATCGCCCCGAACGAGACGGTGAGAGTGGGGAATCAGCTGATTCCGCCGCCCCCGCTGAGCCGGGGCCGCCGCGTCGCCGGGACTGGATGGATCGTGGTCGGGAGTGTCTTCGTCCTGCCGGCGGTGTTCAACTTCGTGGCGGCGATCCACGCTCTCGTGGGCTAGAGCGTGAGGCTGCGTGCTTCAGCCACTTGTCCACCACGTCGTGGGACTCGTCCAGGGCAGGATCGCTCCTTCCCCCAGGTGCGTATGCCGGAGACCGGTCCGCGCGCAACGGTACGTGGGCGCAGTACCAGGCCCGCCTTGCGCCTGCCTGCTCAGTGTCTGTGCCTGTCTGTGCATAGTTGAGCAGTGCTGTCATGACCCGACGGCGCCCGAATACGTAGACCGCCGGCACGGCTGGGACGCTGTGACTTTGCTTGCGTGAGCGATGCGTGAGCGGAGCCGCTCAGAGACCTACTTCTTGGGCGTTCGGCGCGCGGCCTCCTTGTCCGCCTTGGCCTGGGCTTTCGCCTTGTTCTTCGGCTTGCGGCCCTTGGCCCTGTCGGCGTTCTTGGCTGCGGCCTTCTTAGCCTTCTCCTTCTTCGCGGCCTTACGTGCCGCCTTCTCGGCCTCGGCCTCGCGTTGAAGGGGGACCAGTTTCGCGGTCGCCTCGGCGGCGCTCCTGCCCACCTGCGGCAGGACGCTCTGGTAGATGTCCCGCGTGATCCGGGTGTCGCTGTGCCCGAGCGTGTCAGACACGATCTTGATGTCGATGTCGGCGACCAGCATGAGAGTGGCCGCTCCGTGGCGCAGAGAGTGCAGCCGGATCGGAGGAAGGCGGAGGCGGCGACGAGGCGTTCGAAGAGGTCGGTCACCTTGCCGGGGTGGAGCCAGGAACCTCTTACTGAGTGAACACATGGCCGGTCTCGACCCAGGCTGAGCCCCACTCCTCGCGGTCCGCGCCCTGCCGTTCGCGGTGCCGCTTCAGGACGTCGACGGTGTCGTCGTCGAGTGCGACCACGCGGTAGCCGCTGTCCGTCTTGGGATCGGATGCGCGGGCCGAGGCGCACAGCGCGCGAAGCGCCACCGCGCGGCCGTCGGCGGCAACGGGTCCCGAGTGACGCACCCCCGGCCAGGAGCTGACCTCGCCGGAGAGGGAGGATCGCATGATTGCGTGACAGGTTCTTCAAAAGTTCTTCATGGCCTCCGGCCTACGGTCACCCTGCCTGTCGCACCCGCGGCCGGGTGCGACAGGAGGAGCGGGAGAACCGATGAGGACGAACCGGGTACTACTGGCCGCGACGGCGTCGGTCCTGGCCTTCGCGCTGACCGGTTGCGGCAACGACGACGAGGTTGCGAAGGTTCCTTCGGCGGGCGGTGCCGACAAGTCCGCCTCGACGGGGGCAACCGGTGGCGGCAGCGGGGGTGGCGGCGAGGACGAACTGGCCGCGTACGTGAAGGGCCAGCGCGAGTGGGTGAAGTGCATGCGCGACAACGGCGTCGACGTCCCCGACCCGGACGAGACCGGGCAGGTCGACCTCTCCGGTCAGGGTCTCGCCCTCAAAAAGAACCCGAAGTTCATCGATGCGGCGAAGAGGTGCTCCGCGAAGAAGCCCGCCGTCCCCGAGAGTGTCGAGGCGGCCAACCGGCCCGAGCTCACTCCCGAGCAGATCAAGGCCAAGCGCGAATACGCCGAGTGCATGCAGAAGAACGGCGCCCCGGACTTCCCTGACCCGGGCCCCGACGGCTACGGCGGCGATAACAACTCCGGTGCGCCGGAGTGGAACCAGAGCTCGGCCGGTGCGCAGCGCGCGACGCGCACCTGCGCACCCATCATCGGCGCCCCGACCAACCCGCCGGCGGGCAAGGGCTGACGGTGGCCGAGACGGTGACGCATATCGATGACGAGCCCGGAACGGCTTCCACGCCGCCGCCGCGCGGCAGGCGGGGTCGGCGTACGGCGCTGATCGCCTCCACCGTGGTCGTTGTGGCGGCGGTCGCCGTGGTCGGCGCGCTCGGACTCGGCGGCGGGGAGGACGAAGAACCGAGCGCACCACCCCGGTCCGGCTCCGTCGTCCCGGTGACCCGGGTGACGCTGACCGAACGCACCACGGTAGACGGCCAGTTGGGATACGGTACGGAGCTTCCGCTGCCCATCAAGGCACAGGGAACCGTGACCTGGCTGCCCGAGACAGGCGCCACGGTCGAGCGCGGCGACGAGCTGCTCCGGGTCGACGACCGGCCGGTGGTCCTGATGTACGGAAGCCTGCCGATGTACCGGTCCCTGGGGCTGACGGCCCAGGAGAACGAGCAGGGCTCCGACGATCGGAACTCGGACGAGCAGCAGCAGAGTGACGGAGGCGGGGACGGCAAGTCCCCGAATCCCTCTGGATCAACGGCGCCGGGGGGCACCGGAACCAGGTGGGACCCCGGCTCCTCCCGGGCGCCGCGCGAACTCAAGGGCATGGATGTCATGCAGTTCGAGACGAATCTCGCCGCCCTGGGCTACACCGGCTTCACCGTGGACGAGCAGTTCACGAGCGGCACGGCCGACGCCGTCAAGCGCTGGCAGAAGTCGCTCGGTGTGGCCCAGACCGGCACGGTCGATGTGGGCGACGTCATCTACTCCGCGAGCAAGGTACGGATCGGCCAGCCCGGCACCCGGCTCGGCTCCGCCGTCGGGGAGAACACCCTCACGTACACCGGAACGGCCCGTAAGGTGACCGTCAACGCCTCCGCCGCAGAAGCCGCTTGGGCTGTCCGCGGCGCGCGCGTCGCGGTCAAGCTGCCCAACGGCAACCCTGTGCAGGGCGAAGTGGCGGCGATCGGCAAGCAGGCGACCGCGCCCGAGGGGGGCGGCGGCGGAGGCGAGGGCGGCGGGTTGGGCCGGCCCGCCACGATCCCGGTGACCGTCACTATCAAGGACCAGAAGGCCGTCGGTCAGTTGGAGAGCGGACCCGTCACGGTCGAGTACGTGGGCAAGGAGGTCAAGGACGCGCTGACCGTCCCCGTCTCCGCGCTCGTCGCCCTCGCCGAGGGCGGACACGGTTTGGAGACCGCGGACGGCCGATTCGTCGCTGTGAAGACCGGGCTGTTCGCCGACGGCAACGTCGAGGTCAGCGGTGCCGCGGTCCGCGAGGGCATGAAGGTGAGGATCCCCGAGTGAGCGGCGACGCGACGACTGTCGTGGAGTTCGACGCGGTCTCCAAGATCTATCCGGGCGGCGTGGCCGCCGTACGCGACGTGAGCCTGCGCATCGAGCGGGACGAACTGGTCGCGATCGTCGGCCCGTCGGGCTCAGGCAAGTCGAGCATGCTCAACCTCATGGGCAGCCTCGATCGCCCGTCCGCGGGCCGGATCCTCGTCGACGGCCACGACGTCGCGAGCCTGTCGGACCGGGAGGTCTCCGCGCTGCGGGCCACCCGGATCGGCTTCGTCTTCCAGCAGTTTCACCTGGCCGTGGGCGTCCCTGTATTGGACTCGGTCGCGGACGGACTGCTTTACGCGGGCGTGCCCATGCGCCGGCGCCGGGCCAAAGCGTCGGCCGCCCTGGAACGGGTCGGGCTCAGCCACCGCGTTCACCACCTCCCGCATCAGCTCTCCGGCGGCGAGCGCCAGCGCGTCGCCGTGGCCCGCGCCGTGGTCGGCGAACCGTCGGTGCTGCTGGCGGATGAGCCGACCGGCAACCTCGACTCGACGTCGGGCGCGGCGGTGCTGACCCTGCTGCGCGAGCTGAACGCCGCAGGCACGACCGTCGTCGTCATCACCCACGACCGTGAGATCGCCGCCGGGCTGCCACGCCGCATCGAGATGCGCGACGGCCGCTTGGTCGCCGACATCGCACAGAGCACGACGATCGGGGCGCCCCGGTGACGGACCACACGACCGACTCCTCCCGGCAGGACAGCGGGAAGGCGGACCCCGAGACCGTCCAGATCCGTGCACTGACGCCCGAGTCCCCGGCCGTCGGGGCTCGGGAACCGTCACGGCCGCAGGCCAGGCTGCGCGCCGCCCGGCTCGGTCCCGCGGACGTCGTCCGGCTCGGCGGCACCGGTCTGCGGGCCCGCCCGTTGCGGGTCTTCCTGTCCGCCCTCGGCATCGCCATCGGCGTTGCCGCCGTGATCGCGGTGGTCGGCATCTCAGGCTCCGGACAGGCGGAGGTGGACCGCCGGCTCGACGCACTCGGCACGAACCTGCTGCGGGTCGCCCCGGGAGAGACTCTCGACGGCGCCAAGGCCAAGCTCCCCGTGGAGTCCGTGGCGATGATCGGGCGGGTCCCGCCCGTGCAGCAGGTCGCCGCCACCGGGTCGACGGGGGCGCACATTTACCGCAATGACCGCATCGCCATCGGCCGCACCGGCTCCCTCGACGTCCTGGCGGCCGGCTCCGACCTGCTCCCGGCCGTCGGCGGTCACGTCCGCAAGGGCCGCTGGCTGGACTCCGCGACGGAGAAGTACCCGGCCGTCGTGCTCGGCGCGACCGCCGCCCAGCGGCTCGACGTGTACACCCCGGGCACCCGGGTCTGGCTCGGCGGCCGTTGGTTCTCGCTGGTGGGCGTCCTCGATCAGGTGCCGCTCGCACCGGAACTCGACAGCGCCGCGCTGGTCGGCTGGCCTGCGGCCAGGACGTACCTCCGCTTCGACGGGCATCCGTCGACGATCTACGTCCGGGCGGAGGACAGCCAGGTCACGTCGGTACGGGCGGTGCTCCCGGCCACGGCCAATCCCGCGAAGCCCGGCGAGGTGCAGATCTCCCGGCCCTCCGACGCGCTCGCGGCCCGCGAGGCGACCCAGTCAGCGCTCACCGGCCTGCTGCTCGGCCTCGGCGGCGTCGCGCTCCTGGTCGGCGGGGTCGGCGTCGGCAACACCATGGTCATCTCGGTCTGGAACGCCGGCCGGAGATCGGTCTGCGCCGGGCCCTGGGGGCCACGAAGGGCCAGATCCGCACCCAGTTCGTGACGGAGTCCCTGCTGCTGTCGCTGATCGGCGGCCTCGGCGGAACCGTGCTCGGGACGCTGATCACGGCAGGGTACGCCTTCAGCCGGGACTGGCCGACGGTCGTCCCGGCCTGGGCGAGCGCGGCCGGCATCGGCTCGACGCTGCTCATCGGCATGATCGCCGGTCTGTACCCGGCGGTCCGGGCGAGCAGGCTGTCACCGACAGAGGCGCTGTCCGGCACATGAGCCGGACAGCGCCTGGAGCGGGGTCAGAAGCCGCAGTACACGTACGAGCCGCTGTGGAGCAGTACGTGATCACGGATCCAGCCCGGTTGCCCGGTGTTTACGTTGCGGGCGAACGTCCAGGTGTAGCCGTCGTTGCCCACCGTGCAGCAGTGGTAGTCCAGCGTCTGGGTCGAGTAGGCCACACCGTTGATGCCACAGCTGGTGCTGGAGTCGTTGCGCTCGTTGGCGCCGTTGGCCCACTTGCCTCACGAACCGCCGTCCTTGTCCGAGGCGCCGGTGCCGCAGTTGGCGTGCGCAGCGGCCGGGGTGGCGGTGACCATCGGGACGGCCAGGGCGGCCATGGCGACGGCGGGAAGAATTGCTGCGAGTCGACGCTTTATTTGGAAACCCCAATAGTGTCGTTCGTCAGCGCTGCACCCAGGAACCTGACGGAACCCAGGGGAAATGCAGCGGACTTCGCACCAACCGGAGTGCGAGCGGCGTAAGTACGATCACCCGCCGACGTTCCTGAAGTAATCGTTCCGCTGCCGAATGGCCACTTTCCGTATCTGAGTTCCTAAAGTGACTTGAATGAAAATCCGTCATTCCTGAGGCGCATTGGCCGATTCCACGCTCTTGTGGATCACATCCCCGCAGCCCAGCGACCGTCCCGTAGTTTGGGAAACCCGACCGAAGGAGTCCCGTTGAGCGCGCACGTCCCGAAGTCCGGGGTGGGAAGCACGCGATGAGCTTCCGACTTCGGGTGCTCGGTGTGCTGATGCTGATCGCCGTGACTGCCACGGCCGCCACCGCCTGGCTCACCCTGCGGCAGGCCAACCGGCAGGTGCAGGAGGCCGTCGCGGCCGGCCAGGAGGAGGTCTCCCGGGTCATCGGCGAGCTGCGCGCGTACGGCTTCGCGCACGGCACCTGGGACGGGTTCGCACCGGCAGTGGACGCGCTGTCGAGGGACACCGGGCAGCGCGTCCGGGTCGCCACGGAGACCGGCGTCCTGCTCGCCGACTCTGACACCCTCGCGGGCCGCGAGCCGCGCCCGCTGGGCAGCCAGCCCCCGGTTCTGGTCGACCCGCGCCCGGTGCTGCGGTTCGACCAGGGCCTGGTGCCGAGCGCCGTCGAGAAGCTGACCGTGGTGGCGATCGTCGGATACCGTGCGGCAGCGGCCGACGCGGCGTGCCTGACCCGGGCAGGGGCGGAGGTGACGGTCCGCACCGACCGCATGGGCATCCCCGTGGTCGCCGTCGAGAGCCGGCCGGCCCAGTGCAAGGAGCCGCAGCCCGCCCGCGATCCGCAGCAAGCCCGGGATCTGGCCGCGGCTGAGGCATGCGAGCCCGTCCAGCCGCTCGTCCCCTGCCTCCAGCGCGTTTTCAACGAACGCACCGCCTCCGTCGCCCCGCCCCGCCTCGAAGTGCGCCTCGGGTACCAGGACGAGTCCCCGCCCACGATCGCCGCCGCCCCCACCGTCGCCGTCGCCGTCGGGGTCGCGCTCGCCGCGATCCTCGGGGCGCTGCTGCTGAGCCGGGCCGTGCTGCGGCCCGTGCGGGCCATGACGCTCGCCGCCGAGGGGCTCGGCGAGGGGGATCTGGAGCGGCGCGTGCCGGTCTACGGGCAGGACGAGATCACCCAGCTCGGCAGGGCGTTCAACCGCATGGCCGACTCCATCCAGGCCGGCGAGGATCGCCAGCGCCGCCTCACCGGCGACATCGCGCACGAGCTGCGCACCCCGCTCGCCAACCTGCGCGGCTACTTGGAGGCCCTGCGGGACGGGGTCGTCGAGCCGACGCCCGAACTGCTCGACTCGCTCCACGAGGAGGCGCTGCTCCAGCAGCGGATCGTGGACGACCTTCAGGACCTCGCGCTCGCCGAGGTCGGCGCGCTCACCTACCACCGCTCCGAGGTCAATCTGCGGAACCTCCTCGAAGCCGCCCGCACCGCGCACCGCGCCAACGCCGGGACGGCGGGCGTGGCGCTGGAGGTGGAGGCCCCGCACCCGGTGTACGTGACCGCTGACGCGGACCGGCTCCGCCAGGTCGTCGGCAACCTCGTCGGCAACGCGCTGCGCGCCACGCCGTCCGGCGGGCGCGTGACGCTGGCCCTCGTCCCGCGCGGCGAGCTGGCCGTCGTCGAGGTGCGGGACACCGGCAAGGGGATACCGGCGGAGCACCTGCCGCACCTCTTCGACCGCTTCTGGCGGGCGGACGCGTCACGGGGCCGGGCAACCGGCGGCAGCGGTCTCGGCCTGTCGATCGCCCGGCAGATCGTGACCGACCACCAGGGCACCATTGACGTGGCAAGCACGGTCGGGGTGGGCACGACGTTCACCATCGTCCTGGGCGCGCGCCCGGTCCCGGCCCTCTGAACCGCTCAGGTCCCGGCGCTTCGAAGCCGCGCACGTCCGGCGCCCCGGAGCCGCTCAGGTTTCATCCGCGAGCCGGTAGCCCCGTCCGTACACCGTCTCCAGTAGCCGTGGGCTCCCCGGTGCCTCCAGCTTCCGCCGCAGGTTCATCACGTGCGCGTCGACAGTCCGCTCCAGCACGTCCTGGTCGAAGCCGAAGACCCGCTCGATGATCTGGGCCCGGGTGAAGACCCGCCCGGGCTCGCGGGCCAGTGACTCCAGGATGGAGAACTCCTTCGAGGTCAGCGCCACCGGCCGACCCGCGACCCGGACCTCGAACCGCGCGGTGTCCAGCTCCATCTCGCCGACCCGCAGCAGCGTCGTCCCGGCCGACGCCGACTTCTTGGCCCGCCTCAGCAGCGCCCGTACCCGCGCGGTCAGTTCGCGCGGGCTGTAGGGCTTGGTGAGGTAGTCGTCCGCGCCAAGGTCGAGCCCGAGGAGCATGTCCTCCTCGGTCGTGCGGGCGGTCAGCAGCAGGATGGGGACGTCCTCGGTGCCCGGCTCGGTTCTCAGGATGCGGCACACGTCGAGTCCGTCGACGTACGGAAGCATTACGTCGAGCACGATCAGATCGGGCCGGATCGACCGCGCCTTCTCCAATGCAGCGCGACCGTCGGCCACGACCTGCACCGCATTGCCCTCCCGTTCCAGATAAATCCGGATCAGCCGAGACTGCTTTTCGTCATCCTCGGCGACCAGAATTCGAGCGCTCAACGCTTCTCCCCCAGCGAGATCCTGTGAATTCCAGCACCGTAATACAGAACCGGCCGAGAATTTCCGTCGCCCTTCGGCCGCCCGGCCGAAAACCGCCCCTTCTCCATCCCACCGGGGCCGGCCGCCGCGCCTCGCGGCGGCAACACGGCGAATACGCGGTGCTGCCCAGGTGGCAGGGGCCGTTGCGTGATCGCGACCCGTCCGGAACGTCGGGCTGGTCCGGCCATGTCACAGGCGAGGATCACGTACCAGTGCCTGCAGAAAGGAGTTGGCGTCCGCTTGCCAGTGCCGCACAGTCTCGGGATTCATGCCGCTCGCCTCGACCACGGTGCCGGCCCTCGCTTCGAGGGCAGCCGCACCCTGCGCCGTGTCGTCCTCGGCCCACTCGTCCACATGCTCGAGCCGCCAGGGCCCACGACCGCTTGAGCATGAGCGGGAATTCGTAGAGGTGCCGACGAGGGGACAGGGAGAGGGCGAGAGGGCGAGAGGGTGGAACCGGGACCGGGACGGGGACGGGACCGGATGCGTGAAGCACTCGTGAAAACCCTGTGGAAGCAATGTCGGTGGGGCGGCTTATGCTGCACGGGACGATCACGCGGGACCAGGGGAGGGCGCGGCATGTTCGGCAAGCTGTTCGGTGGGCGTGGGGAGAGGCCGGCGGCGGATCCGCACGCCCTTCCCGTTCCGCGCAGGCAGAAGAGCGGGATGTACACGCTGCGCGCGCTCGGGGACCAGCGGGTGCTCGCGCTGGTGGAGGCGGCCGACGCGGGTGACTGGGAGGCGGTCAAGGCGGCGCTGGTCCCCTTCGATCTCGGTCGCGACCACCAAGTTCTGGGTGAGCTGGCCGACTTGGACGGTGTGCAGGACTGGATCGGCCGGGCCGTCGAGGAGGACAAGGAGCATCGGGCGACGGCCCTGCTGATATCCGGGACGCGCTATATCAACTGGGGCTGGGAGGCGCGTACCGCCGCGCGTGCCGTGAACGTCACGCAGGAGCAGTGGCGGGTCTTCCACGAGCGGCTCCACATTGCCGAGGAGCAGCTGTTCGAAGCCGCCGAGTTGCGGCCGGAGTGGGTCACGCCGTGGCGCCGCCTTCTCACTTCCGGCCGCGGCATGTCGCTGGGCCCTTCCGTCAACGAGACCCGGTTCGACGCCGCCCTGCGACGCGAGCCGCTGGACCTGGATATCCATGTCGAATGGCTGTCGCAGTTGCAGCCCCGTTGGGGCGGCGAGCCGGGCCAGGCCATGGCGTTCGCCCGCGACGCGCTCGCCCGTGCCCCGCAGGGGCACCGGCTCGGCTGTGTGATCGCCATGGCGCACATCGAGGAATGGGTCGAGTCGGACCATGCCGACTGCCTCAAAACTCCCGAGATCCAGGCAGAGTTGCGGGACGCGGCCGACCACAGCATCCTGCACCCCGCCTACGCGCGGCGCCCGGGATGGCAGCACGACTTCAACATGTTCGCCATGGCCCTGTCGCTGGCTGGTGAGCGCCACACGGTCCGGCGCGTCTTCCAGGCGCTCGACGGCGCCTACACCAGCTGGCCCTGGGAATATTTCGCGGAGCCCGAGAAGCAGTTCGCCCGCCGCCACCGCCGCGTCTGAGTGCACGCCGATCCCGGTCCCTCCCGCCACCTGTCGTCCCTCTCACCTCGGACTGCCCGATGACTTTGCCCGACACCGCAGCGACCCCGACCGGCGACGATCGCACCTTCCAGGTGGATCTGCGCGGCCTCGTCGATCTCCTTTCCCACCACCTGTACTCCAGCCCTCGCGTCTACCTGCGCGAACTCCTGCAGAACGCGGTGGACGCGCTGACCGCCCGGCACGGCCTCGAACCGCACGCCCCCGCCGACGCCTTCGGCATCTGCTTGTACGCCGACGGTTCAGTGGTACGCGTCGAGGACGACGGCGTCGGTCTCACCGAGGCCGACGTGCACACCTTCCTCGCCACGATCGGCCGCAGCAGCAAGCGTGCCGAACGGATCGCCGAGCAACGCGCCGACTTCATCGGCCAGTTCGGAATCGGCCTGCTCTCCTGCTTCCTGGTCGCGGACGAGATCCACGTCCTGAGCCGCTCCGCCCGCACCCCCGACGCGCCCACCGTGGAGTGGCGGGGACGCGGCGACGGCAGCTACACCGTCCGCACCCTGCCCGCATCCGCCCGCCCCCGGCCCGGTACCACCGTCACGCTGACGCCGCGCGCCGACACGGGCGAGTGGACCCGGCCGGTGCAGGTGCACGCGCTGGCCCGGCACTTCGGCTCCCTGCTGCGCCACCCGGTGACCTTCGACGACGGCACGGGCGGCCCGGGCACATCCGTCAACCCCGAGCCCGCACCCTGGGCACGTACGTACCCCACCCCGGGAGCCCGTTCCCGCGCGCTGGCCGCGTACGGCGAGGAGGTTTTCGGGTTCACACCGCTGGACACCATCGAGCTGGACCTGCCGGCCGTAGGCCTGAAGGGCATCGCGTGCGTGCTGCCCGAGGCGGTGCCGGCCGGGCGCCGCCACGGCCACCGCGTGCACGTCAAGGGCATGCTGCTGTCCGAGCAGGCCGAGGAGATCCTGCCCGAGTGGGCGTTCTTCGTCCGCTGCGTCGTCGACGCCGAGAGCCTGCGTCCGACGGCGTCCCGCGAGTCCCTGTACGAGGACGACACACTCGCCGCCGTTCGCGACGCCCTCGCCGAGCGGCTGCGCGCGTGGATTGCCCGGGCCGCCGCCAGCGACCCGGACCTGCTCGCCCGCTTCCTCCAGGCCCACCACCTGGCCGTGAAGTCGCTCGCGGTGCACGACGACGAGATCCTGCGGATGCTGCTGCCCTGGCTGCCGTTCGAGACCACCGACGGGCACACCACCCTCGACGAGTTCGCGCGCACCCACCGCACCGTGCTCGTGACGTCGAGCGTGGAGGAGTTCCGGCAGGTCGCGGCGATCGCCTCGGCCGCCGGGCTCGGCGTCGTCAACGGCGGCTACACATACGACCGTGAACTGGTCCACCGGCTGCCCGAGATCAGGTCCGAGGTCAGCGTCGCCGACCTCGACCCGGCGACTCTCACCGCCCACCTCGACCCCGTCGACCGTGAGACGGAATTGGCCGCCGTGGCCTACCTCGCCCTGGCCCGCGACGCCCTCGCTGTCTTCGACTGCGACGTCGCGCTGCGCACCTTCCAGCCCGCCTCCGCCCCCGCCCTCCTCGTCGACAGCCGCGAGGCCCGGCACGAGCGCACTCGCTCCCAGCTCGCCCGTGAGCAGGAGGGCGGCCTGTGGGGCGACATCCTCGGCGCCCTGCGCCAGGAGGCCCCGCGGGCCCAATTGATCCTCAACCAGCTCAACCCGCTGGTTCGCGCCGCCGTCGCCATCGACGAGCCCGAGCTGGCCCGCACCAGCGCCGAAGCCCTCTACGGGCAGGCCGCGCTGCTGTCCCGGCGCCCGCTCAGGCCCGCCGAATCGAGCCTCATCAACCGCTCCTTCCTCGACCTTCTCGCCCACGCCCTCCGCAAGGACAGCTGACGATGCCGACCACACCTCAGACCACCGACGAGCTGTACCAGGCGCTTCAGGAGAACGACCGGCGCCCCTACGGCCGCACCCGCACCGTCACCGCCGAGGAACTCGTTGACGCCGCCGAGCAGTTCGCGGAGCCCGTCCCGCTCGTCCACGCGCTCTTCGAACTCCAGGAGGCGTACACCTACGGCTCCGAACCCCGGAAGTCGCCCGTCGTCTTCGCCCGCCTGCTCACCTTGTTCGACGAGCAGCCCGACGTCTTCGACGAGCGTCGGCGCCACACGCTGTTCTGGCGGTTCAAGTGGGTGTCCAACGCCCTGCGCGCGCTGCCCGAGATGCCGCTGGCCAGCCTGCGCCAGTGGCTGACGGAGATGCGCGACCGGTACGAGAAGGCCGGCCTGGGCCTCCAGCCCTACTACGGACAGGCGTACCAGCTCGCCGCCCACGTCGGCGAGGACACCACCCTCGCCTACGAGTTGTGGGCGGGCCGCCCCCGGACCCCGCTCAGCGACTGCGAGGCCTGCGAGATCTGCGAGCTCGCCCTGTACCACCTCGCGGCGGGCGACGACGAGCGGGCGCTGGGCGCCTGGGAGCCCGTCCTGGCCGGGAAGGAATCCTGCCAGGAGGAGCCGGCCCGCTCCGTCTCGTACGCGCTGTTGCCCCTGCTGCGCACCGGCCGCATCGACCGGGCCCGCGAACTGCACCTCGCCGGCTACCGCGGCTGCCGCCGCAACCCCTCGATGTCCGGAGAGGTCGGCCGGCACCTGGAGTTCTGCGCGCTGACCGGCAACGAGGCACGCGGCCTGGAACTGCTCGCCGAGAATCGGAGCCTGTTCGACGAGGTGGACTCGCCGCTGGACCTGTTCGACTTCCTCACCGGCGTGGAGGTCCTCCTCCAGCGCGTCGAGCGCCTCGGTCACGGCGAACTGCCCGCCGCCGGATACGCGGGCCGCACCTGGACGGTGGCCGGCCTGCGCGCCGAGGTGCGGGGTCGCGCCGACGACCTCGCCGCCCGCTTCGACGCCCGCAACGGAACCACGGCCCACACCGACCGTCACAGGGCCCGCCTCGATCGTGCCCCGCTCCTGGACTCGCTGGAACTGGCCCTGCGCACCCGCAGCCTCGACGACGTGACCCCGGCCGCCCCGGTTGCCGCGCCGGCCACCCGTACGACCGCCGCCGTCCCGGAGTCGCTGCCCGAACTCATTCTCCAGGCACGGGCGTTGGACGAGCAGGGGCACCCGGACGCACAGGCGTGCTGGGCGAAGCTGCGCACGCTCGTCACCGCCCGCGACTACACCCACCCCGACGACCCGGCCGTGGGCCCGCTCGTACAACTGCGCGCGGACCTGCTGACCGACGAGGCGAGCCGGGCGGGCGAGAAGGACGAGTTCGCCGTCGCCGCCGCCCTCCATGAGGAGGCCGCGGGCCTGTACGACGACGCCGGGGAGCCGGGGCACGCGGCGCTCGCCCGCGCCTGCGCCACGCGCGCCGCCGCCGAAAGCCCTGCGGAGGACACCGACGCGGCCGAGGCGGAGGGCGTGGACGGGTCCGAGGCGAAGGGCGTGGACGGGTCCGAGGCGAAGGCCGCCGCACTGAGCGCCGTCCACGCGTCCATGGTCCGCCTGCACGAGGAGACGCCCGGCCTCGCCCCTTACCAGGAGGCCCGCATGCTGCGGCTGCGGGCGACCACGCTCTGCCTGCGCCTGCAGGTGTCCGGGAGCGAGGAGCACGTCGCGCCGGCCTTTGCCGAGGTGGACCTGCTGCACGCGTTCGCCACCCGGCGCGACATCGTCGGGCAGATCTCCGGCGCCCTGCTGCTGCGGGCCAGCACATACGCCGTCTCCGGCGACCTGCCCGCCGCGGTCACCGAGGTCGACGGCCTCCTCGACCGGCTGAAGGCGCACGGCCCCGCCTGGCACCTGCCCCGCACGCTCGTACTGCGTGGCCGGCTCCAGCTCGGCCTCCAGGACGCGCAGGCCGCGCACGCGGACCTGGCCGAAGGCCTGCGACTGGCCACCGACTGGCCGGCCGACGTGGTCGACACCGCCCGCCTCCACGGTGATCTGGCCGAGACCTGCATGCACCTCGGTCGCCCCGACGAGGCCCTGCGGCACCTGACGCGCTCGGCGGAGCTGGACCTGCGCCGCGGCAGCCGGACGGACGCGTTCTGCACCTACAGCAACGCGGCTCAGCTCTGCCTCGACCTGGGCCGCGTCGAGGACTGCATCGCTCTGCTCGACTCCCTCCTGGTCGAACCGGACATTGCCGCCGGAGAGCTGGACGACCGGCTTGTCGCCCAGCTGCGCCTGACCCGCGCCCGCGCGCTGCACGCGGGGGAGGACCTCAAGGCTGCCGCGGCGGAGTTCGTCGCCCTCGCGGCCGAGTCGGCAGGCTGGGACGACGACCCGGGAAGCCACGCCATGATCGCCGCGGAGACAGCCGTACTCCTCGGCGAGTCCGGCGAGTTCGGCCGGGCTCGCGAGGCCGCGGACCAGGCACTCGCCGCCCATGCCAAGGCCCCGCGCTATGAGCAGCTCAGCAACTGCCTGCGCGAACTCGCCCGCCTTCAGGTCCAGCAGCAGGGCCCCGACGGCCTGGCCGACGCCCTCGCCCACCTCGCCGACGCCGGCCGGATCGCCGACGAGGCCCGCGCCGCCGAGTACGAGGCCCGCGGCCGCTCCCTGGACACCGCCCTGGCCTACGAACACGGGCGGGTCAATGCCTACGCCGGTGAGTACGAGGACGCCCTGGCCGCCCTGGAGAAGGCCCTCGCCGCGTTCGGCGAGCCGGGACCGGAGGAGGACCGCGCCGCCGAATGGGCTGAGTGCGTCCGTCTCGCGGGTGTCGTGGAGGGTATTTACCTGGAACGCCCCGCCCCCGCCCTCGCCCGCCTCGACGCGGCGGTCTCCCGCCTGACCGCCCTGGGCCACACCGAGGAGATCGAGCCGCTGACCTCCTTGGCGGTCCGGCTGCGCGACAAGGTGTGACGCGGCGGGCTCGGTGCTGGTGGACAGCCGATGACGCCGACGACGCCGACGACGGGGTGGCTCGGGGCGTCCTCGGCGATCCGCCTCCGAGCCGACCGCCGGGCGGGTCCTACGGCGGCCACCGCCAGGTAGGGGGCGTGAGAAGGGCGTAGGTTAGCAGAGGTGGTGCGGGCCGGAGGGCTGCTTACCCGTACCGGTCGGGGTGCGGCAGACTGGTGCGGGTCCGGTGGTGTCCAGCCGGACGTGTACCGGCCGAAGCAAAGGAAGCCGCCAGATCGGTGAGTAACGAGCCCGACACCCCGGAGCCCGTCGACGAGGGTGCGTTCGGCATCGACGCTTTCTCCCTCGACGACCGGCTGCGGCTGTTCCACTTCGCCGCCGCCGAGAAGCGCCACGAATACCTGTGGCTGCTGCGCGCCTTCGATCGCGGACGCGCCAACTACCAGGTGCTGCTGCACGCTTCGGACGCGGTGGGACTGCTGGAGCGGCTCGCAGCCGACCATCTGGCCGCGGGTGCCGTCGGCGACGTCCAGCCGCTGCTCGACGCGCTCGCGGACTGGCAGATCCTGGACCGGTCGTACGACGGGACGCGCGCCGCGAACCTGGCCGAGTACCGCAACCGCCACTATGTGTACCAGTTCACCCAGGCCGGATACCGGGCGTACCGGGCCGTGGAGGACGTACTCGGCGCGCGCCTGGAGGACGCCCAGCTCTCCCGCCTCGTCTTCCCCGACATCCTCGGCGACCTGCACGCGCTGGCCGAGGCCAACGCCGCGGGCGACGCCGAGGAGGTGTACCGCAAGCTCGGCCGTCTCGACTCCGGGCTGAACGAGATGGCACAGCGCGCCGCCCGCTTCTACCTCATGCTGGGCGACCTGGCGCGCACCAACGACACCCGGCCCGAGGTGTTCCTCGCCCACAAGGACACGCTCCTCGCACACATGCGGGAGTTCACCGCGGAGCTCGGCCGCTACGCCCCACTGCTCGCCGAGGCAGTCGAGAAGGCCGCGGCCACCGGTGTGGACCGCATGATCGAGTACGCGGCCGAGGCCGACGAGCGGCTCTTTCGCAGCCCCGCCGAGCGCCTGGCGGACTGGCAGCACCGGTGGGACGGCATCGTCCACTGGTTCGCGGAGCGCGAGCACAGCGAGACCGAGCGGCTGCAGGACGCCACCGTCACAGCGATCCGCTCCGTCCTCGCCCTGCTGCGCCGCGTCACCGAGGCGCGCCGGGGCGGGGTGAGCCGGGAAAGCCAACTACGCCACCTCGCCCAGTGGTTCACCTCCTGCGAGAGCGACGAGGACGCGCACGCCCTGTTCCAGGCGGTCTTCGGACTCGGCGCACCCCGTCACATCGCCGTCCCGTACGCCGATCCCGAGCAGATCCCGGGGCGTACGTCCTGGTGGGAGGCCGAACCGGTCGAACTCGCCCGCACCCTGGTCCAGTCCGGCCGCACACCCGCCCTGCACGGCCCCGGCCGCATCGAACGCAACGACGACCGGCGGGCCCTGCTTCGTGCCGAGCAACTGAAGGAGCAGGCCGAGCGCCGCAGTGCCGCGAACGCCCTCGCATCGGACGGCGTGTACGGCCGGACGCTCGACGAGCCCGAAACGCGGGCCCTGCTCGCCCTGCTGGACGTGGCGCTCGCCGCCCGTGTCCCCGCCAGCCGCCTGGTCACCGCCGCCTCCGGAGCCGCCCACGGGGTACGTCTCACCCTCACCCCCGCTGAGGGCTCCACCACCGTTGACACCGTGCGCGGCCGCCTCCATCTCGACGGGCTGCGCCTGGAGGTCACCGCATGAAAGCCCTCCCCGGTGACTTGGGGCCTGTGGACCTCACGACGGGCAGTTGGACGGGCAGTGCGACGGACAGTCCGACCCACGAACAAGGCAGGACCGCATGAGCCGCGTTGCCGAGGGCGTCTCCCCGCTCGAACTCGCCGACTACCAGAAGGCGGTACGGCTCGTACTGCGGCATCCGCTGGTCACGCCCGGGTACCCGGACAAGTCGGCGCTGGCGACCGTGCGCCGCTGGGCCGGGCAGCTGCGCACCGATCTGATGGAGGTGCTCGGCTACCGGCTCGTCACCACCGCCGACACCGCCCGGCTGCAGCGAGCCCAGGACGGCCTGGACGCCACCCGCCCGGCCCTCACCCGCGCGGGACGCCCCTTCGACCGCCGCCGCTACGCCTACCTCGTCCTCACCCTCGCGGCCCTGGGCCGCCACGGCGCGCAGGTGGCGCTGGGCGAGCTGGCCGACGCGGTCGCCGCCGACGCCGTACGCATCGACGGACTCGGGCTCGACACCGCACGCAAGCCCGACCGGGACGCCTTCGTCGACGCCGTCACCTGGCTCACCGAACGCGGCGCGCTCACCCTCGCCGACGGCTCCGCCACCGCCTGGGCCGGTGATCCCGAGCGCGCCGAGGCCCTGTACGACATCGACCGCGAGATCCTCACCGCCGTCCACCACCCGACCCGCGTCCTGCAGCACCTGACCTCCGTCACCGCGCTCCTCGACTCCGCCGGCGCGCTGGGCATGTCCGCCGGCCGCGCCGCCCAGCGTCGCGACCAGGCCCGCCGCGCCCGCCGCCTGGTGCTGGAGAACCCGGTCGCGTACTACGCCGACGCCGACACCGAACTCCTGGGCCAGCTGCGGGCCCCCGCCCTCGCCGAGGACCTGGAGCGCCTGACCGGGCTGACGGTGGAGCGGCGGGCCGAGGGCGTGGCGCTCATCGACACCTCCGGCAGGCTGTCCGACATCCGCTTCCCCAGCGGCGGTACCGTTGCGCAAGCCGCGCTGCTCCTTGCCGCCCGGATCAGCGCCGCCGTGCAGCGTTCCGGACGGCACGCCCTCGAACTGCTGCCCGCGCCCACTGCCGCCGAACGCCTCGCGGCCCGCGCCCGGCGTATCGACGGCGCTCTCCCGATGCGCTCGTTGATCGCCGAGTTCGCCGCGCCCGACGAGGCGGCTGCGTACGCAACGTACGGGGCACATGGTTCGTACGAGACTCGTGACGCGGCGGGGGAGGAGCAGGGGGAGACCCGGTATCCCTTCGTCACGGACTCCTGGCTCCGGGGCAGGCTCAAGGAGATCACCGGCGAGTACGGTGCGGGCTTCGCGGCCGATCTGCGCGGCGACCCGAACCGGCTGCTCGACCAGGCTCTCGACCTGCTGGCCTCCATGTCGCTGATCGCCCGGGTCGACGGCGGAGCCCTCGCCCTTCCCCTGCTCGCCCGCTACCGCGGGGTCACCGCCCGGGTGAAGACCCGTGCCGAGGCCCGCCCGCCGGCCCAACTTCCGGCCCAACTTCCGGCCCAACGTCCGGCCCAACGTCCGGCCCAACCTCCGGCCCAACGACCGGCCCGGACCGCCCTGTTCGCCGACGACACCACCAAGGACCCGACTCCGTGAGCACGCCCGCTCCCGCCCCGGCCGGTACCCCCGCACCCACCCCGGCCTCCCGCTATGTCCCCACCCGTGCCGGGATCATCAACCTGTGGGACTACCGGGACGAGGAGTTCTCCTTCGCCGGCGGCTGGCTGGTGCTGCGCGGCCCCAACGGGTCCGGCAAGACCAAGGCACTGGAAGTCCTCTTCCCGTTCGTCCTCGACGGCCGCATCGACCCCAAGCGGCTCAACCCGTTCGCCGCCGAGGACCGCACGATGAAGTCCAACCTGCTCTTCCGCGGGCAGGACAGCGCGCTCGGCTACGTCTGGATCGAGTTCACCCACCGGGAGACGGGCGAGGCCGTCACCTGTGGCATCGGGCTGCACGCCCAGCGGCACCGCGACACACCGGCTCGTTGGCACTTCGTCGCCGAAGGCCGCGTCGGCGAGGACTTCTCGCTGCTGACCGACGACGACCGGCCGATGACGAGGAAGCAGCTCGCCGCCGAGCTCGGCCGCGAGCTGATCGCCTCCACGGTCGACTACCGCGCCGCCGTCGACCAGCGGCTGTTCGGCCTCGGCCGGGAGCGGTACGAGCAGCTGCTCACCCTGATCCTCACGTTGCGCCGCCCGCAGCTCGCCAAGAACCTCGATCCGGCCAAGCTCTCCGACACCCTCACCGCGGGCCTGCGCCCGCTCGACGACGACCTGATCGCCGAGGCGGCCCGCTCATTCGACGACATGGAGTCCGTGCAGCGCACCCTGGAGGGGCTGGCCGCCGCCGACGACGCCACCGGCGCCTTCCTCGCGAGCTACTCCACCTATCTGCGGGTCCACGCCCGTACCGCCGCGGACCGGCTCACCGCCCGCCGCGCCGAAACCGCCGAGCGCGCCGCCGCACTGCGCACCGCCGCCGCGGACCTGACTGCTGCCCGCGAGCAGCAGGCTGCCGCCGAGACGCGCGCCGAGTCGGCCGACGCCTCGCTCGCCGCCCAGCGCGCCCGTCTCGATCAGCTGCGTTCCTCCGCCGCCTACCAGGCCATCGAGCAACTGGCCGACCTGGAACGCCTGGTGCGCACCTGCGAGCAGGCCGCCCGGCAGGCGAGCGCCGAACACGAACGTCGCACGGCCGCCACCGGCCGCGCTCGCGCCGAGGCCGAACGCGCCGCCCGGCTCGCCGCCGAACTCGACGCCGGCGTCTCCCGGGACGCCGCCACTGTCGCCGACCACGCCCACACCGCCGGTATCCGCTGGACTCCGGCGGACGCCGAGCCCGCCCGCCTCGCCGAACGCTCTGCCGCGCTGGCCGCAGCCCGCCATGAGGGCGTCCGGGCCGTGCGTGGCGCCCAGCAGGCGGCACGTGGTGCCGAGCAGACCCGTGACCTCGCCCGGGTCTCGCTCGACCGCGCGCAGGAGGCCGTCGCCGCAGCCGAAACTGCCGAAACGTCCGCCGAATCGGGCCTCGAATTCGCCCGCGAGGAGGCCCGTGCGTCGCTCGGCCAGTGGACGGAGGCACACAGGGTGCTCCTGACCGAGGCGGGTGCCGGCCGACTCGCCGAAGCCCTCGAACTCACCGGCGAGGCCGAGGCGGTCACGCTCGCCGACGCCTTCACCGAGGCCACCGCTCCCGCCGTGCAGGAACTGCGCGACACCCTCGCCTCCCTGCGCGCCCGGCGCACCGACATCGAGCGCCGCCGCGCCGAGACCGGGGCCGAACGCGACCGGATCGCGGCCGAACACGACGACGCCCCACCCCCGGCCCGCGGACGCACTGCCGGGCGGGCGCCCGGCGACGGCGTTCCGCTGTGGCGACTCGTCGACTTCGACGCAGCGCTGACGGATCGTCAGCGAGCGGACCTGGAAGCGGCCCTGGAAGCGTCGGGCCTTCTCGACGCCCTCGTCACCGCCGAGGACGCCCCCGTGGCGGCCGGGCGCAGCGAGGGCTACCTCCGCGCTGGTGCCCCGGTGAGTGGACCGAGCCTCGCCGATCTCCTGAGGCCCGAGAATCCCGAGAACCACGAGAACCCCGGGAACCACGAGAGCCACGAGAACCCCGGGAACCACGAGAGCCACGAGAACCCCGGGAACCACGAGAACCCCGGGGGCGACGCCGCGATCCCGGCCGCGCGGATCACCGCCGTACTGCGCTCCGTCGCCGTCACCGGCGACCTCGACGCCGGGACCCCGCAGATCAGCCCCGACGGCCGGTACGCGGCCGGTGTCCTGGTCGGTGCCCACACCAAGGAGCACGCCGAGTACGTCGGCGCCACCGCCCGCGCGCGCCGGCGCGCCGCCCGAATTGCCGCCTGCGAGAGACTGCTGGCCGAACTCTCCACTCAACTCGACGAGGTGGCGCGCGCGCAGGCCCGTGCCGACGCCGCCTTCGATGCGCACGCCGCCGCCCGCGCCGCTCTGCCCCGCACCACCGGCATCACGCAGGCCCTGCGCGAACTCGACAGGGCCGCGGCGAGGCTGCGCGCCACCCGCGACGCCGCCGACGCCTCCCAGGCTTCGTACGACGAGTCGGTGGCCGCCTGCTCGGTCGCCGAGCGTGCCCTGCGTCGCACCGCGGCCGAGCACGCCATCGAGATCGAACGCCTCGACGCCGTCGAGACCGCCACCCGCGCCTTCGAGACGGCGGTACGCGAACTCGCCGCCCGCCGCCGCGAACACGCCCGCCAGACCGAGGCCGCCCAGGCAGGAGCCGACCGGCTCACCGCCGCCGCCGAGGACGAGGAGGCGGCGCTGGACACCGAGCGCGCGGCGCGCCGCCGCCACACCGAGGAGGCCGCGGGACTTCAGGCCCTCCAGGAGGCTGTCGGGGCCGAGGCGCAGGAGGTGATGCGCCAGGTGCAGGAGGCCGAGGACGGGATCGACGCCCTGGTCCGCGAGGCCGAGGCGGCTCGCGTGGCCCAGCACACCGCGATCGCGGGCACCGCCGCGGCCGAGGCCCGCCGTACGGCCGCGGCCGCGGCCGGGTCGGTCGCCGCGGCGGAGGAGAAGGACACCGCCCGCGGCCTGCGCCCGTACGCCGCCCGTGAACTCCTCGACATCCTGCGCTGTCCGCCCGGCCTCGCCTGGCCCGCCCAGGAGGCCGACTGGGCCGGCGAAGCACTCCCGCCGGCCGTGATCGCCGTACACGAGGCGATCCTCTCCGCGACCCGCGACCTCACCCCCACCGAAACCAGCCTCAAGCAGTCCGTCACCCGTCTCACCAAGGCCCTGGACGACCTGCAGGCGCAGCTCGCCGCCGCCGGACAGGACTACCGGCCCGAATGGGACGGCTCCGACGGGGTCATCCTCGTACGCGTGGCCGACGAAGAGGGCCCGCTGCCCGTCGCCGCTTTCGCCCAGAAGATCGCGGCACACCGCCGTGACCAGGCCGAACTGCTTTCCGAGTCCGAGCAGCGCATCCTGGAGGACGCCCTGCTCACCCGGCTCGCCCAGCAGATCCACGACCGCACCGTCGACGCCCGTGACCTGATCAGGCGGATGAACACCGACATGCGCAGGCGCACGATGTCATCGGGGACGACGGTCGGTGTGAGCTGGCTGCTCGCCGATCATCTCGACGACGAGCGGCGCGCCGTCTGCGCCCTCCTCGACGCCGACGCCGCCCGCCTCGGCCCCGACGGTCTCGCTCGGGTGCGCACCCACTTCGCCGCGCAGATCAAGGCCGCCCGCGCCCGCCATCGCGACCAGCCCTACCGGGAGTTGCTCGCCGAGGTGCTGGACTACCGGCGCTGGCGGCAGTTCGCGTTCCAGCTGGTACGTCCCGACAAGGCCGAGGAGAGGCTCACCCGCGCCCGGCACAGCCGGCTGTCGGGCGGTGAGCAGTCCGTGTCGCTGCACCTGCCGCTGTTCGCCGCCGCGCACGCCATGCTCAACTCCGCCGACCCGCACGCCCCGCGCCTGCTCGCCCTCGACGAGGCGTTCGCGGGCGTGGACGACACCGGGCGCGGCGAACTCATGTCGTTGGCCGCCCAGTTCGACCTCGACCTGTTCATGACCGGCTACGACCTGTGGGCCGCTCACGCCTCCGTGTCCGCCGCGGCCCACTACGACCTCGCGCACACCGCCGTCGACCACACCGTCTCCGCGCTGCTGCTCGTCTGGGACGGCGACCAGCTCCTCGCCGACGACACCGGCGATCTCACCGCCGCCCTCGGCTCGCCCGGCACCCGGCGCGTCCCGACGCCCGAGGAGGCCGCGGTTGTCAGTTGAGCGGCGTGAATACGACGAATTGCAGGATGAGGGATGGGTCCGGCTGCTCGCCGCGGCCCGCCGCAGGCTGGAGCGCACCGGCGGCGTGCTCGACGGCGACATCGGGCTCGCGGCGCCCAGTGAGGCCGAACGCCGCACCGTCATTGGCATCACCGGCCGCTACCGGCCCGAGACCGCCAAGCGGCTCGCCGTACCCCTGAGTGATCTGGACGGCTATCTGCACGACCGTTACGGCACTGGCCTGCTGGCGACCCTCGGCCGACTCCACGGCCCGCTGCGTGACCGGCCGGCCGAACGGGCCGACGAGGACGCGCGCCGCGAACAGGCCCTGAAGTCCGCCCACTCCAGCCGACTCGCCGGGCAGGGATGGTTCGCGGCCTGGCTGGAGCGGATCGCCGCCGACGGCACCCTCACCCGTCTCGTACGCCGCGGGGACGCACCCCTCCTCGACGTGGCGGTACGTGTCCTGGAAAAGCTCCCCGGTGACCGGGACCGCTTCCCCGGTGACCAGGGCCGGCGCCCCGCGCCCCCGGCCGGCGTCCTGCCGCTTCCGGTCCTCGCCGAGTGGGCCACCGGCGATACCAAGGCCCTCGTTCCCGGCACCCCGCTCGAACAGCTCGTCCTGCGTGCCCTCGCCCAGCGCACCGGCGGCGACGTCCCGCGCGAGCGGGCCGGGCGGCGCGCCCTGTGGGAGAGCGCCGGAGCCATCGCCGACGACCTCGCCAGCCAGGTACTGGTCCTTAACATCGGGGCCGAGGGCAGCACCGTGGTCTGCGACTGGCTGCGCGACGCCGCCGACTTCGGCATCCCCTTCCGGCTCACCCTCCACCAGCTCGCCACCGACCCCGTCGTCCCCGCCGCCCGCACCATCTTCGTCTGCGAGAACCCGGCCGTACTGCGCGCCGCGGCCGGCGAACTCCAGGACACCGGCGCCGCCCTCGTCTGCACCGAGGGCGTCCCGTCCGCCGCCTGCCACAAACTCCTCGGCGACGCCGTACGCGCGGGAGCCCGGCTGCACTGGCGCGCCGACTTCGACTGGGCCGGCCTGCGCATCACCGCGGACGCCATGACCCGCCACGGTGCCAACCCCTGGCGGATGACCGCCGCCGACTACACGGCGGCACTCAGCAAGGGCGAGTCCACACCGCTCGCGGGATCGCCCGCGGCCAGCCCCTGGGACCCCGAACTGGCCCGTGCCATGGAGGAGTCGGGCAGCACGGTGATGGAGGAACGCCTGCTGTCCGCGCTCCTGTCCGACCTCACCCGCACCTGACCCGGCGAGTCCCGTGGCCGGCTCGATCTGTCCACACCGTGGCCGTCGGCGCACTCGCGCCGGCCGACCTGACCGGCAGCGCATCCGCCGCCCCCGCTCCCTGTGCGGGGGCGTGCCCCGGGGTTTCCCTCGCGGGGCGCGCGCCGCGCTCGGCCCGGCCCGGAACGTTTCCGGTCCGGGGCTTTCCGCATCCGGGCGGTCCGGTCCGCTGCCCGGGCGGGTGCCGGGCTGCGGAGTAGCCTGAATATGTACGGCTCCCGGTGAGCCGCCTCTGTCGGCCTGCGCATCGAAGGGGGCCGCTACCGCATGGACACCCTGGTCACCGTCGTGGTCGTCCTCGCGATGATCGCGATCGCAGCGTTCGTCATTCATCTGCTCAATGCCCGGCATCGGCATCAGCATCTGCGTCCCGTGCACTACGACCACGGGCTGGCCGGGTTCGGCGAGGGACCTGCTTCGGGCGAGGGGCCTGCTTCGGGGCCCGACGCGGGTGAACAGCGGGAAGGCGGAGGGCCCGGCACGCCCGGCTCCGGGTGACCCGCGGGTGGAGTGCTACTTTGCGTCCGAGTAGCGCCCCACCACCGCTGTCGTGAACGGGAAACGCACCGGTGTCTCGCCGAAGGCGGTCCGCCCGGCCAGATCACCGGCCGCCCGGATCGCCTCGACGACCGCCTCGGCCTCCTCCTGCGGGCAGTGCACGATCACCTCGTCGTGCTGGAAGAAGACCAGCTCGGCCCGGAGACCGGCGGAGCCGAGCGAACGGCGCAGGGCGGCCAGGAGCAGCAGCGCCCAGTCCGCGGCGCTGCCCTGCACCACGAAGTTACGGGTGAAGCGGCCCCGTGCGCGAGCGTTCGACGATGCGTAACCAGGGGTGAACCTGCCGTCGACGGGGGGCTGTTCGGTGCTCTCCTGCGGGATGCCGGCCTCTTCGTCGTCCCCGCTCTGGGCTGCGGGGGGACTTGTCCGGCCCAGCCACGTCCGTACGAGGCGTCCTTCCTCGCCCGCCTTCGCCGCGTCGTCGACATAGGCCACGGCCAGCGGAAATCTTCGGCGCAGGGCTGCCAGGTTCTTCAGGCCGTCGCCCGAGGTCTGGCCGTAGACCGCGCTCAGCAGGGCGAGCTTGGCGTGGTCCCGGTCGCCGTGGAAGGCCCGGTCCGACAGTGCCGTATAGAGATCGCCGTCATGGCCCGCCACCTCCATCAGACCGCGGTCGCGGGAGATCGCGGCCAGGACCCTGGGCTCCATCTGGTCGGCGTCCGCGACGACGAGGCGCCAGCCCTCGTCGGCGACGACCGCCTGCCGTATCACCTTGGGGATCTGCAGCGCCCCTCCGCCGTTGGTCGTCCAGCGGCCGCTGACGGTGCCGCCCGGCTGGTACTCGGGGCGGAAGCGGCCGTCGTGCACCCAGTCCTGGAGCCAGCTCCAGCCGTGCGCCGTCCAGATCCGGTACAGCTTCTTGTACTCGATGAGGGGTTCCACCGCAGGGTGGTCGAGTTCCTCCAGCTCCCAGCGCCGGGTGGACTTCACCTTGATGCCGGCCTGCGCGAACGCCTTGACCACATCGGCGGGGAGGTCGGGGCGGACCCGTCTGCCGAAGGCGGCCGACACCTCGTCGGCCAGCTCGGCCAGCCTGCGGGGCTCGCCGCCGCCCGCGTAACGCTCGCCGAGCAGTTCATGGAGGACCTCGCGGTGCACATCGGCGCGCCAGGGCAGGCCGGACCGGTTCATCTCGGCGGCGACCAGCATGCCGGCCGATTCGGCGGCCGTCAGCAGGCGCATCCTGCCCGGGTGCGCGGTGGCGTCGTGGCGGCGGAGCTGGTCGGCGTACACCTGGAGCAGGTCGTCGAAGGGCAGGTCCGTGCCGGCCTGCGGCTCGAAGAGGGAGGACTGCGAGCCGGGCTCGGCGGAGCGGGGTGGGGGATCGGGGGGCACGGGGGCGTTGCGCAGGCGGGCGCGGGCGGCGGCCGCAGAGCGGGGTTCGCCGAGACGGCCCTCGTGGGCGAGGAGGAGGGACTCGGCGACCTCGATGTCGTAACAGCGGGCCACGGGGACGCCGGCCGCGAGCAGGCGCGGGTAGATCTCGGCGGTGGACCGCCAGACCCAGCGTGTGACGTCCGGGCGGGAGCGGACGGCCTCCACGAGGTCGGGTTCGGTCAGGACCGGGGTGGTGGGCAGGCCGGTGGAGTCCAGCGGGGCGAGCAGGGCCCCGCCGGTCTCTGTGGTGGCCAGAGCCCAGCGTTCGGTCATGGTGCGGAGTCTGGCACCCGGCACTGACAAGGGGGTGGGGGAGCGGGACGGGCGGGGCGGGCCGGGGTGGGGTGGGCCGCTGTACGGGCCTCACCCACCCCGCCCCTTCCCGGAACCGGGGGCGGGCTCAGGACTCGGAGTCCGTCGTCCAGGTGCCGAGGGAGATCTCGGCGGTGATGCCGGGGCCGAAGCCGGCCATCAGGCCCCGGTGACCGTCAAGGGCCGATGCCTCGTCGAACATGCGGCCAAGGGCGTCGAGCACCACTGCGCTGGCTATGTTGCCGTACTCGGTGAGGGTGGCGCGGCTGAAGCGGAACGCTTCGGGCGGCACGTCGAGGAAGAGGCTCAGGTCGTCCAGGATGCGTGGGCCGCCCGCGTGGATGATGTAGAAGTCCATCTTGCTGGCGTTCCACTGGTGCTCCTCCGCGAGGGCGTTCAGGGCCGGGGCGAGGGGCTCCATGGTTCCGGGCACACGCTTGTCGAGCTGGAAGTGGAATCCGGTGGACCGGACCGCGTAGGAGATCCAGTCCTCGGTCTCCGGGATGATGAAGGAACCGTTGCGTTCCAGGCGGACTCCGGTGCCACCGTTGCCCCGGACCACGACGGCGGCTATGCCGTCGCCGAACAGGCCGTTGGACAACAGGGATCCGACACTCAGATCGGTGGGCTGGTAGCACAGCGAGCAGAACTCGCAGGCGACGACCAGCACGTTGGCGTCGGGGTATGCCATGCAGAAGTCGTGGGCCCGGTTGACGGCTGCGCCGCCCGCGGCACAGCCGAGTTGCGCGATCGGCATCTGCCGCGTCTCCGGCCGGAAGCCCATCTTGCCGATGAGCCACGCGGTCGGCGGAGGCATCATGAAGCCGGTGCAGGATACGTAGATGATCAAGTCGATCTGTCGCGGCTCCAGTTCGGCGTTCTCGAGTGCCCGGCGTACCACCGCCGGCACGCGGGCCTTGGTGTGCTCCTCGTACGTGATGCTGCGGGCGTCGAAGCCCGGGTGCTGCAACACCTTGTCGATCGGTTGGATCAGGTGCCGTTTCTGCACCCCGGTGTGTTCGATGAGACGAAGGACCAGGTCGATCTGCGGATGGTCGCCATGCAACCGTTGAGCCAGATCAAGGGTTTCCTCGTTGGTGATGGTGTACTCGGGAACCTCGATTGCCGGCTTGCAGAGAACCGCCATGGAACTCCTCCTAGCGGACTTATAGGTCCACACGGCCGGGCCCGGAACGGTATACGGGGTGTTTGTCGGCGCGGGAGTGGCCACCACGGCTCCGTACGCGTGTTGTGCCGCGCGAAACTGAGCTTTGGTGGATTCCTGCGCCGGTTCGGTACCCCTGGAACGGGCGCGGACGGGCCGACCGTCGAAGACTGAGTTCTAGCCGTTCGTAGGCGGATACTGATCCGCCACGGTTTGGGTGGCCGTCGGGATCACGATACGGCAGGCGGATCAGAGCCGCATGTCGAGCCGACGCGCAGCGGGCGCCCGGCGTCCCGGGCTTGCGCGGCACAGCGCCCGGGGTGTGCGGCACAGCTCCCGGGGGGCGTTCCGGCACCACGGCGCCCCGGGAATGTACGGCAGGGCACCACGGCGCCCCGGAAATGTTCCGGGTTGCCGGGTGCCCTGTCGCGACGCATTATCGATAGACAGTCACTGTCCGTGCACGGAGCTCCCGGTGCGTTGCCGGGGCGCCCCTGCTCACCAGGTGACGGGCAGTTCGAGGGGATAGCGCCAGATCGAGGTCTTGTTCCAGCGCACTTCCTCGGCTGGCGTCGCCAGCTTCAGAGCGGGGAAGCGTTTCAGCAGAGTCCCGATGGCGACCTGGAGCTCCGTGGCTGCGAGCGGGGCGCCGAGACAGTGGTGACCGCCCCAGCCGAAGGTCATATGGGACGGACCGTTGCGTTCCAGATCCAGCTCGTCGGGCCGGTCGAACTTCCGGCCGTCGCGGTTGGCCGTCAGATAGGAGACATGCACGATGTCACCGGACCGGATCGTCACCCCGCTCAGTTCCACGTCCTCGGTAGCGACACGAGGGATGCCGACACCTTTGCGGAAGGGGATGAAGCGCAGCAGCTCCTCGATGGCCTGCGGGAGCTTGTCGGGGCGGTCGCGCAGCATGGCGAGCTCGGCGGGCCTGGTGAGCAGCGTGTAGGCGATATTCCCGATCTCGTACGTGGTGGTGTCCTGGCCGGTGATGAGCAGGACCATGGCCATGACGGTCAGTTCCTGGTCGTTGAGGATCTCGTCCCCGTCGCGAGCCGTGGCCAGCGCGCTGATCAGGTCGTCGCCCGGGTTCTCGCGCCGTTGCGCCGTCAACTCCTGGAAGTAGGCGCGGAGACCGGCCTTGGCCCGTACCGCGTCGTCCCGGTTCTCGACGGTGATGTCCATCATGGTCCGTGCGTGAGCGCGCAGTTGTGCGTGGTCGGCCTCCGGAATGTCGAGGACCTCGCAGATGGTGGTCAGGGGCAGCGGGGCCGCCAGATGCGCAAAGAGGTCGGCGGGGGCGCCGTGCTCCTCCATCCGGTCCAGCAACTCGTCCACGACATGCTGGGTACGCAGTTTCATGCGCTCCATGTGACGAGGTGCGAAGCCCTTGGAGATCAGGCTGCGCAGTCGACTGCTGCCCGGGGGGTCCATCACGTTGATCGCTTCGTCCTGAACGATCGGCTCAGGGGTCATGCGCGGGAAGTTCCGGCCGATGATGGCGCTGCGACTGAAGCGCCGGTCGGTGGTCACCGTGCGCACGTCGTCGTAGCCGGTGACGAGCCATGCCTCGCCGTCGCCGTGCGGCAGCCGGATGCGGGAGACGGGTTCTTCGGTCATCAAGTGCCTGAGCACCGGGTCGAATTCGAGGGCCTCGGCATAGTCGAACGGGCAGTGCCGTGCGTCGGCGACTGGTTCCATACGGAGCTCCAGAGAAGGAATCTGACGGGTGGTTCGAGGAATGTGCGGGCTGGACGGGACATGGGTGCCCGGTCACCCGCACAGGCACGCGCCACTCCGGGCCGATTGGTCCATATGCAGAACAGATTCGACAGCCGGGGTCGCTGGACCGGCGCAATCGGTCCAGCGGCCCGTTACGGCCGGTGCGGCGGGTTCGGTGCGTTCGCCCGGATCGATGGGCGAGATCAATGGGCGGGATCGGTGGGAACGGCCGGTCTCAGCCGGGCGGTACGACGTTGGTGGCGTCCACCGCGGGGCGCAGCGCGCGGGCGAGCTCGACGCCGTCGCCCACGGCCCAGAAGTGGGTGAAGAACAGGCGGGGGCTCTCCGACAGATGGTGGTTGTGCAGCTCGACGAGCTCGATCCCGCCGCGTCGCAGGGCCTTCAGCACGTCCTGGACCTCGTCGGCGAGCATCGCGCAGTCACCGCTGAGCGCGGCCCGGCCGCCGCCCAACGGCTGGAAGTTGAACGCGCTGGTCGACCCCAGGCCGGGAGGCAGGATCAGATGGCCGTCCGCGATGGTCTCGCGGCGGACGAAGAGGGTTTTGTAGAGCCCGTCCTCGCTGGAACCCTTGGTGCCCAGCGCCGCCTCCATTCCTGCGATGTCCAGGTCGATCGGGACCGGCGGACCGGGCGGCAGGGCGGGCGGGGTGCCGGTGCGGTCGAATCCGGCACGCAGGCCGCGGGCCATGGCCACCGGGTCATGGCCGTGTGCGTGGACATGGATCCACCAGATGTCGGGGGTCTGGGCGAGCAGGTGCTTGTGGAGCGCGGTCTGCTCGATTCCGTGGGCCTGCCAGGCGTCGGTCGCCCGCTGCAGTTCGTTCTCAGTGACCACCACGTCGCCCATCAGCATGGTGCTGCCGTCGGCGTAACGGACGAAGGCCACATGCGTGCCCAGCGCGAGCCCCGGGGTGACGACGACGCCGTCGGAGACCACACGAAGGTCCCGCCGGGGGAAGCCCGTGTGGTAGGTCGTTCCGCGCAGCATGTTGCCGTCGCGCCCCAGTGCTCTCGCCACGCCCGCCCAGTCCGCAAGGACGGTCGGCACCGGCTTGACCAGTCTGCCGTGCCCCTCCCCGGTCGTCCCGGTGGGCAGGGCGTGAGCGGCGGCCGGCCCCGCGGCGGTCAGCATCGGTGCGAGTGCGGCAGCGGCCAGTACGCGCCGCCGCGACGTGATCGCCCGTGTCTTCGTGTCCTGCTGTCGGTCTGCAGCCATCACTTGATCGCCTCCATGGCGAGATGAAATCATGCGAAACCTGGATGAAAGGATGAAAGCAGACACATCGTCAACGGGTGGGGCTGGATGGACTAAGCGCGTCGCCCGGCCCGGTCCCGTACGAGCGGGCCGGACCTCTCGTTCGTGCGGCAAAGCCTCTCGGCGTCACGATCCGTGGCCGGGTCGACGCGGCGGCGGTCGTCCCCGGTGAGGGCCAGGGCACACCTCGCCGACGACGTGGCGCACCTCGGCGACGACGCGGTGCACCTCGGCGACGGGCGCGTCCACTCCTACGGCGTGCGGGCCGCTGTGTGCTCCGGTGGTGTCCGGGCCGCCGTGCGCACCGTTCCTTTCGTCCCGCACCACCGGGCTGAGCGCCCGGAGGTCGTGCAGGAGCTCGATATCCACAGGGTGTGGATGAGCGAGCCTGCGGCAGGCCTTTGCTGTGGACGGCCCCGGGGAAGTCATGTCGTCGGTCGAACCGTTTCCGCGTCCGGAGATCACGACCACCAGGCGCGACCACCAGGGCCCGTTCACCAGGTAGGGCCAGGCATACTCTGCCGCACCGCCCTGCCTACCCTGACCTCATGGAACCGGTGATCGACCAGGCATTCGCGGCAGCCCTTTATTCTGACGGCGACGCCGGGCTCGACACCGGAGCCTCCCTCCTCGCCGCCGATCCGACGGCCGACGCGGAACTGTTCCGGCGCGGCGAGGAGTTCGTCCGCCGGGCCTGGGAGCGCGGCTGGCAGCCCGCCGATGTCGTACGCATCGTGCGCCGCGAACTCGACGAGACCGCGGTCGGCCTCGCCGCCGGGCTGATCGCATCGGAGACCGGACGGTACGAGCAACTGCCGCCCTGCTGGCGGTCACAGCTCGACGGGCTCCCCGCCGCGCCGCCCCGAAACCGGCCCGACCGCTTCTCCTACGCCTCCGCCCTCCTCGGCCTGTACCGGCTGCTGCTCCGGCTCCCCGCCATCGAACCGGTCGGCCCGCCGCCCGGCACCTCGCCGCACGGACTCCACCTGCCGCCCGCACACGACGAACCCCGGATGCTGACCCGTATCCGCGCCCTGCTCGCCAAGGCGGAGGCGACCGGCTTCCCCGAGGAGGCGGAGGCTCTCACCACCAAGGCGCAGGAGCTGATGGCCCGGCACTCCATCGACGAGGCCCTGCTCGCCGCCCGTACCCACAGCAAGGAGGCGCCGGGGGCGTGCCGGATCGGGGTCGATGCCCCGTACGAGACGGCGAAGGCGATCCTGCTCGACGCGGTCGCCTCCGCGAACCGCTGCCGTGCGGTGTGGAACAGCGACCTCGGCTTCTCCACGGTGGTCGGCTTCGAGCCGGACCTGGAGGCGGTGGAACTGCTGTACACCTCCCTGCTGGTCCAGGGCACGGTGGCGATGACGAAGGCGGAGGCGGGCCAGCGAGCCGGCGGACGCAAGCGGACCAAGACGTTCCGGCAGTCCTTCCTGATGGCGTACGCCCAGCGCCTGGGTAGCCGGCTCGCCGCCGACACCGCCCGCGTCATTGCGGACGCCGAAGCCGAGGCCGAGACCGAATCCGGATCCGAAGCCGCAGGGGCGGCGGCCCCCCATCTGCTCCCGGTCCTCGCCGCCCGCGACATGGCCGTCACGGACGCCGCCGAGCGGATGTTCCCCGAGACCACGACCACGCGGGTCCGGGGCGCCACGGACCTCGACGGATGGACCCATGGAACGGCCGCCGCCGATCGGGCGAGGATGGGCGGGGGTGGGCCGGAGATCCACGGTCGTCGTGGAAACCGGTAGAAATCTCATAAACCTTATATATTTCGGCGACTCGGGCTTATCGGTGATTCCGGCTAGGCTCTGGGCATGAGCTGGCTCCGGGCGCTGAGGGAGACCGCCCGCTCGGGGCTTGCGATCGAGCGGCGGAGTCTCGAACCACTCATCGCGATCCGCGGAGCGGCCGGTCTCGCGCTCGTGCTCGGGGTCGGCCTCGCGCTCTTCGGGCCGGTGATCGCCGCGAGTTCCGCGTTCGGCGCGTTCCAGGCGGCCATCGCCACGTTCCAGCGCAGCTGGCGCCCCCGGCCCGTCCTCGCCCTGGTCTCCGGGGCGAGTCTCGCCGTATCGACCTTCCTCGGCTATCTCGCCGGCTCCCACATGCCGCTGTTCCTGGCCCTGCTGGTGCTCTGGACGTTCCTCGCGGGCCTGGCCTGGGCGGCGGGGCCGACGGGCGGCCTCATCGCGTCGTCCAACGTGGCGATCATGCTGGTGACGGTCACCCTGCCCTCCTCCGTCGCGAACGCGACCGTGCATGCCTTGATGATCCTGTTCGGCGGCGTGGTGCAGGCGGCGCTGATCGTCCTGTTCCCGGTACGCAGATGGGGCGCCCAGCGCGACGCCCTCGCCGATGCCCTGGCCGCCGAGGCCGACTACGCCCGACGGCTGCGCCACGACGCGCTCGCCGCCTTCGACCCCGTACCGCTGATGACGGCCCGCAGCGCGGCTGCCGTCACCCCGCGTCAGGCCCGGCGCCGACCGCCCGAGCTGCGTGGCTCCCGCGGTGTCGCCGAACGGATCAGGCCGGTGCTCGCCTCGCTCGCCGATCCGGCGATGGGCGTTCCGTCCGAGGGGCCGGAGCGGGACCGGGTCCGTGAGCTCCTCGCCGCCGCCGCATCCGTGCTCGACTCGGCGGCCCGTGCGATCCGCCACGGCGACCCGGTGAAGCTCTCCCCGTCCGCCGTCGCCGCGCTGAAGACCCCCGACACCGGCACCATCCTCACCGGCCCGTCCCGCCGCGCCGCCGACCGGCTCGGCGCGCTGCTCTCCGATGTCATCGAGACGGCCGAGGGCGAGGGGACGAAGGAGGAACAGGCCGAGGCCGAGGAGGCGGCCGAGACGATCAAGACCACCGGGGGCAGGGTGCCCGCCGCCCCGCACCGCCGCCGTCCCACCCTCCTGCGGCTGGTCCCCGGCGTCGTGAAGGCCATGCGTGCCGAACTGCGCCCCGGCTCGGCGATCCTGCGGCACGCCGTCCGGGTATCCGTCGTCGTCGCCGTCGGATACCTCATCGGCGCCGCGCTGCCGTTCGGTCATGGCTACTGGGCGCCCATGGCGGCCGTCATGGTGATGCGACCGGAGTTCACCCAGACGTACGCGCGTTCCGTGGCCCGCTTCGGCGGCACGATCGTCGGGGTCTCGCTCGCCACCGCGATCGTCCAGGTGACCCGCCCCGATGTGACTTCGGCCGCGATGCTCTCCGTGCTCTGCGCGCTGCTGATGTATCTGCTGATGCGCACCGGGTACGTGGTCGGCCAGGCGTGCGTCTCCGCGTATGTCTGCTTCCTGCTCGGCATGGCGGGAGACGACTGGTCGCAGACCGTACTCGAACGGGTCGTCCTCACCCTCGTCGGCGGTCTCCTCGCGATGATCTCGTACGCCGCCTACCCGGCCTGGGAGACCCCGAGACTTCGCGGCAGGCTCGGCGACTGGCTGAAGGCGGACGGCCGGTACGCCGCCTCGGTCGTCGACCAGTACGCCGAACCAACCGAGCGTGGCCACGACGATGTCCGTTCCGCCCTGCTCGACACCCGCGAGGCCCGCGTCGCCTGGCAGGAGGCACTGACCACCGCCCAGTACGAACCGGTGCGCAACCGGGGCCTCTCCCGCGCCGCCGCCGACGACGCCCAGCACGCCCTCTCCCAGCTCGGCCGGGTCGCCATGCTGCTGGAGGCCCACCTCCCGTGCGGCAGCGCCACCCCCGTACCGGCCGCCGCGCGCCTGGCCGAAGCGCTGCGCCGGGCCACCGAGAAGGGTGCGAAGGAGGTGCGGGAACGGCGCGTGCCGGACTGGGCGGAGGTGCGCGAGGCGCTGGCGCAGTGGGACGCGTGGCAGCGGACGGGCGAAGGGGAGGCGGACCCGTTCGTACGGAACGGGGCCGGCCTTCTCCTCGAAGCCCTGGAGGAGTTCTCCCGGGGGCTGGACGGGACGACCAGGCCGAACCCGCCCGGGGGTCAGGCGGATTGAGCGGATCGAGGGGGCGGCGGGTCCGGGAGGCCCGGCAGGCCCGACGGGATCGCACGCGGTGACGAGTCCGGCGATGATTGCGGCACCGGTACGTACGACTTCGTGCATGCGCAATTCCCCTTGCCGACGAAAGACCGCGCCGAGTTACCACCGCGCGCCGCCGGGGATGGGTTGATCAACTCGGTGCAGGCGGAGCCGAACAGGCATTCTGTACGTCTATCCCTGCGTCTGAATCTGTAATCGAGGGAACACCCCGCGTGCACGTGCATCCGCTCATGCATATGCTCATGCAGGGAGATTTGAACAGAGCTATGATCCGAGACAGTTGACACTTGCACCTTGCAACTCGGGGAGCGTCCTGTGCACCACGTGTACAACGGCATGGCGGCCACAGAGCTTCGCGGAGTCGTCTGGCAGAAGAGCAAACACAGCAACTCCCAGGGATCCTGCGTGGAGTTCGCGAAACTGCCCGGCGGGGATGTGGCGATGCGGAATTCACGCCACCCCGACGGGCCGGCCCTGGTCTATACGCCGGCCGAGATAGAGGCGCTGCTTCTCGGGGTGAAGGACGGGGAGTTCGACCACCTCATAGCGGGCGCCTGACCGCGTCCACGGGGCTGGTGTTTCCGCAGGTCGGTTTCCCGCGGGTTCGTTTCCCATGGGCCGGCGCCCGGCCACTCGCTGACCATCCGTCGGACAATCGTCGGCCGCCCGCGGCGGCCGACGGGTCACACGTCGTCGGACAGCCGGAACAGAGCCCAGACCACCTTGCCGCGCGGCGCCGCCGCGCTGTTCGAGTTCTCCGACCCCAGAACGGGGGAGGGGTACCAGCCCCAGGAGTCGCTGAAGGACTCCACCAGGAAGAGGCCGCGGCCCGACTCCGCGGAGTCGGGAGCCTCGGAGGCGATGGGGCTCTCCTGGCTGGGGTCGCGCACGGCGCACACCAGCCGCGAGCTCCAGCGCATCAAGTGCAGCCGTACGGGCGGCTCCTGGGGCTCCGGTGCGGTGTCCGCGGGCAGGGCGTGCCGCAGGGCGTTGGTGACGAGTTCGGAGACGACCAGTGCGACGTCGTCGAAGCGCTCGTGCAGCCCCCAGCCGTTCAGCGTCGCCCTGGTGAACTGCCGTGCCCCGCCGACGGCTTCGTAGCGGGCGGGCAGGACGCAGGTGGCCGATCCGGAGACGGCTGAGGGATCGATGGGGGGAAGCCCCTGCCGTAACGGCTCGAGCATCGTCGATCCATTCGTCCCCATGCGAGGCACTCCCGGGATTCGCGGCTGTATCGGTACTGCGGGGTACAGCGGCACAACACGAACGAGCACGCAGGTGCGCGAGGGCCATGGTTCCGAATGCGCAGGGCAGATGCAAGGGCAGATGCACGTGCACGCGCCGGACCTGTCCGAACCCGTGCCGGTTCTTGGTCATTTCTTCCTGCGTGTATTTTCGTAGCCTTCTGGAAGTCCTCTCGTCTCCGTAATCGAATGAGTACGGGCTGAAGCGTTTTGATGGCAGAATCCGGCACTTGGGGTTCAGGGGGAGCCCCGGTGTCCAGGAAGCGATGGGGAGGATCGGGTTAGTGGCGGCAGGCGAGTCGAGTGGATCTGTGGTGCGGCGCATCCTGCTGGGCTCGCAGCTCAGGCGGCTGCGCGACTCGCGCGGGATCACGCGTGAGGCGGCCGGCTACTCCATCCGGGCTTCCGAATCGAAGATCAGCCGCATGGAGTTGGGACGGGTGAGCTTCAAGGCCAGGGATGTCGAGGACCTGCTCACGCTCTACGGCGTCACGGACGAGGCGGAGCGCGACGCCCTGCTCGGCCTGGCCCGTGAGGCCAATGTGGCGGGCTGGTGGCACAGTTACGGAGATGTGCTGCCCGGGTGGTTCCAGACGTACGTCGGTCTGGAGGGGGCGGCATCGCTCATCCGGGTATACGAAGTCCAGTTCGTCCACGGCCTGTTGCAGACCGAGTCCTACGCGCACGCGGTCGTCGCCCGGGGCATGGGCGATGCGCCCGCCGCCGAGATCGACCGTCGCGTCGCGCTGCGGCTGGAACGCCAGAAGGCCCTCGTCTCCGAACGTGCGCCCCGCTTCCATGCCGTACTGGACGAGGCGGCGCTGCGCCGGCCGTACGGCGACCGGGAAGTGATGCGCGCGCAACTGCGACATCTGATCGAAATGTCGGAACAGCCCAACATCACTCTTCAGGTGATGCCCTTCAGTTTTGGTGGGCACGCGGGAGAGGGCGGTTCGTTTACGATGCTCCGATTCCCGGAATCCGATCTGTCGGACATCGTCTATTTGGAGCAGCTGACAAGTGCGCTCTATCTGGACAAGGCCGAAGAAGTCGCTCAGTACGAAAAGGCCATGACGCGGTTGCACGAGGACAGCCCCGGCCCCGAGGAGAGCCGCGATCTGCTCCGCGGTCTACTCCAACTCACCTGATTCATCAGTACGATGACGGTTCGACGGGAGTCTGCACCTGAGTTAAGGGATCGCATGTCCTTCTTCTACGAGCTGGCCGACCAGTACATCGACGGTGAGTGGCGGACCGGAACCGGCTCGTGGGACATCATCGACTTCAATCCCTACAACGGGGAGAAGCTCGCTGCGATCACCATCGCGACCGCGCAGGAAGTCGACCTGGCCTACCGCGCCGCCGAGCGCGCCCAACGGTCCTGGGCCACCACCGGCCCGTACGAGCGCCGCCGCGTCCTGGAACGCGCCCTGCGCGTCACCGAGGAGCTGCGCGACAGCATCGTCGAGGCGATCATCGACGAGCTGGGTGGCACCCGTCTCAAGGCGGAGTACGAGGTCCGGGTCGCCGAGGAGTTCCTGCGCGATGCGATCCGTCAGGCGCTGCGCCCCCTGGACCGCATCCTGCCCTCCGCGGTGGACGGCAAGGAGAACCGCCTCTACCGGCGGCCCGTCGGCGTCATAGGGGTGATCAGCCGCTTCAACTTCCCGTTCCTGGCGGCGATGAAGTCCGTCGCACCGGCCCTCGCGCTCGGCAACGCGGTCGTCGTCAAGCCCAATCAGAACGCCCCGGTCGTCGGCGGCGGACTGATAGCCAAAATCTTCGAGGACGCCGGGCTGCCCGCCGGACTGCTCAATGTCCTGATCACCGATGTCGCCGAAATAGGGGACGCGTTCATCGAGCACCCCGTCCCCAAGGTGATCTCCTTCGCGGGCACGGACCGGGTCGGCCGCCACGTCGGCGCGATGGCCGCCGGACACTTCAAGCGGACGATCCTCGAACTCAGCGGCAACAGCGCCCTGGTGGTGCTGGAGGACGCGGACATCGACTACGCGGTCGACGCGGCCGTCTTCAGCCGCTTCGTGTACCAGGGGCAGGTCTGCATGGCCGCCAACCGCATCCTGGTGGACCGCCGCGTCGAGCGGGAGTTCACCGAGAAGTTCACCGCCAGGGTGGCCGCGCTGAAGACCGGCGACCCGCGCGACCCGGCGACCCAGATCGGCCCGGTCATCAACACCCTCCAGGCCGATGCCCTGACCGCTCTGGTCGACCAGGCGCTCGCCGAGGGGGCCACGGCGCTCGTACGGGGCCGGACCCGCGGCAACCTCGTCGAACCGACCGTGCTCACCGGGCTGCCCGAGGGCTCCCCGCTGCTGTCCCAGGAGATATTCGGCCCGGTGGCGCTGCTGGTGACGTTCGACGGCGAGGACGATGCCGTACGGATGGCCAACGACACCCCGTACGGGCTGAGCGGAGCCGTGCACACCCGCAACGCCGAACGCGGGGTGCGGTTCGCGCAGCGCGTCGTCAGCGGGATGTTCCACGTCAACGACTCCACCGTCCAGGACGATCCACTGGTCGCCTTCGGTGGTGAGAAGTCCTCCGGGATCGGCCGGCTGAACGGTGAGGCGACCGTGGATGCCTTCACCACCCAGAAGTGGATGTCCATCCAGCACGGCCGGACGGAATTCCCTTTCTGACACCGATGATGTGAGGACAGAAGCTGACCGCAACGGTCCGTAGCTTGGTCGGTGTCAGGAAGAAACCGGCACAGTTCCCAAGGCGGACATCATGGTCACTCACGTTCCCGCAGAAGCCTTCGGCGACGAACGCGGCGCGCTCCTCTCCTTCGTCGAGGCGCAGCGCGGCGCGATCCGGCGCTCGCTCATCGGCCTGACCGAGGAACAGGCGGCGAGCCGGCCCAGCGCCAGTGAACTCTCCCTCTCCGGGCTGCTCAAGCATGTCGCCGAGATGGAGCTGAACTGGCTGCGGATGGCTCAGCAGCGCCCCAACGAGAAGGCCCGCACCGAGGACACCTGGGCGGACAGCTTCCGCCTGGTCGGCGACGAGACAGTCCCGCAGATGCTGGAGTTCTGGGCGGAGGTCACGGCGGAAGCCGAGGAGTTCATCCGCTCGGTGCCCAGCATGGACGACACCTTCCCGCTGCCCGACGCGCCCTGGTTCCCGAAGAACGGGCGGGTCTCGATGCGCTGGCTGCTGGTCCATCTCGTGGAGGAGCACGCCCGGCACGCAGGGCACGCCGACATCATCCGGGAGGCCCTGGACGGCCGTACCGCGTTCGAGCTGGTCGCCGAGGCGGGGGACTACGCTGATCAAAGTTGAATAGAAAGGGTGCGTGACATGTCCGCGATCCGGCTACTGGTCCTCTGCGCCGTGCGTCAGCACGGCCGGGCGCACGGCTATCAGGTCCGCAACGACCTGGAGTACTGGGGTGCGCACGAGTGGTCCAACGCCAAACCCGGGTCCGTGTACCACGCACTGAAGCAGATGGCGAAGCAAGGGCTGCTGATCGCCCACGAGACCGCCCCGAGCACGGCGGGCGGCCCGCCCCGCACCGAGTACGAGATCACCGAGCGGGGCAACGAGGAGTACCTCACGCTGTTGCGCGCGGCGCTGACCTCGTACGACACGAAGCTGGACGTGCTGTCTGCGGGCCTCGGCGGCATCGTCGACCTGGAGCGGTCCGAGGCGGTGGCGCTGCTCAAGGAGCGTGTGGCCGGTCTCGCGGCCTGGCGGGCCTCGGTCACCGATTACTACACGCCGGAGGCCGGGCCCGAGTCGATCGGCCACATCGGCGAGATCATGAACATGTGGGTCCATTCGGCGGACGCCGGGGCCGAGTGGACGCGCGGACTGATCGCCCGGATCGAGGGCGGGGCGTACACCTTCGCGGGCGAGGGCGAACCCTTCGTCGGGGTGCTCGCCGAGGGACAGGAGAACCCGTACGCGACGGGTGTCCCCGACCCCGGCGACGACGCGTAGTTCTCGGACGACGCGTAGTTCTCAGTGGTGGAAGGAGGTCGCCGCCTGCTTGTCGTGACTCAACGGGTACGGCTGGCGGCGCAGTTCGGGCAGGATCAGCCGTAGGTCCTCCAGGAGCAGCTCGGCGAGGTCGGACGAGAAGCCGTTGCGGCAGACCACTCGCAGCACCGACAGGTCCTGCCGGTTGGCGGGGAAGGTGTACGCGGGCACCAGCCAGCCGTGCTCACGCAGCCTCCGGGACACGTCGAAGACGTCGTACGCCTCCACACCCGGCGCGGTCGTCAGCGCGATGACGGGCAGCTGGTCGCCCCGGGTGAGGAGCCGGAAGTCCCCGAGCTTCTCGATCTGCTGCGCGAGCGCGACGGCGACGTCCCGGGACGCCTGCTGAACGGCTCGGTAGCCCTCCCGGCCCAGTCGCAGGAAGGTGTAGTACTGCGCCACCACCTGTGCGCCGGGCCGGGAGAAGTTCAGGGCGAAGGTCGGCATGTCGCCGCCCAGGTAGTTGACCCGGAAGACCAGTTCCTCGGGCAGTTCGGCGGGCGAGCGCCACAGCGCCCAGCCGACGCCCGGGTAGACCAGGCCGTACTTGTGCCCGGAGGTGTTGATGGAGGAGACCCGGGGGAGCCGGAAGTCCCACACCAGGTCCTCGTCCAGGAACGGTGCCACCATCGCGCCGGACGCCCCGTCCACATGGACGGGGATGTCGAGGCCGGTGCGCTCCTGGAGGGCGTCCAGGGCCGCGCAGAGCTCCGCCACCGGCTCGTACGAACCGTCAAAGGTGGAGCCGAGGATGCCGACGACGCCGATGGTGTTCTCGTCGCAGAGGTCGGCCGCGGCCTGCGGGTCGAGGTGGAAGCGGTCGCCCTCCATCGGGACCAGTCGCGGCTCGACCTCCCAGAAGTTGCAGAACTTGTCCCAGCAGACCTGCACATTGATGCCCATGACCAGGTTCGGCCGGGCGGTCGCGGGGTAGCGGTCGGGGTTCCTGGCTGCCCAGCGGCGTTTGAGCGCCAGTCCGGCGAGCATGCAGGCCTCGCTGGAACCGGTCGTCGAACAGCCCACGGCGGCCGAGGGATCGGGGGCGTTCCAGAGATCGGCGAGCATCGCCACACAGCGCCGTTCCAGCTCGGCGGTGCGCGGGTACTCGTCCTTGTCGATCATGTTCTTGTCGCGGCACTCGCCCATCAGCACCCCGGCCTGGGGTTCCATCCAGGTGGTGACGAAGGTGGCGAGGTTGAGCCGTGAATTGCCGTCGAGCATCAGCTCGTCGTGGACCAGGCCGTACGCGGTCGAGGGCGGCATCGGTCTGTCGGGCAGCCGGTGCCGGGGCGGTGCCGACTCCATTCCGGCGGTCGGGTCAGCCTCCCCGAAGAACGGGTTGAGGGCGAGCCTGCGGCGTTCCTCGGAGGCTTCCGTGCCGTGGGGCGAACCTTTGTGCAGAGGCATCAGCAAACAGCCCTTCCCGTCTCTCGGCGGTCGTCGTGACCCGTGACGTTCCTTTTGATGTGGGGTGCGTTCAGCTCGCGGTGGCGAGGCCGTCCTTGATGGCCCGGGTGAACTTCACGACCCGTTCGGCCTGGACCCGGGCTGCGGTCAGGGTCTGCACGCCGACCGGGATGTCGCCCTGGCCCGCCACGTGCGAGGTGCCGTACGGATCGAGGAGTAGTAGATGACGGCGACGTTGACGGGCGTGGGCATTGCGGAAACCTCCGGCGGTTCCTGACAGGACGTATCCAGACGTATCCGTTCGAGTGCGACGATACGGAAAGTGGGGGCGTCCGGCGCGTCGAGCAGCGGGGGCTGGGCAACAGCCAGTGGGCGGGGGCTGGGCGAGGGCCCGGACCGGGCTCACCTCAGCGGCGTACCGTCCTCGCGCAGCTGCATCTGCGGCCGGCCGGTCACCAGCAGCCAGGCCGGCAGTGAGGCGATGCACAGCATCGGGAGCACAGCCGCGTCGCCGACCAGCACCGCCGCGGTGAACAGGCTCAGCCAGCCCTGCCGGGTGATGGCAAGCAGCACCCCCATCACCGCACAGGTCACCGCCAGCGCCACCGGCACCGACGTGACCAGGGCATGGGCGCACAACCCCAGTGCGACACCCACGAAGACGGCAGGGAAGATCCGCCCGCCCCGGAAGCCGCAGGTCGCCGCGATCAGCAGCGCGGCCGTCTTCACCACGGCCATGACTGCGAACTGCCCGGCCGACCAGCCGCTCGGGTCGGCGGCGAGCTCCATCACCTCGTCGAGCCCCTTGAACAGGGTGAGATGGCCGCCGAGCGCGCCCAGCAGGCCGAGCAGCAGCCCGCCGAGGGTCAGCGCCAGGACCGGGTGCTTCAGGGCCCGGAAGGCCCGGTGCACGTGCGGGAAGGCGTACACCGCCACCAGGCCGAGCAGTGCGCCTGCCGAGGCGATGACGACCGAGGCAAGCAGATCGCCCCAGTTCGGGTGGGTGTAGGGCGGCAGCGACAGGTCGAAGCTGGGGCGGGCCAGCACCGTCATGGTGAGCGCACCGGCGGCGCCCGCCGCGAGCGGGCCGAAGAGCCGGTCCCAGAGCGCACCCGGTCCGGCGCGGGTGGCGAGGATCTCGGAGAGGATCAGTGCGGCGGCGACCGGGGTGCCGAAGAGTGCGCCGATGGTGCCGGCCGCGGCGAGGGGGACCCACAGCTCCGCCGACGTGCCGGGCGCGAACCGGCGGCCGAGCCAGAAGGCCAGCGCGATATTGGCGGCCGTGATCGGATTCTCCGGACCGAGGCTGATCCCGCCCGCCAGGGTGAGGACCGTCACGAGCAGCAGCCCCGGAACCGCGCTCGGCGGGAGCGGCGGATCGACCAGCCCGCTGGTGGCCGGATCGGGACCGGCATGGCCGGGCACCACCCGGATGAGCAGCCCGACCGCCAGCCCGCTCGCGGTGAGCACCACGACTATCCAGAGCGTGGAGTCGCGGCCGATGGAGAGCGCGTCGGGGAGCGTCCCCCAGAGCACGTCCTGCAGCTTCTCCGTGAGCAGGCTCACGCCGAGCAGGACGAGGGCCGAGGCGGCCCCGACGGCCAGCGCGGGCACGATGACGGGCAGCAGTCGGCGTACGGGAGCGATTTTGACGGGAGCCGCATCGGCAGGAGCGGCACGGGCAGGTGCGGCACTGGCAGGTGCGGCACTGGCGGGATGGGTACTGGCGGGATTGGGAGACTTTGCGACCACCGGCTCACCATAACGATGCACAAGATAACGATGCACAAGCGGCATACCACCTCGAATGGCTTCGGCAGCGGCGATGCTCGGGCTTGCATTTCACGTCACGTCAGGACTGAGGAGGCCGAACGCCGCTGGGGCGGCACTGCCGCGTACGTCGAGTCGCAGCGCCGGGTCGCTCGGCACACCAAGGACAACTGGAAGCGGATGCAGGCGGAGGTCGTCGACTGGGGCGCCGCCTACGACGCGGTGATGGAGGCCGGTGAACCGGCCACCGGTGAACGGCCGATGGGCCTGGCCGAGGCGCACCGGGGCCACATCACCAAGTGGTTCCACGAGTGCACCCCGGAGATCCATCGGGGGCTCGGCGAGATGTATGTGTCCGACCCGCAGTTCCGCGCGTACATACGAGTCGATGCGGCCGGGCCCGGCCGAACACCTGCGGGACGAGATCGACGCCGATGCGGAGCGCCTGACGTAACCGGGCACGCGCACAGCTGTCCGTGTGGGTGAGATCACCCTCACCCACACGCAAGCAGGGTCGGGCCGGTCACCCCGCCGATCACCTGGTGGCCCGGTACGTCATTCGTGGTGACGGCCAGGACGTCGGACCGGGCCGTCTGTTCGCCGCCGTGATGCTCAATGCCCACCGCGTGGCACCTCGTGGGGGGCTTTGTCCAGGTTCGCCCGATGTGCATTCTCGCGGGGGTCACTGGAACCAGGGGACGTCATCCCGCGTTGATAGCTTTGGGCAGCCACGCAGCCCCCATCGATCGATCCAGGAGCCCGGACCCTTGAATACGCTTGCGCTCGGACCGGACTGGCTGGACCCGGACTATCTGATCAGCACCTTCGGACTTATCGGTGTCCTCCTCATCGTGTTCGCCGAGTCCGGACTGCTGATCGGTTTCTTTCTGCCCGGCGACTCCCTGCTGTTCACCACGGGTCTGCTGGTGACCACGGGCCAGCTGAAGCATCCGCTCTGGCTGGTCTGCGGCCTGGTGGCGG
Source organism: Streptomyces sp. NPDC002958 (assembly GCF_055563255.1). Taxonomy (NCBI): domain Bacteria; kingdom Bacillati; phylum Actinomycetota; class Actinomycetes; order Kitasatosporales; family Streptomycetaceae; genus Streptomyces; species Streptomyces sp. NPDC002958. The sequence continues at coordinate 70,112 of NZ_JBVHDS010000007.1, read as the reverse complement.
TGGCGGCGATCATCGGCGACCAGGTGGGGTATCTCTTCGGTCGCAAGGTCGGCCCGGCGCTCTTCAAACGCCCGGACTCCCGTTTCTTCAAGCAGGAGAACGTCGAGAAGGCCCACGAGTTCTTCGAGAAGTACGGACCGAAGTCGCTGATCCTGGCCCGTTTCGTGCCCGTCGTGCGTACGTTCACGCCGATCATCGCCGGTGTGAGCCGGATGAACTACCGCTCGTTCATCACGTTCAACATCATCGGCGGTGTGCTCTGGGGCGTCGGGGTCACGCTGCTCGGGGCCGCGCTCGGGCAGATCGAGTTCGTCCGCAAGCACATCGAGGCGATACTCATCCTGATCGTGCTCATCTCGGTGGTGCCGATCGTGGTCGAGTACCTGCGGGCCCGCTCCAGGTCGAAGAAGGAGGCGGCGGCCGGTGGCGACGAGGGCCACGGCCCGTCCGCCGGGGGCGGCCCGGCCACGGGGCAGCGCGGCCGCCACGCCAAGCGCTGATCCGGAGCCGTACCGGAGGCAGCCTCAGAACCGGAGCCGTACCGGAGGCAGCCTCAGAAGCCGCGCGTCCGCTTGGCCGCGCGGCGGTTCGCCCCGCCGACCGCCCCCGGCACCCGCATGAACAGCCGGGAGATCTCACTTCCCAGATTCACCCCGATCGCGATGGCCAACGCCGTCGCCGCCGCGGTCGACAGCGAGGCGAGCCCGGCGTTCACGTTCCCCTGTGCCATGCCCAGCAGACCGAAGTACGTGGCCGAGCCGGGCAGCAGCGGGCCGATCGCGGCCGTGATGAACGGCAGCGACGAGGTGTGCCAGTAGCGCGAGAGCAACTGCCCGAACAGGCCCACCAGACCGGCCGCCGTCGCCGTCGCCAGCACCGGGGAGATGTTGCCGGTCCTGGCCATCGCCCCGAAGATCACCCAGGCCACAGCGCCGTTGAGGGTCACCGCCAGCACCGTGGACAGGTCCTGCTGGAGCAGGATCGCGAAGGCGAAACAGAGCGCCATCGATGCCAGGATCTGCACCATCGGCCGGTCGTGGGCGATGAACCCGGCCTCGGGGTTGAGCTGGGCGTCCAGCTGAAGCCCCAGATAGAGGACCAGCAGTACACCGACGACGATGCCGATGAACAAGTACATGACTTCGAGCAGGCGCGCGGCCGCGGTGATGTAGTAACCGGTCAGCCCGTCCTGCACACCCGCCACCAGGGCCCGCCCCGGCAGCAGGGCGAACAGCCCACCGGTGATGACCGCGGACGGCCGTACGTCCGACCAGTGGGTGAGGGTCAGCGCCACGCCCATCGCTGCGGGCGGCATCGCCGCCACCACGAACTGGTAGAACTCCGGCAGCCCCCGCCCGGCAAAGAGCCAGGCGAGCCGGTCGCCGAGCATCGCGCCGATCGCCGCCACCACGAACACCAGCGGACCACCGCCGACCAGCACCGATGCCGCCCCGGCAAGACCGCCGGCGGCCAGTGTCAGTACCCAGCCGGGATACGGATGCCGGTTGCGCCGGATCTCCGCCAGGCGCCGGTAGGACTCCTCCAGCGAGACCTCGACATCCTCGGTGGTGATGTCGTCGATGAGCCGGAAAACGGCGGCCAGCCGGGTGTAGTCGGTGCCACGGCGGCGTACGGTACGGCTCGCCGTCACCGGGTCGTCGACCAGCGACGGCTGGTGCGAGATCGACAGCAGAGTGAAGGTGACCGTGGGCTCGCAGCGATCCAGGCCGTAGCTGCGGGTCACCGCGAACATCGCTGCTTCGACGTCCTCGGCGCCCTCACCGCCGGCGAGCAGCAACTCCCCGATACGCAGCGTCAGGTCGAGCACGCGCGGCACCGCGGGCCCGGCCTCGTCGGACTTCTGCACCGGCTCGGGCGCCGGGCGCTCGGCGACCGGCATCCGCAGCATCGTGCGCATCCGGTCCTGCCAAGGGGCCTCCTTGGTGAGCCGGATCATCGGGCTGCCGTGCGCCGGAGTGAAGGCGGGCGGCGGGTGCTGGGCGTCGTAGGTGCGCGGCAGGGCGAAGGCGGAGCCGATCGTGTCCGAGCCGGAGGCCGGACCGGAACCAGACCCGGAGCCCGAAGCGGAACCCGCACCCGACCCCTGGGTCTCGGTCGCCAGACCGGCCGGAATGGCGAATTCCGATGTCGGGTGGTCGTCGTCGGAGGCAGACGTGGGCCTCTCTACCCCGGCCGGCGGGACGAAGGCGCTGTGCGCCTCGTCGGACTGGGGCTTCTGGTCCTCCGGACCGCCCGGTTCCGCCACCACTCGACCTCGCTCCTCATCGGCTGCGCGTCTTCGGTTGCGCTTCTGCCCAGTATGGCCGCGTGCAAGGGTGCGGATGCGAGGTGGGCGGGCATGCGGAGCGGGCAGGCAGGCTGAACGGACAGGGCATGCGGAACGGGCGGGCATACGAGACGGGCGGCACCCCGTCGGAAGGAGTGCCGCCCGTCTCCGGCACGGAACCGCAAACGGAACCGTGCGACGTACGCCGACCGGAATACGGCCGTGACCGTCAGGTCAGTGCGCGCCGCCCTGCGCCTCAAGGCGCTTGTAGGAGGCCTCGATCTCGGCTTCGGCCTCGGTGCGGCCGACCCAGTTGGCGCCCTCGACGGACTTGCCGGGCTCCAGGTCCTTGTAGACCTCGAAGAAGTGCTGGATCTCCAGGCGGTCGAACTCCGACACGTGGTGGATGTCGCGCAGGTGCTCCACCCGGGGGTCGGAAGCCGGCACGCACAGCAGCTTGTCGTCGCCGCCGGCCTCGTCCGTCATCCGGAACATGCCGATGGCGCGGCACTTGATGAGGCAGCCGGGGAAGGTCGGCTCGTCCAGGATGACCAGCGCGTCCAGCGGGTCGCCGTCCTCGCCGAGGGTGTTCTCGACGAAGCCGTAGTCCGCCGGGTAGCTGGTCGAGGTGAAGAGTCGACGGTCCAGGCGGATCCGACCGGTCTCGTGGTCCACCTCGTACTTGTTCCGCGAACCCTTCGGGATCTCGATGGTGACGTCGAACTCCACGGGTGGCTCCTCCATGATCAAGACATACGACTGGTGATTAAGTGTCCCCCACGCAGATGTGTGCTCGCGAAAGGGGCTGGTCAACGGTGGACGAGCCGGTGAAAAGACCGTCGGTCAATCCTCTGGACAAGCTGAGCAGGCTCACCCGGCAGGGCAGCGTGCTCAGGTTGAACGGACTGAGCAATCGGCAGTTCACGGCTGTCTCCGCCGGCCTCGGCCTGGCGCTCGCAGCCGGCGTCGTCCTTGCCGCCGGCCCTTGGGACTCGGGTCAGCGTAAGGCCGAGCAGGACTGGGTCGCCGCCAGGAGCGGTACAGGTGGCGTACATCACGAACCCGGCGCACCGTCCGGGCCGGCGCCCGCACCCAGCGCCCCGGCCGTCCTCGCGCCGCTCTCCGCCGCGGTCGACAACTCCGCCCCGGACGCCCGCGATGTCCCCGACGGCGCGGCGGACCCCCTCCACGCCACCCTCGGCCCGCTGATGAAGGACCCCGCCCTCGGCACCGTGCGTACCGCCGTCGTCATCGACACCGCCACCGGCGAGCGGTTGTACGGCGAGGGCGCCGACACGCCCATGACCCCCGCCTCCACCGTCAAGATCGCCACCGCGGTCGCCGCCCTGAGCGCGCTCAGCCCCGAGCACCGCATCGCCACGACGGTCCAGGCCTCCCCCGACTCCCGCAGCCTCACCCTGGTCGGCGGCGGCGACCCCACCCTCGACAAGGCCGCCCTGCGCCGACTGGCCGCCGACACCGCCCGCGCGCTGAAGGGCCGGGGCGTGAAAACGGTCCGTCTCACGTACGACACCTCCCGCTACTCCGGCCCCGCGCGGCACCCGATCGGCCCCAACGAGAACATTGCGCCCGTCAGCGCCCTGATGACCGACGAGGGCAGGCTCGACGGCACCGACAGCGGACCCGCCCCGCGCAGCGCCGACCCGGCCGGTGACACCGCCCGGACCTTTGCCGAGCTGCTCGACGACGCCGGGATCGCCACCCGGTCCGGACCGGTGTCCGGCCGGCCGGCCGCCAAGTCCCGGCCGGTCGCCAACCATCTGTCCGCCCCGCTTTCCGCCCTGGTCGAACGAGCCCTGACCAACAGCGACAACGACCTCGCCGAGGCACTCGCCCGGCAGACTGCCCTGGCCGCGGGCGAACGGGCCGACTTCGACGGCGGCCGACGGGCCGTCACCGCACAGCTCAAGAAGCTCCACCTGCCGCTGACCGGTGTGAACCTCGCCGATGGCAGCGGACTGAACCGCAAGGACAAGGTCACCGCCGGACTGCTGGCCGGCCTCCTCGCCTGCGCCGCCGACCCGGACCACCCCGAACTGCGCCCCGTCCTCACCGGCCTCCCGGTGGCCGGGTTCAGCGGCACCCTCAGCGACCGCTACACCCAGAAGTCCGCAGGCACCGGCCTGATCCGCGCCAAGACCGGCACCCTCACCGGTGTGAACTCCCTCGCCGGGACGGTCGTCGACCAGCAGGGCCGGCTGCTCGCCTTCGCCTTCCTGGCATCCGGTACGACGTCCCCGTCCGAGGCCCAGTCCGCCCTCGACGCCCTCGCCACCGGTATCCGATGAGCCGGTCGACTCCACACCGCGGACGCACCCGAGCACGTACGGTTGACGCATGACGAGCATCGGTGGTGCCGAGATGGTCGACTGGAATCTCGCGGTCGCGACCGCGACCCGACTTGTGCGGCCGGGGCCCGAGATCAGCCGCGAGGAGGCACGCGAGGTCGTCGCGGAGCTGCGTCGGCATGCCGACGCCGCGGAGGAGCACGTCCGTTCCTTCACCCGGATGATCCCCGAGGGGTCCGAACCGGAGGACACCCCGGTCCTGGTCGTGGACCGGGCGGGCTGGATCAAGGCCAATGCCGCGGGCTTCCGCGAGCTGCTCCGCCCCCTGCTGGGCAAGATGCAGGACCGGCGCGGCAGCGGCCCGGGTGGCGCCGTGCTGGGCGCGGTCGGTGGCAAGGTGACGGGCGTCGAGGTGGGGATGCTGCTGTCGTTCCTGGCCTCCCGGGTCCTCGGCCAGTACGAGACGTTCGCCCCCGCCACCCGTGAGCTCCCGGGCTCGGCCGACGGCAGCGGCAGGCTGCTGCTCGTCGCCCCGAACATCGTCCACGTCGAGCGCGAACTCGATGTCGATCCGCACGACTTCCGGCTCTGGGTCGCCCTCCACGAGGAGACCCACCGCACCCAGTTCACCGGGGTGCCCTGGCTCCGCGACCATCTGCAGGGCGAGATCCAGTCGTTCCTCGAGGAGACCGATGTCGACCCGATGACCGTGCTGGAACGGCTCCGCGAGGCCGCCCAGTCCCTGGCCGGGGGCCGTCCCGAGGGCGAGGACGGCGAGGACGGCGGCCGCAGCCTCGTCGAACTCGTCCAGACGCCCGCCCAGCGCGAGATCCTCGGCCGGCTCACCGCCGTGATGTCCCTGCTCGAAGGGCACGCCGACTTCGTGATGGACGGCGTCGGCCCCGAGGTCGTCTCCTCCGTCGGTGAGATCCGGGAGAAGTTCCAGCAGCGCAGGGCGCGCGGTGCGAGCCGCCTCGACCAGGCGTTGCGCAAGCTCCTCGGACTCGACGCCAAACTGCGCCAGTACCGCGACGGCGAACGATTCGTCCGCGCGGTGGTCGACGAGGTCGGCATGGACGGCTTCAACCGGGTGTGGACCTCGCCAAACACGCTCCCGACCAAGGCGGAGATCGCGAAACCGGCGGACTGGATCGCGAGGGTGCACCGTAAGGCAGAGTCCTGATCATGACGGGCCCGACGGCGGACAACAGGACGAGAACGCGCCGGTAATCACCCATCCGAGGGACCGTAGGGGCATGGGAAGGCGTGCAATGCTCGATGGACGGCTTGCCTCTGTCACCATCGACGCACTCTGGGTGACGGCATTCTTCCCGTCCCGCACTCGGAGGCATCTCCCCAAACTTTACGAAGGGCACCGGACATGGGTCCCCATCCTGCGGTCGCGGCGATACGCCTGGCGGTCCGCCGCGTACTCCACGACGTACTCACCGAACACACCCGGAGCGCCGAGCACACCCGGCGCACCCCGCACCCCGAGCTCGCCGAAGCCGGTGCGGGCAGGCAGCGCGCCGCACTCCCCGAACGCCCCGATACCCCGCTGGTGCTCGTGGCATGCTCCGGCGGCGCCGATTCCATGGCCCTCGCCTCCGCCCTCGCCTTCGAGGCCCGCAAACTCGACGTCCGGGCCGGCGGCGTCACCATCGACCACGGCCTCCAGGACGGATCCGACACCCGGGCCGCCGAGGTCGTCGACCGTCTCGCTGCCATGCGTCTCGACCCGGTCGAGTCCGTCGCCGTGCAGGTCGGCCAGGACGGCGGACCCGAGGCCGCGGCCCGTGACGCCCGCTACGCAGCCCTGGACGCGGCGGCCGAGCGGCACGGAGCCGCCGCAGTCCTGCTCGGCCACACCCGTGACGACCAGGCGGAGACGGTGCTGCTGGGTCTCGCCCGCGGCTCCGGTATCCGCTCGCTCTCCGGCATGGCCGCCGCATCGGGTCCGGCCGGCCGCTACCGCCGCCCCTTCCTCCAGCTCGACCGGCAGACCGCCCGCAAGGCCTGCCTCGTCCAGTCGCTGCCCGTCTGGGACGACCCGCACAACATCGACCCCGCCTACACCCGCTCCCGACTGCGCCACGAGGGTTTGCCCGCCCTGGAGAAGGCCCTCGGCAAAGGGGTTGTCGAGGCCCTGGCCCGTACGGCTCAGCTCTCCCGCGACGACGCCGACGCCCTGGACACCTGGGCCGCCGAGGCCGACCGCGCCGTACGGGACGACGCGGGCCGACTGGAGTGCGCCAAGCTGTACGCGCTGCCGCCCGCCGTGCGCCGCCGGGTACTGCGCCGGGCCGCCATGGAGGCGGGCTCCCCGGCCGGTTCCCTCTTCGCCCGGCACATCGAGGAAGTCGACCGTCTGATCACCGGCTGGCGCGGCCAGCGGGCCATCAATCTGCCCGGCCGCGTCGAAGCCAGGCGGCAGGGTGGCAGACTGGTGATTCGGCAGAGCTGAGCACAAGCGGCTGACATGCAGGCGAGCGGCCGCGCAGGTCCTGGGCACCACCCCGGACCCGGCAGGCAAAGAAAGAGACGCGGGTGAACGAGAAGGACATGGGCACCGATATTCAGTCGGTGCTCCTCACCAAGGAAGAGATCGACGCGAAGCTCGTCGAGCTGGCCGCGAAGATCGACGCGGAGTACGCGGGCAAGGACCTGCTCATCGTCGGCGTCCTCAAGGGCGCGGTGATGGTGATGGCGGACCTGGCGCGCGCGCTGTCCACCCCCGTCACCATGGACTGGATGGCCGTCTCGTCGTACGGTGCGGGCACCCAGTCCTCCGGGGTCGTCCGGATCCTCAAGGACCTGGACACCGACATCAAGGGCAAGCACGTCCTGATCGTCGAGGACATCATCGACTCGGGCCTGACCCTGTCATGGCTGATGTCGAACCTCGGCTCGCGCGAGCCCGCGTCCCTGGAGATCTGCACCCTGCTGCGCAAGCCGGACGCGGCCAAGGTCGCGCTCGACTGCAAGTGGGTCGGCTTCGACATCCCCAATGAATTCGTCGTCGGATACGGGCTGGATTACGCGGAGAAGTACCGCAACCTCCCCTTCGTCGGCACGCTCGCCCCGCACGTCTACGGGGGCTGACCGCCTCCCGGAGTCCCGCCCGGCCCCGGGTGCCCGGCCCGACCGGGGCGGACGGCGGGGAACCTTTCACCGGATTCCCACCGTTGAGTCTTCGCAGGCGGGTTTTGGCAGACGTCCTCGGCAGCCGCAGGCGACAATGCTGGGGTACCGTCCGAAGAACAGTCTTTTCTCACAGCAGCATTTACCTACGGGCAGGAGGGACGGGGCGTCATCGCCCCGTATGGATGGACGTGAAGCGATACTTCCGTGGGCCGGTCATGTGGATCGTGCTGGCCGTCCTCGCCGTGGTCGTGTTGATGCAGGTCGTCGGCTCGTCGGGCGGCTACAAATCGGTGGACACCGGCAAGGTGATCCAGGCGATCAGCAAGGACCAGGTGGCGCAGGCCAAGCTGACCACCGGTGACGAACAGATCATCAAGATCGAGTTGAACAAGGGACAGAAGCTTCCGGGCGAGTCCGGCAGCAAGTTCCAGGCGAGCTACATCGGCGACCAGGGTGTCGAGCTGGCCGACACACTGCAGCAGAAGTTCGAGAGCGGCAAGATCGACCAGGGCTACACCGTCTCGCCGTCGAAGCAGTCCCCGTTCATCTCGATCCTCTTCTCGCTGCTGCCCTTCGTCCTGATCGTGGTCGTCTTCCTGTTCCTGATGAATCAGATGCAGGGCGGCGGCTCCCGGGTCATGCAGTTCGGGAAGTCCAAGGCCAAGCTGATCACCAAGGACACCCCGAAGACGACGTTCGCCGATGTGGCGGGGTCGGACGAGGCCGTCGAGGAACTCCAGGAGATCAAGGAGTTCCTCCAGGAGCCGGCGAAGTTCCAGGCCGTCGGCGCCAAGATCCCCAAGGGTGTCCTGCTGTACGGGCCTCCCGGTACGGGCAAGACGCTGCTCGCACGCGCCGTCGCGGGCGAGGCGGGCGTCCCGTTCTACTCGATCTCCGGTTCCGACTTCGTCGAGATGTTCGTCGGTGTCGGTGCCAGTCGGGTCCGTGACCTCTTCGAGCAGGCCAAGGCGAACGCCCCGGCGATCGTCTTCGTCGACGAGATCGACGCCGTCGGCCGGCACCGCGGTGCCGGCATGGGCGGCGGTCACGACGAGCGCGAGCAGACGCTGAACCAGCTGCTCGTCGAGATGGACGGCTTCGACGTGAAGGGCGGCGTCATCCTGATCGCCGCCACGAACCGGCCGGACATCCTCGACCCGGCGCTGCTGCGCCCGGGCCGTTTCGACCGGCAGATCGCGGTCGACCGGCCGGACATGCAGGGCCGTCTCGAGATCCTCAAGGTGCACCAGAAGGGCAAGCCGGTCGCAAAGGACGTCGACCTCGGCGCCGTTGCCCGTCGTACGCCCGGCTTCACCGGTGCCGACCTGTCGAACGTGCTGAACGAAGCGGCGCTCCTCACGGCGCGCGGCAACCTGAAGCTGATCGACAACAAGATGCTCGACGAGGCCATCGACCGCGTCGTGGCGGGTCCGCAGAAGCGGACCCGGATCATGTCCGAGAAGGAGAAGAAGATCACCGCGTACCACGAGGGCGGACACGCCCTGGTCGCGGCGGCTTCCCCCCAGTCGGACCCGGTCCACAAGATCACGATCCTCTCCCGCGGCCGCGCCCTCGGTTACACGATGGTGCTCCCGGAAGAGGACAAGTACTCCACGACGCGCAATGAGATGCTCGACCAGCTGGCTTACATGCTGGGCGGGCGCGCGGCCGAGGAACTGGTCTTCCACGACCCGACCACCGGCGCTGCGAACGACATCGAGAAGGCCACCGCAACGGCCCGCGCGATGGTCACGCAGTACGGCATGACGGAGCGGCTCGGCGCGATCAAGTTCGGCGGCGACCACACCGAGCCCTTCGTGGGCCGGGAGATGGGCCACCAGCGCGACTACTCGGAAGAGGTCGCGGCCCTTGTCGACGAAGAGGTCAAGAAGCTCATCGAGACCGCGCACAACGACGCGTGGGAGATCCTCGTCGAGAACCGCGACGTGCTGGACGCCCTGGTTCTCCAGCTCCTGGAGAAGGAGACGCTCGGCAAGGAGGAGATCGCCGAGATCTTCGCCCCGATCGTGAAGCGTCCGTCCCGTCCGGCCTGGACCGGTTCCGCCCGACGCACCCCGTCGACGCGGCCGCCGGTGCTCTCGCCGAAGGAGCTCGCCCTCACCAACGGCGCCGCCACGGCGAACGGCTCGGTCGTCCCCACGGACACCGTCCCGGCCGCCGAGGTGGTTCCGGAGGACCGTCCCGAGGCGTAGGGCCCTGATCCCGGTGTGGCTCCTGTCACGGGAGCCGTACCGCGTCCGGAATGGATGCCGTGCCCCCGCAGGTTCTAGCCTGTGGGGGCGCGGCTTTTCGTGCGCCCGTGCGGAGGTATGCGCGGGTGACAGCTCAGAGGAACGAGGCACAGATGACCGACCCGGTGACGTTGGACGGCCAGGGTTCGATCGGTGAGTTCGACGAGAAGCGGGCCGAGGCCGCCGTACGCGAACTCCTCCTCGCGGTGGGCGAGGACCCGGACCGTGAGGGACTGCGTGAGACGCCGGGGCGGGTGGCACGGGCGTACAAGGAGATATTCGCGGGTCTCCGCCAGGAGCCCGAAGACGTCCTGACGACCACATTCGACCTCGGGCACGACGAGATGGTGCTGGTCAAGGACATCGAGGTGTTCAGCACCTGTGAGCACCACCTGGTGCCGTTCCGGGGCGTCGCGCACGTCGGGTACATCCCGGCGACCAGCGGCAAGATCACGGGTCTGTCGAAGCTGGCCCGCCTCGTCGATGTCTTCGCCCGGCGCCCGCAGGTCCAGGAGCGGCTCACCACGCAGATCGCGGATTCGCTCATGGAGATCCTGGAGCCGCGCGGGGTCATCGTCGTCGTCGAGTGCGAGCACATGTGCATGTCGATGCGCGGTATCCGCAAGCCCGGTGCGAAGACGCTGACCTCGGCGGTACGCGGACAGCTCCGCGACATCGCGACGCGCGCCGAGGCCATGAGCCTGATCATGGCGCGCTGAGCTCCGGAGCAGCCGTGGGAGGAGAGCTCGGTGGCCGCTACGCGGTCGCCGAGCTCTTGTCGTTGTTCTCGTCCTCCGGGAGCTTGCAGATGCGCTCCAGCCAGAGGGCCACGGCAACCACCGCGATGCCGGCGAGGACCGCGAAGCCCGCGTAGATCGCCTGGTCGCGGCGGGCCGGGATGTCGAGGGAGCCGAGCAGGAAAATGCCCGTGCCGCCGTACATGCCGGAGACCAGGGAGACGACCAGCGCGCTGGCCTGGCCGAAGACGACCGCTCTGGCCGCCATCAGTGGCTCGACGCCCTTGGCTCCCGGCCGACGCTCGCGCTGGGCGCGCAGCCGGGAACGGATGGAGAGTGCCGTCGCGAGCAGGATGACGGCGATCACCGCGAGCACGATCGGTGCGGCGAGGGGAACGCTCGGCAGACTGCCCAGGGAATCCCAGAGGCGGGCGCCGCCCCAGGAGAGCACCCCGGCCGCGGCGAAGAGGCCCGTCAGTACCCCGAGCCGTAGTTGCTTCACCGAGTGCTCCGCCCTTCGCCGCCAGTGGTCCGCGCCTCTGGTGGTCCGCTTCGCCAGTGGCCTGTGTCGCCAGTGATCCGTGTCCGTTGAGCCTAACGACTACTCGGGCAGACGGAGTTCCAGATCGGCCCGGGGCAGTACGCCCTCCCGGCCCACACCGGCCAGCAGGTCCGCGACGGGGCCCACGCCGGGCAGTTGGGCGTCGGGGTCTATGTCGTGCCACGGGGCGAGGACGAAGGCACGCTCATGGGCCCGGGGGTGGGGGAGGGTGAGTGCCGGGTCGTCGGAGACGACATCCGCGTACGCCACGATGTCGACGTCGATGGTGCGCGGGCCCCAGCGTTCCTCACGGACCCGGTCGAAGGCTTCCTCGACGGCCTGGCCGCGCTCCAGGAGGGAGGACGGGGGCAGCGTCGTCTTCACCACTATCACCGCGTTGAAGTAAGAGGGCTGGGAGCCGGGAGCGACGCCGCAGGGCTCCGTCTCGTACACCGGGGAGACCGCTTTGACCCGGAGGCCGGGGGTGTCCTCCAGGGCGTCTATGGCGCCCTGCAGGGTCTCCAGGCGGTTGCCGAGATTGGAACCCAGGGAGATCACGGCACGCTTGGGATTGGAAAGTGTGATGTCCGCGGCGTCCACCTGCTCGACCACGAAGGCGGGTACCGGCTGTACGGTCGGGTCGCTCTGCCCCTCGGTAGAAAATGCAGTCATACTCGGCTCCGGGTGATGGTGATGGTCACATCGTCGAAGGGGACGGTGATCGGCGCATCAGGCTTGTGCACCACCACCTCAACCTCCTCGACTCCTTCGTGCTTGAGGCACGTCTGGGCGATGCGCTCCGCGAGCGTTTCGATCAGATCGACCGGTTCCCCCTGCACCACGTCGACGACTTCCTCCGCGACGATGCCGTAGTGCACCGTCTTCGTCAGGTCGTCGGCGGCCGCCGCGGGGCGGGTGTCGAGGCCGAGCACCAGGTCCACGATGAACGTCTGGCCCTCTTCCCGTTCCCGAGGGAAGACGCCATGGTGTCCACGGGCCTTGAGGCCGCGCAGCGCGACACGATCCACGCGAATCACTCCTGCTGTTGTTGGGCGTAGGGACACGGGGCCGCGTACGGACGGCGAGGCGCCCTCTTTCGAATCTACCTGCGAGCACCGACAGCGCTCGCCCGCGGGGGCTATGGGCAGGACCTCGCGGGGCTGGTAGCCGCTTCTACCCGCGGTCTGGGGTTCCAACCCCCGCGTGGAGCAGATGTCTCGATCAGGAGGGTGACTCCTCGTCCTCGTCCTCATCGGTTTCGGTGAGGACGGGCGAGCCGTGGTGGGACCAGAGCTTCCAGCCGTCCGGGGTGCGCCGGAACACATTGGTGGCCACGACGAGCTGGCCGACCAGCGGTCCGAGCGCGTTGCCGTCCTCCGCGGGGCCGCCGCTGAGGATGTTCTCCGTACAGGTCACCAGGGCCGTGTCGCCGGTCATCGAGACCCCGACATCGGTCAGGAAGAACTGGATGTACTCGGTGTTCGCCATGATCAGCGCGTAACTGCGCAGCACCTCGCCGCGGCCAATGAGCACCGGCCAGCCGGGGTGGACGCAGGAAACGGTGAGGTCCTCGCCCGGCAGCCAGAGCCCGGAGAGCTCCTCGAAGTCGCCGCGCTCCATCGCCTCGTAGAAGGCGGTGTTGGCCTGCTCGACGGCCGCGATGTCGGCGGCTGCCTCCGCGTGCTCGTCGCGGGCCCCGCTCACGCGGCTCCCTCGATGGCGCGGGCGACCCGTACGGCGTCGGCCGTGGCCCGTACCTCGTGGACCCGGACGGCCCAGGCACCCGCGCGGGCGGAGAGCGCGGAGATCGCCGCGGTGGCGGCGTCGCGTTCGCGGGCGGGCGGCGGGGCGGCGCCCTCACCGGCCAGCACATGGCCGAGGAAGCGCTTGCGGGAGGCTGCGACCAGCAGTGGGCGGCCCAGGGCGCGCAGCTCTTCGAGGTGGGCGACCAGGGAGAGGTCGTGGTCGGCTTCCTTGGCGAAGCCGAGACCGGGGTCGATCACGATCCGTTCCGGGGCGACACCGCCCGCGATCACGGCGTCCATCCGCTCCCGCAGCTCCGTGACGACTTCGGCGACGACGTTCTCGTACACCGCGCGGCTGTTCATGGACTCGCTGAAGCCGCGCCAGTGCATCACGACGAACGGCGCGCCGGCCGCGGCCACGACCCGGACCATGTCCGGGTCGGCGAGGCCGCCGCTCACGTCGTTGACCAGGGCGGCCCCGCCCGTGACCGCCTCCTCGGCGACACGGGCCCGCATGGTGTCCACGGAGACCGTGACCCCTTCGGACGCCAGGCCCTTGACCACCGGGACCACGCGCCGCAACTCCTCCGACGCGTCCACCCGGCTGGCGCCGGGACGGGTCGACTCGCCGCCGACATCGATCAGGTCGGCCCCCTCGGCGACCAGGTCGAGTCCGTGTTTGATCGCGGCCGTGGTGTCGAACCAGCGGCCCCCGTCGGAGAAGGAGTCAGGGGTCACATTGACGACACCCATGACCGCGCAGCGGTCCCACTCTGGCAGGCCTTGGACCGTGCCTCGTCCACGCAACGTACTCATGCGACCAGCGTAGGCCCCGTACGGCACGCTGTTACGCCGCGCGGGCGTGGTGCTCCTGGCCCGGCGCCCGGGTGTGGGCGCAGGGGCGGGGCGGGCGGGCCGGGAAGCGGCGGGCGAAGGGACGCGGCAGCGCGAAGTTCACGAAGCCTTCGGCCTGCATGGCCGCGAGGGAGATGCGGGGCAGGTCACGGGCGGTGCGGTAGATGACGAAGCGGGGCTCCCAGCGGGGCCGGAACTTGGCGTTGAACTTGTACAGCGACTCGATCTGGAACCAGCGCGACAGAAAGATCAGCAGTCCGCGCCAGGTCCGCAGCACCGGTCCCGCGCCCAGCCTCTCGCCGCGGGCGAGCGCCGAGCGGAACATCGCGAAGTTCAGTGAGACGCGCGCCACGGAGAGCTTGGGGGAGGCATGGAGGGCGGCGACGATCAGCAGTTCGTTCATCCCGGGGTCGGCGGAGCGGTCGCGGCGCATCAGATCGAGGGACATGCCGTCGCTGCCCCACGGGACGAAGTGGAGTAAGGCCTTCAGGTCGCCGTACGGGGAGTCGTCGGTGTGCTCGTCGGCCTTGTGGGCGGTGGCGACGACGCAGTCCCCGTCGGCCGGGTCGCCGATCCGGCCGAGGGCCATGGAGAAGCCGCGCTCGTTGTCGGTGCCGCGCCAGTCGGCGGCGGCCCACCGGATGCGGGCCAGTTCGGCCTCGCCGATGTCGCGTACGCGCCGGACCCGGGTCTCGTAGCCGAGACGTTCAATGCGCTTCACCATCTGGCGTACGTTGCGCATCGCGCGCCCGGCGAGCGAGAAATCCGTGACATCCACCACCGCCTCGTCGCCGAGTTCCAGTGCGTCGAGCCCGGTCTCGCGGGTCCAGACCTCGCCGCCGGTCTCGCTGCAGCCCATCACGGCGGGGGTCCAGGAGTGGGCCCTGGCCTCGTCCATGAAGCGCTCGATGGCGCCGGGCCAGGCCTCCACGTCGCCGATCGGGTCACCGCTCGCCAGCATCACCCCGGACACGACGCGGTAGCAGACGGCGGCCTTGCCGCTGGGCGAGAAGACGACGCCCTTGTCGCGGCGGAGCGCGAAGTGGCCGAGCGAGTCGCGTCCGCCGTGCTTCTCCAGCAGGGCGCGCAGCCGGGCCTCGTCGTCCTCGGTGAGGCGGGCGGCAGGATGTTCGGGGCGGAACGCGAGGTAGATGGTGGTGACGGCGGTCAGCAGGCCGAGGGCGCCGAGCGAGTACGCCACGGTCCAGGAGGTGACTCCGGCGTAGTCGACGGGGCCCTCGAAGCCGAACAGCCCGTACAGCACGTGCTGGAGCCGGTCGGCGATGCTGGGGCTCCCCACGAGCCGGCCGGGGTGGATGCTGACGATGACCAGGCCGAGGCCCAGCGAACCCGCGCCGAGGAGCACGAAGTTGGCCAGGGCCCGCCAGCGGCTCCTGGGGTCGGGGAGCGCGGCGAATTCACCGCGATGGCGGATCAGCAGCAGGCAGAGCGCCAGCGAGACGAGCGTGCCGATGAGCGAGTGCCGGTAGACGAACTGCGCCAGCGCACCGGCCGGCAGCAGTACGACGGCCGCCCGCCAGGCCCGCCGTTTGTGCCGCTTGAGGCCGTGGGCGAGCAGCAGCAGCAGGACGCCCGCACTCAGGGAGAGGGCGGCGGCGAACGGCCCGAGGGCGCCGGGGAGTACCTCGGCGAGGGTGTGCATCCGACTGTGCCGGAAGCGCGGGAAGACGCCCGCGGCGACATCGATCAGGCCGACGACGGTGCAGGCGGTACCGACCAGAGTCGGTACGGATTCGGGGCGCGGGCCGCGTACGAACCTGCGTACAGGGTTCGGAACCGATCCCGATTTATCCCCATCTAGCGTGATAGACATCGCTTCCCGTGGTTCCGCGAGAGATTCTTGAGTCCTTCGGCCGAGGCCCTCCGGACGATGTGCGACCTTTAGGACGAAGCTTCCGGGGCGAGGGTTCACCCGCCGACCGGAAAATTCCAGACAAGAGAGCTCACCCCCCATGGGTCTTACGAGCAGGACATTTCTGACCCTGGCCATCGTGCTGGCCGTGGTGTTCTTCACCGCCACGGTCTGGCTCTGGCCGCGACTGGCCCGACGCAGCGTGTCCGCGGTGTTCGGCAGGATCGGTCTGCTGCTGGCGACTCAGGTGACGGTCTTCGTCTCCGTCGCTCTGGTGGCCAACAACTCGTTCCTCTTCTACGGCTCCTGGGCCGATCTGTTCGGCCGGCAGCAGGAATTGGGTGTGGTCACCGACCACGCGGCCGGAACGCCGGCCTCCAAGAACATCGTCCGGGTCGGCATGCAACGGCCGGACGTGCCGGGCGGTTCGCGGCCCGCGACGGGCGGACGGATCGACAAGGTCGTGATCGCGGGGCGGCAGTCGAAGATCGAGAGTTCGGCGTATGTGTATCTTCCGCCGGAGTACTTCCAGCCGGCGTTCGCCCGCCTGAAGTTCCCCGCGGTCGTGGTTCTCACCGGCTACCCGGGCGTCTCGGAGAACCTGCTGAAGGGCCTTCGGTACCCACGGACGGCACACGACCGGGTGAAGGCCGGTCGGGCGCAGCCGATGATCCTGGTGATGCTGCGGCCGACGGTGGCGCCGCCGCGGGACACCGAGTGCGTGGACGTAGAGGGCGGGCCGCAGACCGAGACGTTCTTTGCCGAGGACCTGCCGCAGGCGGTCTCGGACGCGTACCGGGTCGGCAAGTCGGCCCGTAACTGGGGCATCATGGGCAATTCGACCGGCGGCTACTGCGCGCTGAAGATCGGGCTCCATCACCCGGACCGGTTCGCCGCGAGCGCTGGGCTCTCCGCGTACTACAAGGCGGCCGAGGACCCGACGACCGGCGACCTCTTCCACGGCGACCAGGGGGCGCGCAACCGCTCCGATCTGATGTGGAGTCTGGACCATCTGCCGCAGCCCGACGCGTCCTTCCTCGTCACGACCTCCAGGCAGGGCGAGGGGAACTACCGCACCACACGGCAGTTCATCGCCAAGGTGAAGCCGCCCGCCCAGGTCTCGTCGATCGTGCTCGACAGCGGTGGGCACAACTTCAACACGTGGCGGCGGGAGATTCCTTCGGCGCTGGACTGGATGAGCAGCCGGCTCGACGAGAACTGAGACGAGCCGGGGCCGGGGGCGGACCCCGAGACGGGGCCGGGGCCGGGGGCGGACCGGCCCCCGGCTCAGCGTGCGGCGGCCTTGGTGACCCTCTCCACGGTCTCGACGGCCACCTCGGCGCGCGGGACGTCCTGCGCGTCCGCGTCGATCGAGCGGCGCAGTGCCTCATGGAGCCGTGCCGGGGTGAGCACACCGAGGAACCGGCCGGTGCTCTCCTTGTCGATGACGGCGATCCAGCCCGCGTCGTGCTGGAGCATGGTGGCGAATGCCTGCTTGAGCGGGGCGCCGACGGGCAGCCACGCCTCCATCCGTCGGGCGTGGGCGCGCACCGTGTCCTTGGCCCCGGTCCCGGTGGCGGAGCTGTCGGCCGGGATCCAGCCGTGCAGATTGTCCTCGCCGTCGAGCACGACGGCCCAGCGGGCCCCCTCGGCCCGCAACCGCTCGGTCGCCCTCGCCAGGGAGTCGTCGAGGTGGACGACCGGTGGCTGGTCGAGGTCGTCCTCCTCGATGGGGGTCACGGAGAGCCGCTTGAGACCGCGGTCGGCGCCGACGAAGTCCGCGACATAGGGGGTGGCGGGGGCGCCGAGTACGGTGGCCGGGGAGTCGAACTGTTCGATGGAGCCCTGTCCGTAGACGGCGATACGGTCACCGAGCCGGACCGCTTCC
Organism: Streptomyces sp. NPDC002958; assembly: GCF_055563255.1. NCBI lineage: Bacteria > Bacillati > Actinomycetota > Actinomycetes > Kitasatosporales > Streptomycetaceae > Streptomyces > Streptomyces sp. NPDC002958. The sequence goes on along the minus strand of NZ_JBVHDS010000007.1, from coordinate 52,481 downwards.
TCGATGTCGTGCGTGACGAACAGCACGGTTTTGCGGACCTTTTCCTGGAGTTTCAGGAATTCGTTCTGCAGTCGTTCCCGTACGACGGGGTCGACCGCACCGAAAGGCTCGTCCATCAGCAGAACCGGCGGATCCGCAGCCAGCGCCCTTGCCACGCCCACGCGTTGACGCTGGCCGCCGGAGAGCTGTTCCGGATAGCGGTCGCCATAAACGGAAGGATCGAGTCCGACAAGGTCGAGGAGTTCTGCCGCGCGCACACGGCCCTTTTCCCGTTTCCAGCCGAGGAGATGGGGAACGGTCGCGGTGTTTTCCAGGATCGTGCGGTGCGGGAAGAGCCCCACCTGCTGGATCACATAGCCGATACGGCGGCGCAGCCGGACGGGGTCGATGGCGGATATGTCGTCCCCGTCGAGCAATATCCGGCCCTCGGTCGGTTCGATCAGCCGGTTCACCATCTTCATGGTGGTCGTCTTGCCACAGCCCGACGGTCCGACGAGCGTGACCAGTTCACCCTCGGCGACCTCGAAGGAAAGGTCGTCGACGGCGGTCGTGCCGTCCGCGTACCGCTTGGTGACGTGCTCGAAACGGATCATGGTTCCCCATTGTCGCGCGTGTTCTGTGAAGGACATGTTGCTGGAATACAACGGCCTCGGTGATTGTCAGTGGTCGGGGATAGGGTCGCCAGACATCGGTGCGACGCGGTAATCGGGAGGTGGGGGACGGATGACTGCCGCACAGAACTGCATGGTGACGAACGACTGGATCTGCGGGGAGTATCTCCGTTCCCGCAGCCAGGAGTTGACCGATGCGACGGTCCAGCACATCTGGATCACCGTGGCCTCGGTGGTCATCGGGCTCGTGGTGGCCTTTCCGCTGGCGCTGCTCGCACGCCGCGGCCGCCGCTTCGCCGTACCGGTGCTGGGGCTGACGACGGTGCTCTACACCGTGCCGTCGCTCGCCATGTTCTCGCTGCTGCTGCCGCTGTTCGGACTTTCCGCGGAGCTGGTCGTCACGGGCCTGGTGCTATATTCGCTGACCATTCTCGTGCGGAACATCCTGGCGGGCCTCGAAGCGGTTCCGCAGGAGGCGAAGGAAGCCGCGAAGGGAATGGGATACGGGCCGGTCCGGTTGCTGTGGGAGGTCGAACTTCCCCTGGCGATGCCCGCGTTAATGGCCGGCGTACGAATCACCACGGTCTCGACGATCGCGCTGACGACGGTCGGATCGATCATCGGAAGAGGCGGCCTCGGCAACCTCATAGGGGACGCCCTGCCCAGCTTCTTCAAGGCACAGGTGCTCACCGCCTCGGTCCTGTGCGTACTGCTCGCGGTCGCCGCGGATCTGCTGTTGCTGGGCCTCCAGCGGCTGCTGACCCCCTGGACTCGAATACGCACCACTCACGCGCGTGTGGGCGCGGTCGCGGGTGTCACGGCAAAGGCGGCCTGATCCATGGGAGTTCTCGGCGGGGCCTGGACCTGGCTCACCACCAGCGCCAACTGGTCGGGGGAGAGCGGGGCGGCCCACCGTCTCGGCGAGCACCTGTACGTCAGCGGCGTCGCGCTCGCCCTGGCCTGCGCGATCGCGCTGCCGACCGCGCTGTACCTCGGGCACATCGGGAAGGGGGGCGCGCTGGCCGTCAACATCTCCAATGCCGGGCGGGCGATCCCGGTCTTCGCGGTGCTGGCCCTCTTCATGGTCTCGCCGCTGCGCAATGCCGGATATGTGCCTACGATCATCGCGCTGGTGCTGTTCGCCGTGCCGCCGCTGCTCACCAACGCCCATGTCGGGATGACGGAGGTCGACCGGTCGGTGGTCGAGGCGGCCCGGGGCATGGGAATGTCCGGGAGCCAGCTCTTCGTACGGGTCGAACTCCCGCTTGCCTACCCGATGATCACGGCCGGGCTGCGATCGGCCGCGGTCCAGGTGGTCGCCACGGCGACGATCGCCGCGATGGTCGGCCAGGGCGGTCTCGGCCGGATCATCACCGCCGGGTTCAACACGTACAACACGCCGCAGGTGGTCGCGGGAGCGCTGCTGGTTGCCGTGCTCGCACTGCTGGTGGAGGCGGTGCTGGTGGGGCTGGACCGGATGCTGTCACCGCTACGCCGTCGCAGGACGGCATGACGGCGCGGCACGACCGTCCGTCGGGCCCAGGCCAACGCACCCCCTCGATCGCCGGATCCCATCCCAAATAGACCCTGTTGCTGTGGACGGAGAACAACTCATGAGCAAGACCTCGCGCATAGCCGGCGCGGTCATCGGCATGGTCGCGCTGGCCGGCTCGCTCGCCGCCTGCGGCGGCGACAGCCTGGAGAAGGACAAGGGGGGCTCGGCATCGTCCGGCGGCTCCGGCGGCTCCGGCGAGAAGGGCTCGCTCGTCGTCGGCGCGGCCTCCTTCACCGAGTCCAAGGTGCTCGCGGAGCTGTACGCACAGATCCTGGACGACGCCGGATACAGCACCTCAGTCACCACGGTGGCCAATCGGGAACTGTACGAACCGTCCCTGGAGAAGGGCGAGATCGATGTCGTTCCCGAATATGCCGCGACGATCGCCGAATTCCTCAATGCCAAGGTGAACGGGGCGAAGGAGGCGGAGAAGAAGCCGGTCGCCTCCGGTGACGCGGCCGCCACGGTCGCCGCGCTGGAGAAGCTCGCAACCCCGCGCGGACTGAAGGTGCTCCCGGCGGGCGAGGCCGTCGATCAGAACGCCTTCGCGGTGACCGAGGAATTCGCCGCCGAGAACAAGCTCAAGACCCTTTCGGATCTTGGCAGGTCGAAGGCAGAAGTGAAGATTGCGGCGGGTGACGAGTGCGAGGTGCGGACGTTCTGCGCGCCGGGCCTGAAGAAGACGTACGGCATCAATGTCATTGGCATCGACCCCAAGGGAGTCGGTACACCGCAGTCCAAGCAGGCAGTCAAGGACGGCAAGGACCAGTTGGTCCTCACCACCACCACGGACGCGGTGCTGGACAGTTACGGCCTGATGTTCCTGGAGGACGACAAGAAGCTCCAGAACGCGGACAACGTACTGCCGGTCGTCAACGCCGAGGACGCGGGTTCCCAGGACATTGCCGACGCACTCGGCAAGCTCACCAAGGCCCTCACGACCGAGGATCTGGCGGAACTGAACCGCAAGGTCGATGCCGAGCGTGCAAAGCCCGCCGATGTGGCCAAGGGCTATCTGCAGTCGAAGGGCCTCATCAAGAAGTAAGGATTGGGGAGATATAGGGGGCCGCCAGGTAACCGGCCGGGAACAGATTGGCGGGCGGCCTCCCAAGCGCCGCGTACACACGGTAAATTTCAGGCCATGCCACGTGGACGTCATCGCCATTCGCCACCTCTGCACAGAATCCTTCCGTCTTCGGTCGTCGTCGGAGTCGCGATCCTCTGTGCCGCGGGCGCCTGGCTGCTCGCCGAGCCCATGGTCCTGCGCGGTCTGGTGGCCGCCGCGGCGGCCGCTGCTGTGACCGGTGCGTATCTGATGCGCAGTTGGGACCGGGAAGCGGGCCGTCGTGTCGCGGAGCTGACGCGGGCCCGCGCCGGTGACGGATGGCGGGCCGAGGAGCGCATGGCCGAACTCGAGGCCGACCTGGAGGAGTCGCGGGAGCTGCGCGTACGTCTGGAGACGAAGCTGCGCCACAAGCGCGTGGAACTCGCCGGACTGCGAGGGGAGCACGCCGCGCTGTTGCGGCGGTACGCCAACGCCGAGACCGAGCGGGCCAGCGCGCTGGAGGGTCGCAGGCAGCTCGCGCTCGAAGCCTCCGCCGCGCCCCGGGAGCTGCCCGCCGCTCGCAGCACACCGACACCGGCCGCCTATCTGCGTGCGGCCCAGGCGCTGGAGGACCTCTCGCGCAACGGGGCACTCCAGGAGGCTCGCCGCACCGCCGAGCAGGCCAGGAAGCGGGATCTCGCGGAGCGGGCCCGGGAGGCGGAGGAGCGGCAGGGCAGGCACGCGGCGGCCCCGGACCCGTCCGGGGCACAGCACCTGCGCCCGCCGACCGCCCTTCCCGCGACCCGGCCGTCCGCCGCGCTGCCCGCGACCCGGCCGTCCGCCGCGCTGCCCGCGGCGCGCACCGTGCCGGCCGTCGGCGCGGTCGCTCCGTACGCGGCGTCCCGCCGCCCTCCGGTGCCGCAGGGCAGCTTCGACTTCTTCGGTACGCAGAAGGCGCGCGCCGCCATCGAGTCCGTGCAGAACGAGGACCTCGCGGACGTGGTGGGCGAGGAGGCGCTGGCCGTGCACCGCACGGGCACGGCCGAGAGCCGGGCCGTCGGCAAGGTCATCGACCTGACCGCGCACGACGAGACCCAGCAGACGGACGTGGTGGAGCTGCGCAGCGCGATCTCGTAGGCGTGCAGGGGCCGCGAGGGCCGGGGGAGCGCGTCGGCTGCGCGCCGGTGCCGATCGCTTCCCGGCCTACTTATCGCTTCCCGGCCTACTTGTCGATGTCGCCGACGACGAAGAAGAGCGAGCCCAGGACCGCCACCATGTCTGCGACCAGCGTGCCCGGCAGCAGCTCGGTGAGTGCCTGGATGTTGTTGTACGAGGCGGAGCGGAGCTTCAGCCGGTACGGGGTCTTCTCGCCCTTGGACACCAGGTAGTAGCCGTTGATGCCGAGCGGATTCTCGGTCCAGGCGTAGGTGTGGCCCTCGGGGGCCTTCAGCACCTTGGGCAGCCGTTGGTTGATCGGACCGGGTGCCAAGGCAGCCATACGGTCCAGGCAGGCGTCCGCCAGATCCAAGGCGTTGTGCGTCTGCTCCAGCAGGCACTCGAAGCGGGCCAGGCAGTCGCCCTCGGTGCGGGTGACGACCTTGAGGATGTCCTGGAGTTCCCCGTACGCCAGATACGGCTCGTCGCGCCGCAGATCGAAGTCGACCCCCGAGGCGCGGGCGATCGGCCCGGACACCCCGTACGCGTGGACGGTCTCGGCGGACAGCGCGCCGACACCGCGGGTGCGGCCCCGGAAGATCTCGTTGCCGAGCACCAGGTCGTCGTACACGTCCATGCGGGACCGGACCGAGGCGACGGCGTCCCGGGCGCGGCCGAGCCAGCCCGCGGGGAGGTCCTCCTTGAGGCCGCCGACCCGGTTGAACATGTAGTGCATCCGGCCGCCGGAGACCTCCTCCATCACGGCCTGGAGCTCCTCGCGCTCGCGGAAGGCGTAGAACACCGGGGTGATCCCGCCGAGTTCGAGCGGGTACGAGCCGAGGAACATCAGATGGTTCAGGACCCGGTTCAGCTCGGCGAGCAGGGTGCGCGTCCAGACCGCGCGCTCCGGGACCTCCATGCCGAGCATGCGCTCGACGGCCATCACGACGCCCAGCTCGTTGGAGAACGCCGACAGCCAGTCGTGGCGGTTCGCGAGCATCACGATCTGCCGGTAGTCGCGGGCCTCGAACAGCTTCTCCGCGCCGCGGTGCATGTAGCCGATGACCGGTTCGGCGTGCTGGATGCGCTCGCCGTCGAGGACGATGCGCAGACGGAGCACGCCGTGTGTGGAGGGGTGCTGGGGGCCGATGTTGAGCACCATGTCGGTGCTCTCCGCTGCGCCGCCGATGCCGACTGTCGTCTCCGTCATATGGCCAGTATTCCCTGAGCGGCCGGGGCCCCGCCCCGGGCCCCGCGCATCGATCGCCGACGGGGCCGGGGCTTCAGCCCGGCCGCCGCGCCACCCGTTGCATCAGCCAGCCGAAGTCGCCCAGGCCGCCCCGGGCCGTCAGTTCCGCTGCCTCGCCCGCCGAGGCGAGGGCCCGTACGTATCCGGCCGGGTCGGTCGACGCCAGGGCCAGTGGCGGGCGCTCGCCGTTGATGCCGAGGTGGCGCAGCGCCTCGCGCTGCGTCAGCACCTCGGGAGGAGCCCCGGCCCCGTCGCCCATCGCCGCCGCGCACGCGTCCAGCGCCACGTGCGAGGTGAGGTCGCAGCTGCCGTCCGGCACCGGCCGCACCTCACGGCCGGACCGGAAGCCGGTCAGTGTGCCGAAGGGGGGCCGCGCCTCCCGTACGTGCGCATAGTCCACCGCCACCGCGAGCCCTTCGGCCAGCGTGGCCACCGCCCGTGCCCAGGCCTCGTCGCGCGGGCGGCCGATCTCCGCGCGGCCGCCCGGTCCGGCCGACGGCCACCAGCGGCGCAGCCACTCGGCGTCGGCCCCGGTCACCGGCTCGCCCAGCCGTTCCGCGCCGTCCGCCGTCCGGACGAGGACATACCGGTCGACGCCGTCCGCGTCGGTCTCGGCGACCTCGGTCGGGACGTTGTCCAGCCACTCATTGGCGAACAGCAGACCGTGCGTCCCGGCCGGCGGTTCGGCGCACCACTCGATCCGGGGGTCCAGACCGGCCGGGCGGGCGGCGACCTCCACGGCATGCGCCCGTACGGCGAGACCGTCGGCGCCCACGGCCGGCAGCGCCGCCAGCACCCCCGTGAGCAGTTCGCCCCGCCCCGCCCCCAGGTCCACCAGGTCCACCGAGTCGGTGCCCAGCTCCCGTGCCGTCCTGACCAGCAGCCGGGCGACGGCGGAGGCGAACAGGGGCGATGCGTGGACGGAGGTGCGGAAGTGGCCCGCCGGTCCTTCGGGGCTCCGGTAGAACCCCCCGTCTCCGTACAAAGCGGTCTCTGCCGCCTCCTGCCACCCACGCCACTCATCCGTCACGTTCCCAAGTCTCCACCTTGGGGAGTACGGTCCCAGGAGCCGGATCGGCCCTCCGGCTGACCCGTGCACCTACCGCCTGTCCCTACGCTGGGTTACGTGCAGCGCCTCTATGACTTCATCCGCAGACACCCGACGGGCGTCGACAGCTTCTGGGCTGTCTTCCTCCTCGGGCTCTCCGGCCTGTCCATGGTGGTGCACGCGGGCAGCACCGGTGAGCGGCTCACTGCCGGACTGATCGTCATCGGTTTCTGCACCGCCGTCGCGTTGCGCAGGCGCGCGCCGGAGAAGATGCTGCTGCTCACCATCGCGATGGGCGTCGCACAGTTGGTGTTCGGGGTCAGGCCGGGCGTCGTGAACTTCGCGATGCTGGTGATCGTCTTCACCGTGGCCGCCCTCGGGGAGCGATGGGCGTCCCGGCTCGCGCTGGTCTGCGCCCTGAGCGCGGCCGGTCTCTCCCAGCTGCGCTGGCCGCAGGACGTACCGCAGACCGGCTGGGCCCAGCAGGTCTTCGTCGCCATTGTGATGACCGTGCCGTTCGTGCTCGCCTGGGTGCTCGGCGACTCGATGCGGACCCGGCGTGCCTACTTCAGCCAGCTGGAGGAGCGCGCAGCCCGGCTGGAGCGGGAGCGCGAGGCGCAGTCGAAGGTCGCGGTGGCCGCCGAGCGGGCCCGTATCGCCCGCGAACTCCACGATGTCGTCGCGCACAACGTCTCGGTGATGGTGGTGCAGGCCGATGGTGCGGCGTACGTCCTGGACGCGGCCCCCGACCAGGCCCGCCAAGCCCTGGAGACCATCTCCAGCACCGGCAGGCAGGCCCTCGCCGAGATGCGACGGCTGCTCGGGGTGCTGCGGACCGGGGACGCCGAGGAGAGCGGGGAGTACGTCCCGCAGCCCGATGTGGGCCAGATCGAGGACCTGATCGAACAGGTCAGACAGACCGGACTGGCTGTCGACTTCAAGATCGAGGGCACGCCGCGCCCGCTGCCCAGCGGGGTGGAGCTGACCGCGTACCGCATCGTGCAGGAGGCCCTGACCAACACCCGCAAGCACGGCGGCCCGGACGCCGGAGCCAGTGTGCGGCTGGTCTACTTCGACGACGGGCTCGGGCTGCTGGTCGAGGACGACGGGCGGGGTGCGGCGCACGAGCTGTACGAGGACGGCGGCGCCGACGGCGGGGGCCACGGAATGATCGGCATGCGCGAGCGGGTCGGCATGGTCGGCGGCACGCTGGACGCCGGGCCACGGCCCGGCGGCGGGTTTCGGATCAGCGCATTGCTGCCGCTCAAGTCGGCCGACTAGTGCGCTCCCGGCAAGCTTTGTCGGGAGGGCACTGGTCGGCCGGCCCACCAGACTTTCGGTTGGTGCAGGACAGACACAGGACAGACAGGAGACAGCACCCCTCATGGTGATCCGCGTGATGCTCGTCGACGACCAGGTGCTGCTGCGCACCGGTTTCCGGATGGTGCTCGCCGCCCAGCCGGACATGGAGGTCGTGGCCGAGGCCGGCGACGGCGCGGAGGCGATCGAGATCCTGCGCTCCACCGCCGTCGACGTGGTGCTGATGGATGTGCGGATGCCGAGGCTGGACGGCGTCGAGGCCACCCGTCGCATCTGCGCGCAGCCGGGTGCGCCCAAGGTGCTCATCCTGACCACCTTCGACCTCGACGAGTACGCCTTCTCCGGGCTGAAGGCCGGGGCCAGCGGCTTCATGCTCAAGGATGTGCCGCCCGCCGAACTGCTCGCCGCCATCCGCTCCGTGCACAGCGGTGACGCCGTCGTCGCCCCGTCCACCACCCGTCGGCTGCTCGACCGCTTCTCACCGATGCTGCCGAGCGGAAACAGCGAACCGCAGCACAAGGGCATCGGCAAACTCACCGAACGCGAACGCGAAGTGATGCTGCTGGTCGCGCAGGGCCTGTCGAACGGCGAGATCGCGGCCCGACTGGTGCTCTCCGAGGCGACCGTGAAGACACACGTGGGCCGCATCCTCACCAAACTGAGCCTGCGTGACCGGGTGCAGGTCGTCGTCCTCGCGTACGAGTCGGGGCTGGTCCGGGCCGGCGGGGGCTGACGCGCTTCGACTGAACCGGCCCCGCTTCGAAGCAGTGGCCGCGGGCCGCCCGGCGCGTGGCCGTTGGCGGGCGGCTCTGCGGGTCCTGTTCCTCCGAAGCCACCGCACCGGTCGGCCCGGCGCGGTCGGCCGGTGCGGCAACTCCAGCGCGTCCGGCGTGTGAGGGCGGAACCGTTCGGGCGGGCTTTCCGGGGAGAACCTGTCCGGCACGGGTCGGCCGGCCCGTGCCGGACAGCAGACCGGTCGCCGGACGCCCCGTGCACGTACCGCCGCTGGGGCCTGTTCTGAGTTGGCCCGCGGCGTCGCGATGCCCGATGCGCACGCTCGCCGCACCGAACGCCGCTCCTGCCCCCACGGGGCAAGTCAGAACAGGCCCTGAGCCAGCCGCTCCAGGAACTCCGCCACCGCCGCCCGTACGTCCGCCGCCGTCCACTCCAGCCCTTCCCGCCCCACCGTGACCTCGGTGAACGACACCCCGGGCGGCCCGGCAGCCGCAGGGTGCCAGGTGCGGAAGAGCGCCACGCCCGTCTCCTCCGCCTGCCGCACCGACGCCTCCGTCAGGACATCCGCCCCGTACGGCAGCCACACCTGGAACTGGTGCGTGTGCGGCGGCTCCGGATGCACCCGGAACCACCCGGCGCCGGCCGCCGAGAAGCCCTCGGCCAGTGCCCCGGCCACCACCTTCGCGTGTGCCACGTACGAAGGCAGCTGCGGCAGTTCCCGCTCCAGGCCGATCAGCGCGGCGAGCGCCGCCGGGAACTGCTGGAAGAGCTGCCCGCCGTACCGGTGGCGCCAGGTGCGGGCCTCCTCGATCAGCGACTCGGAACCCGCCAGCGCGGCTCCGGAGATTCCGCCGAGGGTCTTGTAGAACGAGACGTACACGCTGTCCGCGAGCGCCGCGATCCGAGGCAGCTCCTGCCCGAAGTGGGGGGCGCACTCCCACAGCCGCGCGCCATCGATGTGCACCACTGCATCGCGCTCCCGCGCGGCCGCCACCATGGCCTCCAGCTCCTCCCACGTCGGTAGGACGAAACCGGCATCGCGCAACGGCAGCTCCAGCATCATCGTGCCGAACGGCTCGGCGAAGTCACGGATCTCCTGAGCCGTGGGCAGCCGGGGCTCGGACGTCGGATGGACGGTACGCAGCCCGCTGAGCGCCTCCAGCGCGCCGCGCTCGTGGACCTCGGGATGAGCGAGGGGATGCAGTGCCACCGTGGAGTTGCCGGTCCGCCCGGCCCAGCACCGCAGCGCGACCTGCTGGGCCATCGTCCCGGTCGGGAAGAACGCGGCGGCCTCCGTGCCCAGCAGGTCCGCGATCCGTTCCTCCAGCTCGGCGACGACGCCATTGCCGTAGCTGTCCGCAGGGTGGTCGAGGTCGGTGACCGATCCAGCCCCCGCGGCCAGTGCGGCCAGGCGTTCACCGAGCGGGAGGTCCATGGGCGGCCTGATCAGCACCCGCTCGGCCGCGCGCCAGGCCTTCAGCCTGCGCAGATGCTGCGCATCCTGCTGCGGCCGGCCATGATCCTCCGCGTCGCCTCCCGCCCCGTCCGCTTCCCGGTCCTCCGCGTCGCCTCCCGCCCCGTCCGCTTCCCGGTCCTCCGCGTTACCTTCCGCCCCGTCCGCCGCCTGCCTCCGGCGCGCCTGCTCATCCATGTCCGCCACATTTGTCATGGGACGATCATCACTCAGGACACAGGCCGGGACCGCATGTTCTCCCGGCCCACCCGGGCCCCTTTGACCGGACGCCCGCCCGGACTTTTCCCACAGGCTGTGGACAGCCAGGGGGCGGGGCGAAACGCTGGCGTAGCATGCAGAGAAATCGTCCGGTACCCCCCGCGGACTGGAACGGAAGGCCACCGCCGCGTGAATGCAACAACCCCCAAGGAACCCCTCGACGCGAGGGACCGACCCGCCCGCCTCACAGTCGGCGTCGTGGGCGCGGGCCGCGTCGGCCCCGCTCTCGCCGCGTCCCTGCAACTTGCCGGGCACCGACCGGTCGCCGTGTCGGGCGTCTCCGACGCGTCCGTGCGCAGGGCGGCCGCCCTGCTCCCCGACGTACCGCTGGTGCCGCCCGCCGAGGTCCTCGCGCGCGCCGAGCTGGTGCTGCTGACCGTCCCCGACGACGCCCTGCCCGGCCTGGTCGAGGGCCTTGCCGAGACCGGTGCGGTGCGGCCGGGTCAGCTGATCGTCCATACGTCGGGGCGGTACGGGACGAGAGTGCTGGACCCGGCTCTGCGGGCCGGTGCCCTGCCGCTCGCCCTGCACCCGGCGATGACGTTCACCGGCACCACCGTCGACGTGCAGCGGCTGGCCGGCTGCTCCTTCGGCGTGACCGCCCCCGAGGAGCTCCGGCTCGCCGCAGAGGCGCTGGTCATCGAGATGGGCGGGGAGCCCGAATGGATCGCGGAGGAGTCCCGCCCGCTCTACCACGCGGCCCTCGCCCTCGGCGCGAACCACCTGGTCACGCTGGTCGCCCAGTCGATGGAGTTGTTGCGTACGGCCGGGGTCGCCGCCCCCGACCGGATGCTCGGCCCCCTCCTCGGCGCCGCACTCGACAACGCCCTGCGCTCCGGTGACGCCGCCCTGACCGGCCCCGTGGCCCGCGGCGACGCGGGCACGGTCGCCGCGCACATAGACGAGCTGCGCAGACACGCTCCGCAGGCCGTGGCCGGCTATCTCGCGATGGCCCGCGCCACCGCCGACCGCGCACTCGCCCACGGCATGCTCAAGCCGGAGCTGGCCGAGGACCTGCTCGGAGTCCTGGCCGACGGCACCGGCACCACGGGCGGCACCGGATCACAGGAGCCCCGATGACCAACACGACCGGCAGGCCCGGCACGTCTGGTGCTGCGCACACGTCCGGTGCTGCGCACTCGCCCGGTGCTGCGCACCCGTCCGGTGCTGCGCACTCGCCCGGTGCTGCGCACCCGTCCGGTGCTGCGCACTCGCCCGGTGCTGCGCACCCGTCCGGTGCTGCGCACCCGTCCGGTGCTGCGCACTCGCCCGGTACGCCCGGCACGCCCCACCCCGCCGCCCCGCCCCGCACACCCGGCACCGCCCCCGCGGCCACCCTTCTTCGTACGGCCGTGGAACTCGCCGCGTTCTCCCCCCTCAAGGGGCAGCGGGCCGTCGTCATGACCATGGGCGCCCTGCACGAGGGCCACGCCACCCTGATCCGTACCGCACGCGCGGCCGTGGGCCCGGACGGCCAGGTCGTCGTCACCGTCTTCGTCAACCCGCTCCAGTTCGGGGAGGCCGCGGACCTGGAACGCTACCCCCGTACCCTCGACGCCGACCTCGCCGTGGCGGGTGCCGCCGGGGCGGACGCGGTCTTCGCCCCGTCCGTCGACGAGGTCTACCCCGGCGGCGAACCGCAGGTCCGGATCTCGGCGGGCCCCATGGGCGAGCGGCTCGAAGGGGCCTCCCGCCCCGGGCACTTCGACGGAATGCTCACCGTCGTCGCCAAGCTCCTGCACCTCACCCGCCCCGATGCCGCGTTCTACGGGCAGAAGGACGCCCAGCAGCTGGCACTGATCCGCCGCATGGTGCGCGATCTGAACTTCCCCGTGGAGATCGTCGGCGTGGAGACGGTCCGCGAACCGGACGGCCTCGCGCTCTCCAGCCGCAACCGCTTCCTGGACGTCGAGGAACGGCACACCGCCCTCGCCCTGTCCCGGGCCCTGTTCGCTGCGCGGGACAGGCTTGCCGCCCAGCAGGCGCTGCACGCCCGCGCGCAGACCACCGCGGCGACCACCGGCCGGGCCGCCGCGCTCACCGCGCTCGGCGAGACCCGTGCGGCCGCCGACACCCAGGCGGTGGCACTGGCCCGCCCCGTGGACGGACCCGCGGCGGTACGCGCCGCGGCGCAATTGATCCTCGACGACGCGGCCGCCGAACAGCCGCCGCTCGCCCTGGACTACCTGGCGCTCGTGGACCCGGCCGACTTCACCGAGATCCCCGACGACCGCACCACCGGTGACGCGATCCTCGCCGTCGCCGCGAAGGTCGGCAAGACCCGCCTCATCGACAACATCCCGCTGACCTTCGGAGCCACCACGTGACCGGAATACGGCTGACCGCCCCCGCCCCCGGCTGGTCCATCGACGCCGACGTCGTGGTGGTCGGCTCCGGCGTGGCCGGTCTCACCACCGCGCTGCGCTGCGCAGCTGCGGGCCTCGCCACCGTCGTCGTCACCAAGGCCCGCCTCGACGACGGTTCCACCCGCTGGGCGCAGGGCGGTATCGCGGCGGCCCTCGGCGAGGGCGACACGCCCCAGCAGCATCTGGACGACACCCTGGTCGCGGGCGCGGGCCTGTGCGACGAGGCGGCGGTGCGGACCCTGGTCACCGAGGGCCCCGACGCCGTACGCCGGCTGATCGATACCGGCGCCCACTTCGACACCACGGACAGCGGAGACATCGCGCTGACCCGCGAAGGCGGCCACCACCGCCGCCGTATCGCCCATGCGGGGGGCGACGCGACGGGCGCCGAGATCTCCCGCGCCCTGGTCGAAGCGGTCCGCGAGGCCGCCCTGCACACCGTCGAGAACGCCCTGGTCCTGGACCTCCTCACGGATGCGGAAGGCCGTACCGCGGGCGTCACCCTGCACGTCATGGGCGAGGGCCAGCACGACGGCGTGGGTGCGGTCCATGCCCCCGCGGTGGTCCTCGCCACCGGCGGCATGGGCCAGGTCTTCTCCGCGACCACCAACCCGGCGGTCTCCACCGGCGACGGCGTGGCCCTGGCGCTGCGGGCCGGTGCGGAGGTCTCCGACCTCGAATTCGTCCAGTTCCATCCGACGGTCCTCTTCCTCGGCGCCGACTCCGAGGGCCAGCAGCCCCTGGTGTCGGAAGCGGTACGGGGCGAGGGCGCCCATCTCGTCGACGCGTCCGGTACGCGCTTCATGGCCGGGCAGCACGAACTGGCGGAACTGGCCCCGCGCGACATCGTCGCCAAGGCCATCACCCGCCAGATGGAGCTGCACGGCACCGAGCACATGTATCTCGATGCCCGCCACTTCGGCGCCGAGATGTGGGAGCAGCGCTTCCCCACGATCCTGGCGGCCTGCCGCGCCCACGACATCGACCCGATCACCGAACCCATTCCCGTCGCCCCCGCCGCGCACTACGCCTCCGGTGGCATCCGCACGGACCTGCGGGGACGTACGACCGTGCCCGGCCTGTACGCCTGCGGTGAGGTCGCCTGCACCGGCGTGCACGGCGCGAACCGGCTGGCGTCCAATTCCCTCCTGGAGGGCCTCGTTTTCGCCGAGCGCATCGCGGCGGACATCGTCGAGGACCGGCCCCGCGCGGGCGCCGCGTCGGCCGGCACCCTTCCCACCCCCTCGCCGCTGCTCGCCTCCGAGGCACGCGGCACGATCCAGCGGATCATGACCCGGGGCGCCGGAGTGCTCCGTTCCGCCGAGAGCCTGGCCGCCGCCGCCGAAGAGCTGGAGGCCCTGCACCACAGTGCTGCCGAGGCCGCCGGGGCTGCCGAGCCCAAGGCCGCGGTGCCCGGAGTCGAGGCGTGGGAGGCCACCAACCTGCTCCTCGTCTCGCGCGTCCTGGTCGCCGCCGCCCGGCAGCGCGAGGAGACCCGCGGCTGCCACTGGCGCGAGGACCGGCCCGAGCGCGACGACGAGAACTGGCGCCGCCACCTCGTCGTCCGGCTCACCCCGGAGCGCCGACTTGTCCTCCGTCGGACGGAGACCGAGGCATTCGGACCCGTACGCACGGCGCAGGCACCAGACTGCGCAGCAGCAGCACCCCTGATTCACCCCGCCGACGTCACCGAGGAGCCGTAACCGTGAGCACGCCCGAAGAGAATCCGCGCCCCGCATCCGTGGACGTACCGCTGATCCAGATCGGCGCGCCCGCACCGTCCGCGGGCGGCTGCGGGGACGGCTGCGGTTGCGGCGGGGACGAGTTCTACGAGCTCAACCCCCTGGAGTGCGGCCTCGACCCCGACCTCGCCCGGCTCCTCGCCGACGCGGGCTTGGACCCGGTCCAGGTCGAGGACATCGCGCATGTCGCCATCGAGGAGGACCTCGACGGCGGTGTCGACGTCACCACCGTCGCGACCGTCGCCGAGGACGCCGTGGCGACCGGTGACTTCACCGCGCGTGAGGCGGGCGTTGTGGCCGGTCTGCGCGTCGCCGAGGCCGTCCTGTCCATCGTCTGCACGGACGAGTTCGCGGTCGAGCGCCATGTCGAGGACGGCGACCGTGTCGCCCCCGGCCAGAAGCTGCTGACTGTCACCACCCGCACCCGCGACCTGCTCACCGGCGAGCGCAGCGCGCTCAATCTGCTCTGCAGGCTCTCCGGCATCGCGACCACCACCCGCGCCTGGGCCGATGTGCTCGAAGGTACGGAGGCCAAGGTCCGCGACACCCGCAAGACCACCCCGGGCCTGCGCGCCCTGGAGAAGTACGCGGTGCGCTGCGGCGGCGGCGTCAACCACCGCATGTCCCTGTCGGACGCGGCGCTGGTCAAGGACAACCATGTCGTCGCGGCGGGCGGCGTGGCCGAGGCCTTCAAGCGGGTACGGGACGAGTTCCCGGACGTACCGATCGAGGTCGAGGTCGACACCCTGCAGCAGGTCCGCGAGGTCATCGACGCGGGCGCCGACCTGATCCTGCTGGACAACTTCACCCCGCTGCAGACGGCTGAGGCGGTGGCTTTGGTCGGCGGCCGCGCGGTCCTGGAGTCCTCCGGCCGGCTCTCCCTCGACACCGCACGCGCCTACGCGGAGGCGGGCGTCGACTACCTGGCCGTCGGCGCGCTCACCCACTCCTCGCCGATCCTCGACATCGGACTGGATTTCCGCGACACCGACGGGGCCGGCGCCTGATGCTGCTCACCATCGACGTCGGCAACACCCACACCGTGCTCGGCCTGTTCGACGGTGAGGAGATCGTCGAGCATTGGCGGATCTCCACCGACGCCCGCCGCACCGCGGACGAGCTCGCGGTGCTGCTCCAGGGCCTGATGGGCATGCACCCGCTGCTCGGCGAGGAGCTGGGCGACGGCATCGAGGGCATCGCGATCTGCTCCACGGTCCCGGCCGTCCTGCACGAGCTGCGCGAGGTGACCCGCCGCTACTACGGCGATGTCCCCGCGGTCCTCGTCGAGCCGGGCATCAAGACCGGGGTGCCGATCCTGATGGACAACCCGAAGGAGGTCGGCGCGGACCGCATTATCAACGCGGTCGCCGCCGTCGACCTGTACGGCGGTCCGGCGATCGTCGTCGACTTCGGCACGGCCACCACTTTTGACGCGGTCTCCGCCCGCGGCGAGTACACCGGCGGTGTCATCGCCCCCGGCATCGAGATCTCGGTCGAGGCGCTCGGCGTCAAGGGTGCCCAGCTCCGCAAGATCGAGCTGGCCCGGCCGCGCAGCGTGATCGGCAAGAACACGGTCGAGGCGATGCAGTCGGGCATCATCTACGGCTTCGCCGGCCAGGTCGACGGTGTCGTCGCACGGATGAAGAAGGAGCTGGCGGCCGACCCCGACGACGTCACCGTCATCGCGACGGGCGGCCTTGCGCCGATGGTGTTGGGCGAGTCCTCCGTCATCGACGAGCACGAGCCCTGGCTCACCCTCATCGGTCTGCGCCTGGTGTATGAGCGGAATGTGTCCCGGATGTAGCGGATACGGGACGTACCTGCGGGAACGGTTCGGCGCGGCGGGGGCCCCGCCGCGCCGCCGACGGCCAGCTAAGCCGATTTTGTCCATTTAGCACGTATTGTCGCTTCATGCCCACGCCTTACGGATCACGCGGCGGTATGGCGTTCAGCGCGGACGAGCTGCGTGTGCTCCGACGCGCCCTCGCGATCGCCCTTCACCCCACGCCCCTGCCCGACGAGGATGTCCAGGACTGCCTGCGGCTGGCGGGCGCCGTGGACGAGGCGGTCGGCGAGGCGGGACGGCTGCGCACGTTCCTCCTCGCCGATCTCGTCCGCTACCGCAACGCCCTCCCCGGCTCCGTCAGCGGCTACCTGGAGCTCCTCCAGGACGCCCTGGCGGGCGGATACGACCCCCGTCCCGACGACCTCGCCGCGCTGCGCGCCCTGCGCCACAGGCCGGTGGCCGCGGCGCTCCTGGAGCGCTGCCAGGTGCTCGCTGAGCGGTCGGTGCGGGCCCGCCTCACCGGATGTGCCGCGTCGACGGCGACCCCCGCGCCCCGTAACCGGCTCCTCGCCCTGCCCGGTGGCCGGGCCGCCGACACCGAGCCCGAACCCGAACGGCCGAAGACCCCGGCGACCCCGCCCCGGCCGACCCAGCCGTCCGGGCGCCCGGCGCCGAAGCCCTCCGAGGTCTTCCCGCCCCGCCGCCGCCCGGTTCCGCCACCGCCGCAGCGAGCCGCGGGATAGCCGCGCCGCAAGGCGGAGGGGGCGCGCGGGAGCCGGTACCGGCCTCGTTACTCTGGATGCCATGGACTACGTAGCCGCGCTCCTGCCCCCCGTGGTGATGGCCGCCTTCTTCATCGGCCTCGTCGTGACGATCGTCAAGAGCCAGGGCGGTCCCAACAAGGCCAAGGAGGACGCGGCCGTGGACATGGCGATCAGCCGCGCCGAGTCGGCCCAGCAGCCCCCGCGGACCGACGGCGTCTGATTTTCCGCACCTCGCAGCACACGAAGGGCGCACGGCCCGTCAAGAGCCGTGCGCCCTTTCGCTATGCAAATAACAGAGCATTCCCGGCATCTCGCACTAAAGTGACATTGTGCCCCGCCAATTGGGAGATCTGGAAGACGCCGTGATGACACGGGTCTGGCAATGGAACCGTCCGGTCACTGTGCGGGAAGTCCTTGAGGACCTTCAGCAGGAACGCTCCATCGCCTACACCACCGTCATGACGGTAATGGACAATCTTCATCAGAAGGGCTGGGTGCGCAGGGAAGTCGACGGCCGCGCATATCGATATACGGCGGTCTCCACCCGCGCCGCCTACTCGGCCGCACTGATGAACGAAGCCTGGTCGCACAGTGACAACCCCGCCGCCGCTCTTGTCGCCTTCTTCGGCATGATGTCCGCCGAGCAGCGCGAGGCCCTCCAGGACGCCATGCGGATCGTTCTGCCCAGTCTCTCCAGGGGCCCCGGACTCCCGGCCGATGAAGCGGCGGATGAACCAGCCGATGAACCGCCCGGCGAACCGACTGATGAACCGGCCGGAGAAGCGACCGCAGATCCGGCCGATGAGACGGGTCCGCAGGCCGGGCGATAGCGTCTGGGTATGTCCTCAGAGCTTCCGCATACCGATTTCCGTACCGAACCGTCGGTTATAAACGTGGCCATCACTGTCCGCCGTGCCAGGACCAGCGATGTGGCTTCGGTCCGCCGTCTCCTCGACGGGTACGTACGTGAAGGCATCCTGCTCGACAAAGCAACAGTGACGCTTTACGAGGACATCCAGGAGTTCTGGATCGCGGAACGCGACGAGGACGGCCGGGTCGTCGGCTGCGGTGCACTGCACGTGATGTGGGAAGACCTCGCCGAAGTGCGTACTCTCGCGGTCGATCACAGCATCAGGGGTGCCGGAGTCGGCCATCAAGTACTGGACAAGTTGTTGCAGACCGCCCGCTGGCTTGGCGTGCGGCGGGTTTTCTGTCTCACCTTCGAAGTCGACTTCTTCGTGAAGCACGGCTTCGTGGAGATCGGAGAGACGCCGGTCGACACAGATGTCTACAGTGAGCTGCTGCGTTCCTATGACGAAGGTGTAGCAGAGTTCCTGGGTCTCGAACGAGTGAAGCCGAACACCTTGGGCAACAGTCGCATGCTTCTGCACCTGTGAACGCCACAAGAAGCCGTAGCCCTATGTCCGAATCGCGCACGTTTCCCGTCTTCTCGCGATCCTGAACCTCTCCCGAGGGTTTGTGTTTTCCGGAGAAAAGCGGTTTCCTTTCCGCGTACTGCATTTTCGATGAAAGGAAATCCGGTGGCACAGAAGGTTCAGGTCCTTCTTGTCGATGACCTCGACGGTGGCGAGGCGGACGAGACAGTCACGTTCGCGCTTGATGGCAAGACGTACGAGATTGACCTCACCACGAGCAACGCGGACAAGCTCCGTGGTCTTCTTGAGCCGTACACCAAGGGTGGCCGGCGTACGGGTGGCCGCGCAGCGGCCGGCCGTGGCAAGGGCCGCGCCGTTGCGGGCGGCAACAAGGACACCGCGGAGATCCGTAAGTGGGCGCGCGAGAACGGCCACAATGTGAATGACCGCGGCCGTGTTCCCGCGGAGATCCGCGAGGCTTACGAGAAGGCCAACGGCTGAGCTGTCGACTCATCGGTCGACCGCCCCGTTCGGGCGCGCATCAACCGGGCCCGGTGGCATTCCGTCGCCACCGCGTCCACGAGCCGTACGAGATCGGGAGCACCCCCACCCCTGCTCCCGAGGCCGACGAGGGCCGGGAGTCCCGGCTCTCCCTCGTGCCGTAGCCCGGGGGGCCGCAGCCATACGGCGGCCCCCGACCGGCCCGCCGCTCGTCCGGGCGGCGTCGGAGCAGTGATCCGGCCGCCCGCACCGATGGCGGTCAGCGAGAGGGCGATCCCGCCCCACTCCAGCCAGTCGAGCAGCCCGGGCAGTTCGTCGGCGCTTCCCGCTGCCACGAGCAGGCTCATCCGTGCGCCGGTCAGCGCCACCGGTCCGGTGCGGCCCACCCGCCGCAGCGCCGCATGGCCGGCGACCGCGGGCACCTCGAGGACGTCGAACCGCAGCCCGGTCAGCAACCGCACCGGTGCGGTGCCCTCCGTTGCCCAGCCGAGCTCACGCTCGTACCACTGCGCCGACCGTGCGCACGCGTCGAGGTCCGCCCGCTCGTCGGCGAACGACGGCAGGGGGGACGGGACGGTGATGCCCATGCCGGAAGAACGGCCGAAGCACCCCCGGGGTTACGCAGGGTCCGGGCGCGAGCGCGCAGTGTGTCCGGGATGGGGGCGTGGAAAGGCATTCGGGAGCGCGAAGATGTTCGCCCGTAGCGGAGGGAACCGACGTGCGCCGCATGGACTGTCTGTAATTGCGGGTAAGACATCCCTAGTGGGGAGGGGCGACACGCAGGCTCGGGCATCTCACGTTCGCCATCGGCGTACTGGCGATAGGGGTATCTGCCTGGCCTGCGGGAACATCGTCTCGCACCATCGGGTTGGAGCAGATGTCGGCGTTCGGGGCAGGAGGCCAAGGACGGTGTCGGCAGTTGGAATGAGCGGTCCCCGCTTGCGGGACTAAGCTGCGGAAGGACAGGGAGGGGACCGACCCCTTACTGCCTGACCGCTCTGAGGAGCGATTAACGATGTTCGAGAGGTTCACCGACCGCGCGCGGCGGGTTGTCGTCCTGGCTCAGGAAGAAGCCCGGATGCTCAACCACAACTACATCGGCACCGAGCACATCCTCCTGGGCCTTATCCATGAGGGTGAGGGTGTCGCCGCTAAGGCCCTGGAGAGCCTCGGGATTTCGCTCGAGGCGGTCCGCCAGCAGGTGGAGGAGATCATCGGCCAGGGCCAGCAGGCCCCGTCCGGGCACATCCCCTTCACGCCCCGGGCCAAGAAGGTCCTGGAGCTGTCGCTCCGTGAGGCCCTCCAGCTCGGCCACAACTACATCGGCACCGAGCACATCCTGCTCGGCCTGATCCGCGAGGGCGAGGGCGTTGCGGCCCAGGTCCTCGTGAAACTGGGCGCCGACCTGAACCGGGTGCGGCAGCAGGTCATCCAGCTGCTCTCCGGGTACTCGGGCGGCAAGGAGGCGGCAACCGCGGGCGGCCCCGCGGAAGGCACGCCCTCCACGTCCCTGGTGCTCGACCAGTTCGGCCGGAATCTCACCCAGGCCGCTCGCGAATCCAAGCTCGACCCGGTCATCGGGCGCGAGAAGGAGATCGAGCGGGTCATGCAGGTGCTGTCCCGCCGTACCAAGAACAACCCGGTTCTCATCGGTGAGCCCGGCGTCGGCAAGACGGCGGTCGTCGAGGGACTGGCGCAGGCCATCGTCAAGGGCGAGGTGCCCGAGACCCTCAAGGACAAGCACCTCTACACCCTCGACCTCGGCGCGCTGGTCGCCGGCTCCCGCTACCGCGGTGACTTCGAGGAGCGCCTGAAGAAGGTCCTCAAGGAGATCCGCACCCGCGGCGACATCATCCTGTTCATCGACGAGCTCCACACCCTGGTGGGTGCGGGCGCTGCCGAGGGCGCGATCGACGCCGCGAGCATCCTCAAGCCGATGCTCGCCCGCGGTGAGCTGCAGACCATCGGTGCCACGACGCTCGACGAGTACCGCAAGCACCTGGAGAAGGACGCCGCTCTTGAGCGCCGCTTCCAGCCCATCCAGGTCGCGGAGCCGTCGCTGCCGCACACCATCGAGATCCTCAAGGGTCTGCGCGACCGCTACGAGGCCCACCACCGCGTCTCCATCACGGACGAGGCGCTGGTCCAGGCCGCGACGCTGGCGGACAGGTACATCTCGGACCGCTTCCTGCCGGACAAGGCGATCGACCTGATCGACGAGGCCGGTTCCCGGATGCGCATCCGCCGGATGACCGCGCCGCCGGACCTCCGCGAGTTCGACGAGAAGATCGCCGCTGTCCGCCGCGACAAGGAGTCCGCGATCGACTCGCAGGACTTCGAGAAGGCCGCGTCCCTGCGCGACAAGGAGAAGCAGCTTCTCGCCTCGAAGACCAAGCGCGAGAAGGAATGGAAGGCCGGCGACATGGACGTCGTGGCCGAGGTCGACGGCGAGCTGATCGCCGAGGTCCTGGCCACCGCGACCGGCATCCCGGTCTTCAAGCTGACGGAGGAGGAGTCCTCCCGGCTGCTGCGCATGGAGGACGAGCTCCATAAGCGCGTCATCGGCCAGAAGGACGCCATCAAGGCCCTCTCGCAGGCGATCCGCCGTACGCGAGCCGGTCTGAAGGACCCGAAGCGTCCCGGTGGCTCGTTCATCTTCGCCGGCCCGTCCGGTGTCGGTAAGACGGAGCTCTCCAAGACGCTCGCCGAATTCCTCTTCGGCGACGAGGACGCGCTGATCGCCCTCGACATGTCGGAGTTCAGCGAGAAGCACACGGTTTCCCGCCTCTTCGGTTCTCCCCCCGGTTACGTGGGTTACGAAGAGGGCGGTCAGCTCACCGAGAAGGTGCGCCGCAAGCCGTTCTCGGTCGTCCTCTTCGACGAGGTCGAGAAGGCCCACCCCGATATCTTCAATTCCCTGCTCCAGATTCTGGAAGACGGTCGTCTGACCGACTCCCAGGGCCGGGTCGTGGACTTCAAGAACACGGTCATCATCATGACGACCAACCTCGGGACCCGGGACATCTCCAAGGGCTTCAACCTGGGCTTCGCCGCCCAGGGCGACGTCAAGACCGGTTACGAGCGAATGAAGAACAAGGTCAACGAAGAGCTCAAGCAGCACTTCCGCCCCGAGTTCCTCAACCGTGTCGACGACACGGTCGTCTTCCACCAGCTCACCGAGGAAGACATCATTCAGATCGTCGACCTCATGCTTGCCAAGGTGGACGAGCGCCTGAAGGACCGCGACATGGGCATCGAGCTGAGCTCGGAAGCCAAGTCGCTCCTGGCGAAGAAGGGCTACGACCCCGTGATGGGCGCCCGGCCGCTGCGCCGGACGATCCAGCGCGAGATCGAGGACATCCTCTCCGAGAAGATCCTCTTCGGTGAGCTGCGCCCCGGTCACATCGTGGTCGTCGGCACCGAGGGCGAGGGTGAGGAGAAGAAGTTCACCTTCCGCGGCGAGGAGAAGTCGGCTCTCCCCGACGTCCCCCCGATCGAGCAGGCGGCAGGTGGCCCCGGCCCGAACATGACGAAGGACGTGTAGGGACGCTCCCGAGCGTCCGAGCATCTGAAGGGGCTGCCCCGGAACCGTGAGAAACGGTCCGGGGCAGCCCCTTTTGCCATGCCGCCGTGCGCCCCGCGTTGCCGGGCGTGCCCCGTCCTTCGCGCCCCGCGTTGCCGGGCGTGTACCCGTCTCCCGCGCTGCCGCGCGTGAGCCGTCCTTCGTGCCCCGCGTGGCCCCGTCTCCCGCGCTGCCCGGGTTCCGGGCCGCCATCACCGGCAACCATCAGCCCATCGGCGGCGGGACGCGTCGGCGCCCGCGTCGACCACCCAGGCCTTCACGCTGGTGCCGCCCTTGATCTCCTTACGGAGTTCGAGGGTGAACTCCATATGGATGTCGCCGACCTCGAAGGCCCCGGGCGGTCGGTGGCGCGGCCCGCGGCGTCGATGAGCTGGTTGCGGATGCCCCGGCGGCATCGGCGAGCTCGATGCCGTCCATGTCGCTGATGCCTGCGGCGTCACCGGCCATGGCTGTCCCCGGGAGCTGAGCGGGTCGCCGTGTCAGCGTAGTCAGGTCGCAGGCCGAAGGTCTCGAATCGGACGGCCTTTGGTCCCACCGGTAGTGACAAGGCACACAGCCCGATCAGGGCCTACTAGGGGCGATAGGGGAAAGCGCCGTGATCGCGCCAGGGGTCTTTGCCCCTGCGCAGCGAGGGGCTTCAGGGGGAGGGGGGCGAAAAGAGTGAATCGCTAGGTTTAGTCCGATTAGGGGCATTTGAAGCTGGTGTTAAACCTGCCCGGAAGAAGAGTTTCGATGGCTCCGGGCGTGAGGTGCGTGAGAGCGGCGGCGGTCGATTCCCAAGGCTTCGACTACGGCTTTTATTCGTAGATGGGGTATTTGTGCATCGGTCGGAGTGGGGGTTACCAAGGGATGGCCAGCCCGGCGGAAGTGCCGGGTCCAGTTACCTCCGGAGGATCTCCGCCTATGTCGAAGCGCGTTTCGTTCCAGCACTCCCGCCGCCCGTCCCTGTCCCGTGTCCGTGGCGCCGTCGTGGCAGCCGGCCTGGGAACGTCGATGGTTCTCGGCGCGGGCGCTGCGTTCGCGGCCGGCACGGCGGGTGCCCCCGGCGCCGTGAACCTGATCAGCAACTCCGCGGCCGAATCGGTCGCCCAGCAGGCGGTCGCGCAGGGCAAGGCGGCCCAGGCGGCAAAGGCGGCAAAGGCGGCCAAGGCCGCCGAACGCGCCGCGGTCAAGAAGGCGGCCTCGGCGAAGAAGGCCGCCGCGAAGCAGGTCGCCGGCTGGAAGGCCCCGGTGAGCCACTACGTGCTGAGCGCGAGCTTCGGCAATGACGGCAGCCGCTGGGCCCACAAGCACTCCGGCCAGGACTTCGCCGTGCCGATCGGCACCAAGGTCGAGGCCGCGCACAGCGGCACCGTCGTGAAGGCGGGCCCGAACGGCGGCGGCGACGGTCCCGCGTACGGCAATGCCATCGTGATCAGCCACGGCAACGGCACGTACTCGCAGTACGCCCACCTGTCGCAGATCAACGTGCACATCGGCCAGAGCGTGAAGACGGGCCAGAAGATCGCCCTCTCCGGCAACACCGGCAACTCCAGCGGCCCGCACCTGCACTTCGAGATCCGGACCACCCCGAACTACGGTTCCGCGATCAACCCGGTCTCGTTCCTGCACAAGGAAGGCGTCCAGGTCTGACCGACCGGGGCGGACCCCGCTACTGGGCGGACCCCGGGCCGTGTGCCCGAGTAACCAGTTCGAAGGCGACTTCGAGGACGGCCTTGCGCTTGTCCTCGGGGTCGTCTTCGAAGTCCTTGAGGGCGAACATGCTCGCGTGCAACGCGAAGAGCGCGGTGATGCAGCGCACCTGGTCGGCCAGTGGCGCATCGGGTTCCTTGATCAGATCGACCAGGCTGCCGGCGCGGCTCTTGATGGTCTCTCCGATGCTGAGGTCCCGTACGGTCGCCTGGTTCTCCTGCATGAAGCGGAAGAGCGGGGCGGCGGCGGTCAGCGCCGTGCTGTAGCGGCGCAGGATCTCCTTTTTCGTCTCCAGGGTGCGGGGCTGCTCCCTGCCCCACTCGATCAGCTCCTCGACCGGCCGGTTGAGGTCGTCGAAGATGCTGACCAGGATGTCTTCCTTGGTCTTGAAGTGGTAGTACAGCGCGGCCTTGGTGACATCCAGCCGCTCGGAGATCTCGCGCAGCGAGGTCTTCTCGTAGCCCTGTTCGGCGAAGAGCTCCAGGGCGACGTCCTGGATCCGCTGGCGCGTATTGCCCCGGCGTGGCTGCGGCGTGCTGCCCATGGCGCTCTCCCTCAAAACTTACTTGACGCCCGACTAGTTACGGGTCTACTTTTCCCCAGTGTAGTCAGCTAGCCGGGCGGCAAGTAAGTGCCTGGCGCACAACAGGGGATCAGGGGAGTGGGGACCATGTCGGACCTGAAGCAGGCGGCGGGCGGGAAGGCGGGCGGGCGGCCTGCCGAGAAAGCCGAGAGGCGGCAGCGCAGCGTCCGGGTGGTGATGCTTGCCCTGATGATCACGATGCTGCTCGCCATGCTGGACAACCTGATCGTCGGCACCGCCATGCCGACCATCGTCGGTGACCTCGGCGGTCTGGAGCATCTGTCCTGGGTCGTCACCGCCTACACCCTGGCCACTGCGGCCTCCACCCCCATCTGGGGCAAGCTCGGCGACATGTACGGGCGCAAGGGAATCTTCCTCACGTCCATCGTGGTCTTCCTGATCGGCTCGGTGCTGAGCGGAATGGCCCAGGACATGGGCCAGCTGATCGGCTTCCGGGCGGTCCAGGGACTCGGCGCGGGCGGCCTGATGGTCGGCGTCATGGCGATCATCGGCGACCTGGTGCCGCCCCGCGAGCGCGGCAGGTACCAGGGGCTGATGGCCGGTGTGATGGCGATCGCCATGATCGGCGGACCGCTGGTCGGCGGCACCATCACCGACCACCTCGGCTGGCGCTGGAGCTTCTACATCAACCTGCCGCTGGGCGCGGTCGCCCTCGCCATGGTCACCGCCGTACTGCACCTGCCGAAGCGGGAGCGCACCGGGGCGAAGATCGACTACCTCGGTGCGGGCCTGCTGACCCTCGGCATCACCGCGATCGTGCTGGTCACCACCTGGGGCGGCTCGGAGTACGACTGGAACTCCGCCGTGATCATGGAGCTCATCGCGATCGGTGTCGCCTCGCTCGTCGGCTTCCTCTTCGTCGAGACGAGGGCCGCAGAACCGATCATTCCGCTGCACATATTCCGCAACCGCAACTTCACCCTGATGTCCGTCGTCGGCTTCATGTCGGGCTTCGTGATGTTCGGCGCGGTGCTCTTCCTGCCGCTGTTCCAGCAGTCCGTCCAGGGCGCGTCGGCGACCAACTCGGGTCTGCTGCTCCTGCCGATGCTGCTGGCGATGATGATCGTCTCGCTGATCGCGGGACGGGTCACCACCAGCACCGGCAAGTACAAGATCTTCCCCGTGGTGGGCTCGATCCTGATGGTGACCGGTCTGTTCCTGCTCTCGCAGATGGACACGGGCACCACGCGGTTCACCTCGGGCATCTACATGGCGGTGCTCGGCGCGGGCATGGGCTTCCTGATGCAGATCACCATGCTCGTCGCGCAGAACAGCGTGGAGATGAAGGACATGGGAGTCGCCTCCTCCGCGACCACCCTCTTCCGTACGCTCGGCAGTTCCTTCGGTGTCGCGATCATGGGCGCGCTGTTCACCGGGCGGGTGCAGGACGAGATGGCGGCCCGCGGCGGCGGGGAAGCCACGGCGAAGTCCGCGCAGCTGGACGCGGCGAGCCTGGCGAAGCTGCCGGACGCGGTGCGCGAGGCGTACCAGTTCGCGGTGTCGTCCGGTACGCACATCGCGTTCCTGGTGGGCGCCTCGGTCGGAGTGGTCGCGTTGCTCGCCTCGGTGTTCGTCAAGGAGGTCCCGCTGCGGGGAGCGGGGCCGCAGGCCGCGTAGTCGGACGGTGCGCAGGAGGCCGGGCCGCAGCCGTCGGTCCCGAGCAGCCCGAGGCCCGTCCGGCCCCTTCGCGCAGTACGAGCGGCGTAGCCGTCTACGAGGAGGCTCCCGGGGCGCACCCCGGGAGCCTCCTTCCCTGTCCGGTCGTATCCGGCTCTGTGGTTGCCGCGTCGCCTGTGGCCGGGTTCTGTGTCCGGGTCGGTGGTTGCCGCGTCGCCTGCGGCCGGGTTCCGTGTCCGGCTCAGCCTTCCGTCGGCCTCCTACGGCCGGACTCCGCGCTCTCCCCGTCGCTCCTGCCCGGCGTGCGCTGCTCGGACAGGCGCAGGACCGGGAAGCTGCCGGTGTTCGTCGGTGCGTGTTCGGGCAGCCACAGCACGGCGATCGCCCCGCCCGCGCCCTTCGCCGCCCCTTCCGGCGCCGCGTTGCGGAAGGTCAGTCGGGCCCCGAGTACCCGTGCCTGACCGGCCGCGATCGTCAGCCCGAGACCGTGCCCGTGTCCGGCCCGGTCGCTGCTTCCGGTACGGAACCGGCTCGGGCCCTCACGCAGCAGCGCCGCCGGAAACCCGGAACCGTGATCGCGGATCCGCACCACCCGGCCCTCGACCGTGACCTCCACCGGGGTGGCACCGTGCTTGGCGGCGTTCCCCAGTAGATTGCCGAGGATGCGCTCCAGCCGGCGCGGATCGGTGTTGACCCACGACTCGTGCACCACCTGCACCCGCACATCCGGGTCCAGCAGCGCGATCCGGCGGCTGACGAACTCACCCAGCGCGATCTCCTGGAGCTCGGCCCGCTCCGACGCACTGTCCAGCCGGGCCACCTCGAGCACATCCTCGACCAGGGTGCGCATCGCCTGCGCCCGGTCCCGTACAAGCTCGGTGGGGCGGCCCGGCGGCAGCAGCTCGGCCGCCGTCAGCAGGCCGGTCACCGGGGTGCGCAGCTCGTGCGCGATGTCCGCGGTGACCCGGCGCTCCGCCTCGATCCGCTCGTTCAACGCGTCCGTCAACGCGTCCACCGCGCGGGCCAGCTCATCGGTCTCGTCCTGGACGACACCGCCGACGGCCTCCCTGACCCGTACATCCGTATTGCCCTGCGCGACCCTGCCCGCCGCAGCCGCCGCCTTGCGCAGCCGGCGCGACAGTTGCCCGCCGATCAGCACGCCCAGCGCGCAGCCGCCGAACACCACCGAGACCGAGCCGATGATCAGCGCCCGGTCGAGATCGTGCGTGATCGTGGCACTGCGGTCCGCGAAACGGGTGTGCAGCGAGAGCACATCACCATTGGCGAGCGGCACGGCCGCCCACACATCGGGCACCCCGTCCCCGTGCTCCTCGACATGTGTGGCACGCCGGTTCCTGCTGGTCTCCGCGCGCAGGCTGCGCGGCATCGTCGGGTCGTTGAGCTTGGCGCCGAACCGGGGGTCGGCCTTCTGCGTCTTCTTCGACTCGTACAGCAGTTGCGCGTACGTCAGCCGCTCCAGCTGGACCTCGCGCGCGTTCTCCAGCATCGAGACCCGGGCGGCGTTGTGGACGACGAAGCTGAGAGCGACCGCCGTCAGCGCGCCGACCGCCGCGATCGCGATGCTGATCTTCCAACGGACACCCGTCCGCAGGGCCGGCCGCTTCAAGGCCTGAGTTTGTAGCCGAAGCCGCGGACCGTCTCGATCCGGTCCTGGCCGATCTTGGTGCGCAGCCGCTGCACATGGACGTCCACGACCCGGGTGTCACCGCCCCACCCGTAGTCCCAGACCCGCTCCAGGAGCTTGTCGCGGGAGAGCACTGTGCCGGGCGCGGCGGAGAACTCCAGCAGCAGCCGCATCTCTGTCGGGGTCAGCGCCACCTGCTCGCCGCCCCGGTGGACCTCCATGCCGTCCGTGTCGACCTCCAGATCGCCGAAGGCCAGCACCCCGCCGACGGGCTGCGACTCCGGATCCCCGTTGCCCGGCTGTCCGCCCGCCGCATGCCCGAAGCGGCGCAGCACGGCACGGATCCGGGCGACCAGAACCGCCCCGTCGAAGGGCTTGGTGACGTAGTCGTCGGCGCCGGCCTCCAGGCCGAGCACCACATCGATCGAGTCGGCCCGGGCCGACAGCATGATCACGGGGACCGTCGACTCGTCGCGGATACGGCGGCAGAGGCTGACCCCGTCGAGCCCCGGCACCATCACATCGAGCAGGGCGATGTCGGGACGGTCGGCCCGGAACGCCTCAAGACCCGACAGTCCGTCGGGCATCGCGGTGACCGCGAAGCCGTCGCGTTCCAGCGCCAGCTGGGTGGCCTCGCGGATGACATCGTCGTCCTCGACGAACAGGACGTGGGTCTCGGCCATCGGACTGCTCTCAGTTCCCCGCCGGTTCGGCGGATTCCGGAAGACCGGCCCCTCCGTCACCGACGGCTCGGTTGAAGTCGTTGTGCACCCGGTCGTGCTCGCTGAACCGGTTGTCCGCCCAGCGGTAGGTGATCACTTCCTCGCCGGAGGGGTACGAGACCGAGTCGCTCTTCCCGTACACCTGGGCCGTCACCACCAGATCGCCGCGGTCGATGGTGCCGTACACCGCGGGCTGCTCGATGGCGAACACGTTCTCGTACGTGCCGTCGCCCCGCTGGCGGTACACATACGTGCCGACGCCCACGGAATCGGCGCAGGTCATCACGTTCACCACGACATCGGCCGAGGATCCGCCGGTCAGGGAGCCGTACGAGGTGTCCACCGGGTATTCCGAGCCGGTGCAGGGCTTCAGATCCGTCCTGACCCGCTCGCTGACCTCGGGATCCCGCTTGAGCAGCGCCACGGGATCGGCCCGGGGCGCGGGCATCGCCGTGGACGTCGCACCGGCGCTCGGCGTGACCTCGGCGACCGGCTGGGTACCTGCCGGGCCCTCGTCCCGGGTGCCGGTGCCACCGGTGGAGCAGCCGACGGTGAGCAGACCGAAAGCGGCGAGCCCGACCAGAGTCGTGGTGCTCGCCGCCCAGCCGGTCAGGGCCCGGCCGTGCCTGCCGGCGGCCCCGCGGCCACCGGTGTCTCTTCCGCCGCCCCGGTCGCCGCCACTGCCGCTGTCACCGCTGGCTTTCAGGCCGCGCACCGTTCCCGCCCCCGTTCGTCCATACCCCTGCCCGCCTGCGCCCGTACCTGTGCCATTGCCCGCGCACGTACCGGAACGCCGACGGCCGGAGCACGATCGGCCGCCGTCAGCCCCCGCTCCTCAACGAGCAGGGCCTCCCTGCTCGCTGCCTCACGGCTCTCCAGCTCCTGGCGCAGTCGCGCCAGTGCCCGGTGCAGCGTGCTCTTCACCGTACCGGCCGACATGCCGAGCGCCGCAGCCGTCTCCTCCGTACTCATCTGCTCCCAGTGTCGCAGCACGACGACGCTGCGCTGCTTGGGAGCCAGTACGCCCAGCACATCCATCAGCAGGGCGCGGTCGGCGCGCTGCTCGGTGCCGTCCTCGACGCTCGCGTCGGGCAGCTGCTCGGTGGGGACCTCGTCCAGCTTGCGGGCCCGCCACCACTCGGTACGGGTGTTGATCATGACACGGCGCAGATAGGCGTCGGCCAGGGACTTGTCGGCGATGCCGTCCCAGCGGCCGTACGTACGGGCCAGGGCGGTCTGCAGCAGGTCCTGCGCATCCACCGGGTCGGGGACCAGACGGCGTGCGCTGCGCAGCAGTGCCTCCTGCCGAGTGCGTACGTACTCCTCGAATTCGAGCACCTCGCCCTGCGCCATTCCAACCGCCTCCGTCCCCGTAGAACCCCGTAGAACCGCCGTCAGCCATCGATCGGTCGGGCTGACGTCGCTGACGCTACGGAGCTGTTGTCACGGGGTTGTGCGGAGCAGCCATACGCTGACGCACGGCTGTCCATCGGTTGTGTAACAGCGGGGGATAGGGGGCAGGAACCTCAGCTGAGCGGCAGCCGGTACTGGCCGTCGGCCAGCGGTTCGACCAGACCGTCCGCGACCAGGCCGTCCAGCGCACGGGCTCGTTGCACCGGTTCGTCCCACACCGCGTCCAGTGCCGACTGCGGAACCGGCGTCACGGCCTCGCGCAGCACGGCGAGCAGCCGTCCGCGCACCTGCCGGTCCGTGCCGGCGTAGGTCTGACCGCGCCGCGGGGGCCCCTGGTGGGCGGGCTTCCCGGCCAGCTGCCAGGCGCACTGGTCGGCGATCGGGCACCGGGTGCAGTCCTCGTTCTTGGCGGTGCAGACGAGGGCTCCGAGCTCCATCGTCGCGGCGGCCCAGCGCGCGGCCCGTTCGTCCTCCTCGGGGAGCAGCGCGCGGGCGAGCTTGCGCTCGGCGGCGGTGGTCGCGTTCGGCGGGTACTGGATGCCGGACGCGGCCCGGGCGAACACCCGGCGCACGTTCGTGTCGAGCACGGCATGCCGCTGTCCGTACGCGAACGAGGCCACGGCCGCCGCGGTGTACTCACCGATCCCGGGCAGCGCGAGCAGCTGACCGTGCTCGCTCGGTACATCGCCGCCGTGCCGTTCAGTTATTGCCTGCGCGGCCCCGTGCAGCCGGAGCGCCCGGCGCGGGTAGCCGAGCCGGCCCCAGGCGCGGACCGCCTCACCGGGCGGCTCGGCGGCCAGGTCGGCCGGGCGCGGCCAGCGGGCCAGCCACTGTTCGTACACCGGGAGGACCCGGCTGACGGGGGTCTGCTGCAGCATGAACTCGCTCACCATCACGCCCCAGGCGCCCGCTTCGGGGCGGCGCCAGGGCAGATCGCGGGCGTGCTGGTCGAACCACCCGATGACGGGAGCGTGGAGGGAGGTGGGGGGCGTCTGTGTCGCAGTCATGGCAGTCATCGCACCGACGATCCTGGCACGAAAGCGCAGGCGACGGCTCCGCGCACGGTGGTGTCGCTCCTCCTGAGGGCCCTTGGGGTGATAATGCCACCCGTCTGTCCCCCCGATATCCGGCAACCGGCCCAAGGGCTGCCCCGGGCCGTCAGCGCCGCTTGGCCCGCCGCCGGCCCCGGCCGACCGGGGCCGGCGGTGTCCCTGTACCCGGCCCGGACACCAAGACCGCCACCGGCGCCCCGCTGCTCCGTACCGTCCGGGCGAGCGACTCTGCCGGGCGGTACAGCACGGCGACCATCACGGCCGACACTGCCGCACCCAGCAGCAGACCGACCGCCACGTCATGCGGATAGTGCACCCCGACGAAGACCCGGGAGAAGGCCATCAGCAGGGCCAGCGGCACGGTGAGCCAGGCCAGCCGGGGCCGGGCGATCGCCAGGGCGACGGCCGCCGCTCCGGCGATCGCGGAATGGTTGCTGGGGAACGACCAGTCGCCCGTCGGCGGACATGGCACCAGCGAGGCCGCCGCCCCGACGACCGACCGGCAGGGGCGCTCCTCGTCCACCATCGACTTGAGCGTCTCGCTGGCCACATAGGCGAAGGCCGTCGCGATGGGCGCGAGCACCGCCAGCGCCAGGGCGCGGTCGTCCGCCTGTCGGGCGCGCCACCACCCGGTGATGAACAGGACGCCGAAGACCAGAAGTCCGAGCTCCGTCCAGATCTCGGCCAGGTGTTGCACCCATGACGGCATGTCGTGAGCGAAGTCGGTGATGTCCCGGTAGAGCGGGGCAGTAGATGAACTATCCATGTGACAGAGGGTAGTCAACGAAACGAGGCTGTCACCTCGGACGATTCCCGGGGTGCCGGCTCGACGGAAACCCCGGCGGGAGCGGGGATGGCCGAAACGGGCCGTCCCGAGATGATGATCCGCAAAACTTCAGGAGAGGGTGGTGGGCGGGGCGGGAGTTGGCGCCGATCTCTCGTACAGTTTGCGCCGTGGGATCTTTGCGTAATCCGATCGGTCCGCTTCCCTCCACCATCTACTGGCGACGGAGGGCAGTAGCGGCGACGCTGGTTGCGCTGCTCGCGTTGCTGATCGTATGGGGCGTCACCTCCGGTGGCAGCAAGAAGAACACGGACGACTCCCGGCCCGGCGGCTCGGGCCCCGTGCGCTCGATCACTCCTGGTCCCTCCCAGTCGGGTCCGGCCGTCAGCCAACAGCCGGGCGGACGCGACGAATCGGGCGACTCGGGCGGTGGCGACGGAGGCGGCAGCGGGACGGGCGAGGGCTCCGACGGCGGCGCGAGCGCCGGTGCCAGCGGTACGGACACCGGCGGCGTCCCGGGAGCCGGAGCCGGAGCCGGAGCCGGCGGTGCGAGCGGCAGCGGCGTGACGATCGGCGAGCAGGTCCCGGCAGGTTCCTCGCTCCCCAACTGCACGTCCGGAGCACTGCAGTTGAGCCTGAGCACCGAACTCAGCTACAGCCCCGGCGAGAAGCCGAAGTTCCGGTTGGTCGCCACGAACGCCTCGTCCACCACCTGCAAGGCCGACTTCGGGCCGAAGAGCGCGGTGCTCACCATCACCGAGGCCGGTGGCGACGACAACCAGGTGTGGTCCTCCCGGGACTGCCCGCGCAACGCGGGCAGCCTGCTGCTGAAGGTTCCGGCGGGCGCCACCGTCGTCCACACCGTGGAGTGGGACCGCAAGAAGAGCGTTCCGCAGTGCGCGACGCCGCCCGCGGGGACCGCGGGGCCCGGTACGTATCTGGTCGAGGCGAAGGCTCCGGGGGAGCCGGTGCAGCGCGCCTCGTTCGTCCTCGCGAAGGACTGAGGGCCCGGGAGACCGGACCCTCGAAACACTTCGGGGCCCGGTCTCCCGGGCCCCGACCGTCTTTCTGCGCGTCCCGCTAGACGTACCGTTCAAGGATCGACGACTCGGCCAGCCGCGACAGTCCCTCGCGCACGCTCCGCGCCCGCGCCTCGCCGACCCCGTCCACCGTCTGGAGGTCGTCCACGCTGGCGGCGAGAAGCTTCTGCAGACCGCCGAAGTGCTCCACCAGCCGGTCGATGATCGCCCCGGGCAGCCGCGGGACCTTCGCCAGCAACCGGAAGCCGCGCGGCGAGACCGCCGAATCCAGCGTCTCCGGCGAGCCGCTGTACCCCAGCGCCCTTGCCACGACCGGGAGTTCGAGCAGTTCGGTGTGGGAGAGCGCGTCGAGTTCGGTCAGCGCCTGGCCGACGGTACGGGACCGCTTCGCGGTCGGCTCCGGCACATAGTCGCGCACGACCAGCTCACGCTCCGGCTCGACGCCCGCGATCAACTCGTCGAGCTGGAGGGAGAGAAGCCGGCCGTCGGTGCCCAGCTCCACCACGTACTCCGCGATCTCGGTCGCGATCCGGCGGACCATCTCCAGCCGCTGTGCCACGGCCGTCACATCCCGGACCGTCACCAGGTCCTCGATCTCCAGCGCGGAGAGCGTGCCCGCGACCTCGTCGAGCCGGAGCTTGTACCGCTCCAGGGTGGCGAGTGCCTGATTGGCGCGGGAGAGGATCGCGGCGGACTCCTCCAGGACCCGCCGCTCCCCGTCCACGTACAGCGCGATCAGACGCATCGACTGCGAGACGGAGACGACCGGGAAGTTGCACTGCCTGGAGACCCGGTCCGCCGTGCGGTGGCGGGTGCCGGTCTCCTCGGTGGGGATGGAGGCGTCCGGCACCAGCTGCACACCGGCCCGCAGGATCTTGGTCATGTCCTTGTCGAGGATCAGCGCCCCGTCGAGCTTGGCAAGCTCACGCAGGCGCGTCGCGGTGAACTCCACGTCCAGCACGAAGCCGCCCGTGCACATCGACTCCACGGTCTTGTCCATACCGAGCACGATCAGCCCGCCGGTGTTGCCACGGAGAATGCGCTCCAGGCCGTCCCGCAGCGCCGTTCCGGGCGCGACGGCGCTCAATGAGGCGCGCATCAGCGCCTCGTTACCGGTGCCTTGGCCGGACTTTCCGGGCGATGCTGCCCGGTCGCTGGCTGCCACTGCACTCCTCCGGTCACAGGTTTGCGGTGCCCTTACGTCCCTCATGCCGTTCGTACGGACGGGCGAGACCAGGGCAAAGTCTACCGGCGCGCGTTCTCCTCCTGTGGGGCCTGTGCACGAGACCGCCGCGGGAGCACACTCAGTGCATCGCCCATGTTGCCGACTTCTGTGACCTTCATACCGGCCGGTACCCTCCCCGGGTCGGTCGGAACGAGGGCGTGCGTGAAGCCCAGACGGTACGCCTCGGCCAGCCTGCGCTGGACTCCCGTAACCCTTCTGACCTCGCCCGCGAGGCCCACCTCGCCGATCGCCACCAGGTTCTTGGGCAGTGGTGTGTCGCTTGCCGCGCTGGCCAGCGCCAGCGCGACCGCGAGGTCCGCGGCGGGCTCGGAGAGCTTCACGCCACCGACCGTCGCGCTGTAGATGTCCCGTTTGCCGAGCGAGCTGATCCGGCCGCGCTGTTCCAGAACGGCCAGCATCATCGACACCCGGGACGTCTCCAGACCCGAGGTGGTGCGCCGGGGCGAGGGGATCTGGGAATCGACCGTCAGCGCCTGTACCTCGGCGACGAGCGGCCGCTTGCCCTCCAGGGTGACGGTCAGGCAGGTGCCGGGCACGGGTTCGTCGCGGCGGGTGAGGAAGAGTCCGGACGGGTCGGCGAGGCCGGTGATGCCCTCGTCGTGCAGCTCGAAGCAGCCGACCTCGTCGGTCGCGCCGTACCTGTTCTTGACGCCCCGCACGAGCCGCAGGCGGGCATGGCGGTCGCCCTCGAAGGACAGCACCACATCGACGAGATGCTCCAGCAGCCGCGGCCCCGCGATCGCCCCGTCCTTGGTGACGTGGCCGACCAGGAGCGTCGACATGCCGCGCTCCTTGGAGGCCCGGATGAGGGCCCCGGCGACCTCCCGGACCTGGGCCATGCCGCCGGGCGCCCCGTCGATCTCGGGCGAGGCGACGGTCTGTACGGAGTCGAGGATGAGGAGCGACGGCTTGACGGCGTCCAGATGGCCGAGCACCGCGGACAGGTCGGTCTCGGCGGCGAGATACAGATGATCGTTGATCGCGCGGATCCGGTCGGCGCGCAGGCGCACCTGGCTCGCGGACTCCTCCGCGGT
Organism: Streptomyces sp. NPDC002958; assembly: GCF_055563255.1. Classification (NCBI taxonomy): domain Bacteria; kingdom Bacillati; phylum Actinomycetota; class Actinomycetes; order Kitasatosporales; family Streptomycetaceae; genus Streptomyces; species Streptomyces sp. NPDC002958. Next base: position 17,064 of record NZ_JBVHDS010000007.1, on the reverse strand, counting down.
GACATAGAGCGTGCGGTGATCGTCGCTCGCCGCCTTGGCGGCCACGTCCAGCAGCAGCGTCGACTTTCCGACGCCCGGCTCGCCCGCGAGCAGCACGACGGCACCCGGGACGAGGCCGCCGCCGAGCACCCGGTCCAGCTCGCCGACGCCGGTCGACCGGGCGGTGGCCTGGCGGCTGTCGACCTGGCCGATGGGGAGCGCGGCGGTGCTGACCCGGCCGGCCGCGGTGGTCCGCACGGCGGGGGCGCCGCCGAACTCCTCGACCGTCCCCCATGCCTGGCATTCGGGGCAGCGGCCGAGCCACTTGGCGGTCGTCCAGCCGCATTCGGTGCAGCGGTAGGACGGCCGGTCCTTCGCGGATTTCGTACGGGCAGCCATGGCGCAACCGTATAGGTGGGGTACGACAACGCCGCCAGGCGCGGTCGGTCGGTCGGTCGGCACAGCCCGGCGGGTGCGCGCCCGGCAACGGTTCCGCCGTTTCCGGCCGATTCAGGAATTCTTGCCCCATGAGTCAGGACTCCTGTTCGAATCGAGGACTCCTGTTCCCTTTCGAGCGATACGTTCACCCGTAAGGATTAAATGTGCTGAAGCGGCGCTATAGGCATGCTCCGTGCTGCCTACGGTCGCCAGGTGATGAGCAGCAGGCCGGAGCCCTCCATGCACACCACCGGCGCACACCGGGCGCGGCGCCGTGCGCCCCACTCCTCGACGCAGCCGTCGCCGCGGCGGCTTCCCGCACGTTACGAGCCGCATCTCGACGGCCTGTTCACCTACTGCCTCTCCGTGCTCTGCGACCACGATGCCGCCACCGAGGCGCTCGGCGGTGTGCTCGCGATCGCGGAACGGCAGGACGGCCGGTGCCCGGCGGGTGAGGAGGAACGTAAATCCTGGCTTTACGCGCTGGCCAGATGGATGTGTCTGCGCAAGCTCGCCGAGCAGAGACAGGTCCGTCCGGCACACCGCCACAAGGCCGGGAAGCTGTCGGGAAGACAGTCGGCCGAGCAGGAGGCGATGCGGGCGGGAGGCGGGCCTCCGGGCGAGCAGCCGAGCGGGACGGCCACCCAGGGGGCGCGCGTGGGACGTCGTACGCCCCCTGCCGTTGTCGTGAAGGCCGCTGCCCCGGCCCCCTTCACTCCGGGCGGCGCCCCGGCCGGCAACGCCCGTGCCCCCGAATCCGAAGCCGCCGCCGAGGCTCACCGCCGTGAACTCGCTCGGCTGGCCTGGCCCGAGGCCGCGGGCACCACCCCCGAACAGCGCGAAGCGCTCGAACTCGCCGTACGCCACCGCCTCGCCCCGCGCGCCGTCGCCTCCGTCCTGGGCCTCGAACCGGCGATCGCCCGTGAGCTCCTGGCCGCCGCCGCCTGCGAAGTGGAACGCACCCGCGCCGCCCTGGCCGTCGTGGAGACGGGCAACTGCCCCACCATCGCCCGGCTCACCGGCGACCACCGCGTCCTGCTCTCCGCCACCCTGCGCCGCGAACTCGTCCGCCATGTCGACGACTGCCCCCGCTGCCGTCGCGCCGCCGAGCGGGTCGGCGCCGAGGGCCCCTGGCCGGGCGCTTGTGTCACCCCGGCCGCCGCGCTGCCGGTTGTCGAGGCGCCACGGCCCTCCGCGTACGTCGCGATGGTCCACGCCCAGCGGAACCGGTCCGGTGGCCCGCGCTTCGACCGGGCGGGCTTCCCCATGGACCCGAAGGACCACGCCGCGCGCCGGGACCGGCTGCGGGCCAGGGTCGTGACGACGACGGTGGTGGCAACGGTCGTCGCCGCCCCGGTGATCGCGCTGTGGACCGCCTACCGCGGCGCACCGCAGACCGGCGAGGGCCACGACGGCTCCTCGGTCACCGCGACCGAGACGGACGCAGGCCACGACTTCGACGGCACCCCGGACGGTCACTACGAGAACGCGGGCAACGCCCGTCCCCAGCCCGGTGCCCGCTTCAAGGACGGCCGCACCCCGGACGTCTCGGCCGAGGTGATCAGCTCGGGCCCGTCGCGGGGAGGCATCGGCGGGCTCACCGTCGATGCCCACTCGTCCGGCGGCACGACACTGATCCGGCTGACCGCGTCGGGCCGCGCACCCGTCGCCTGGTCGGCCCGCGCGGATGTGTCCTGGCTGCGCCTCAGCAGCTCCTCGGGCACGCTTGCCGCGGGCGAGAGCATCACGATCCGTGTCCTCGTGGTCCAGCGGCGGGAACCCGCCCGTCCCTGGAGCGCGCGCATCGCCCTCGCCCCTTCGGGTTCGGTCGTGGCGATCCGGGGCTACGGGGCGACGGCGCCCGCCGGCCCAGGGCATTCGGGTCCGCCCGCACCCTCCGGCCCCTCGGGCCCGTCCGTACCGTCGGTTCCGCCCTCATCCTCGCCGGATCCCACACACCCGACCCCTGACCCGACGGACCCCACGCCGTCACCGTCGGACCCGTCCCCGACCGATCCGACGTCGTCCCCGGACCCGTCCGGCTCCACGACCCCGACCGACCCGGGTACGGGCACCACCACATCGACGCGCTGAGGCAGTCGGGCCGGTGCTGTGACAGCCCGCGCCACATGACCGGCCGAGCCACCGGAAGGCACCTCAGTCGTCAGGCCCCGTGGTCACCGGAAGGCACCTCAGAGCCTGTCGGGTGACCTCCGACCGGGCGGCCACGCCCTGGCACGCACGCTTCCCGCGTTGTCGTCAGTCACCAACTCCCCCATAGCCTTGAAGGCATGGGGGGGGACCCCCTTCGCGTTGACTCCCTCCTCCGCCTTGGAATCGCACGCACCAGACCGCGTCCGCTATCCGATCGGAGGTCACCCGACAGGCTCTCAGCCGTCAGGCCCCGTGGTCACGCCGGATCGACCGGATCCGCCGGGTGCGGCGCCATCGGCAGCAGCGAGGACAGGCGCTCCTCGCACAGCTCGACCAGCCGCTCGTACCCCTCCTTGCCCATCAGCTCGGTGAGTTCCGGGCGGTACGACACGTACACCGGCTCCCCGGCCCCGTGCGCCGAGGTCGCCGATGTGCACCACCAGTGCAGATCGTGACCACCGGGGCCCCAGCCCCTGCGGTCGTACTCGCCGATCGAGACCTGGAGCACGCGTGTGTCGTCGGGCCGGTCGATCCAGTCGTATGTACGCCGGATCGGCAGCTGCCAGCAGACATCCGGCTTGGTCTCCAGGGGCTCCTTGCCCTCCCGCAGCGCCAGAATGTGCAGCGAGCAGCCCGCGCCCGCCGCGAAACCGGGACGGTTCTGGAAGATGCACGAACCCTTCCAGCGTCGCGTCTGGCGTTCCCCGTCGTCGTCGACCTCGACCCAGCCGGTCTCCGTGCCGACATCGTGGAACTGCCACAGATCGGGAGTCAGCCGTTCGACATGGCTCGCGACCCGCTTCTCGTCGTCCTCGTCCGAGAAGTGCGCACCCAGCGTGCAGCACCCGTCGTCCGCCCGGCCCGCCTGGATTCCCTGGCAGCCACTGCCGAAGATGCAGGTCCACCTGGAGGTGAGCCAGGTCAGGTCGCAACGGAAGATCTGTTCGTCGTCCGCGGGGTCGGGGAACTCGACCCAGGCGCGTGCGAAGTCGATCCCCGTCTCGTCTTCGGACCGGTTCGGCCCGTTCGCTTCCAGCTGCATCTCCTGCTTCGTTTTCTGCTTCTTTGTGATTTTGCCCGGCTTCGCCTTTTTCGTCTTTGGCACGCGCCAAGAGTAAGTCCGCGGTCCCGGTAGCGTTCCGGGTATGAGACTCGGAGTCCTCGACGTGGGTTCGAACACAGTGCATCTGCTGGTGGTGGACGCGCACCCCGGCGCCCGCCCACTGCCCGCGCACTCGCACAAGGCGGAGCTGCGCCTGGCCGAACTTCTCGACGGCGACGGGGCGATCGGCCCCGACGGCGTGGACCGGCTCGTGGCGACGATCACAGACGCGCTCCAGGCCGCCGAGGACAAGGGGTGCGAGGACGTTCTGCCGTTCGCCACGTCCGCGGTGCGGGAAGCGAGCAACGCCGATCAGGTGCTGGCCCGGGTGCGGGACGAGACAGGCATCGACCTCACCGTCCTCAGCGGTGCGGAGGAGGCCCGGCTCACCTTCCTCGCGGCGCGCCGCTGGTTCGGCTGGTCGGCGGGGCGACTGCTGGTCCTCGACATCGGGGGCGGCTCGCTGGAGATCGCGTACGGCATGGACGAGGAGCCGGACGCCGCGGTGTCGCTGCCGCTCGGGGCCGGCCGACTCACCACCGGGTGGCTGCCGGGCGATCCGCCGGACCCGGCGGAGGCGAAGGCGCTGCGCCGTCATGTGCGGGCCACGATCGCCAGGAGCGTCGGGGAATTCACCCGCCTCGGGCGCCCGGACCATGTCGTCGGCACCTCCAAGACCTTCAAGCAGCTCGCCAGGATCGCGGGCGCCGCACGCTCCACCGACGGCCTGTACGTCCAGCGCGCCCTCACCCGCAAGGCGCTGGAGGAGTGGGTTCCGAAGCTGGCGCCGATGACCATCGAGCAACGGAGCAACCTGCCCGGGGTCTCCGAGGGCCGGGCCCAGCAGCTGCTGGCCGGGGCGCTGGTCGCGGAGGGGGCCATGGATCTGTTCGGGGTCGAGGAGCTGGAGATCTGTCCCTGGGCGCTGCGCGAGGGCGTCATCCTGCGCCGCCTGGACCACATGCCGGCGGAGCGGGCTGCGTTGGGCTGAGCGCCGGCGGGGCGGCTGCGTTGGGCTGAGCGTCGTGGGGGCGGGGCTGCGTCGGGCTGAGCGCCGGCGGGGCGGCTGCGTTGGGCTGAGCGTCGTGGGGGCGGGGCTGCGTCGGGCTGAGCGCCGGAGGGGCGGCTGCGTTGGGCTGAGCGCGTCGTGGGGGTGGCCGCGTCGGCCCTCAGCGCCGCGGAGGTGGCCGGAAGTCCGCCATGGCCCTCCTCACTTTCCGCCCGGGTCTCTCGGTGTGGCGTCACACTGCCCGTACGCTGTCCCAGTGGCAGAACCAGTGGTGCGCATCCCGGATGCGAAGGTCGCCCTGTCTACGGCTTCCGTTTACCCGGAGTCGACGTCGACGGCCTTCGAGATCGCCGCGCGTCTTGGTTACGACGGTGTCGAGGTCATGGTGTGGACCGACCCCGTCAGCCAGGACATCGAGGCACTGCGACGGCTCTCGGACTACCACCAGGTGCCGATCCTGGCCGTCCACGCGCCCTGTCTGCTGATCACGCAGCGCGTCTGGTCCACCGATCCGTGGGTGAAGCTCCAGCGGGCCCGTGCCGCCGCGGAGAAGCTCGGGGCGACGACCGTCGTCGTCCACCCGCCGTTCCGTTGGCAGCGCAACTACGCGCGCGACTTCGTCACCGGGATCTGGCGCATGGCGGACGAGACCGATGTGCGGTTCGCCGTCGAGAACATGTACCCCTGGCGCTACCGGGACCGTGAGATGCTCGCGTACGCCCCCGACTGGGACGTCACCAACAGCGACTACCGCCACTTCACCGTGGACCTCTCGCACACCGCGACGGCCCGCACGGACAGCATGGCGATGGTCGGCCGGATGGGCGACCGGCTCGCCCACATCCATCTGGCCGACGGCAAGGGCTCCAACAAGGACGAGCACCTGGTGCCCGGCCGCGGCGACCAGCCCTGTGCCGAACTCCTGGAGCACCTGGCCCGTACCGGCTTCGACGGCCATGTCGTCATCGAGGTCAACACCCGCCGCGCCATGTCCACCGCCGAACGCGAGGCCGACCTGGCGGAGGCGCTGGCCTTCACCCGGCTCCACCTGGCGTCGTCCTCGGCCGAGGTGCCGCGCCCATGACCGGTGGCCATACCGACCCCACGGGTCCCGCTCCCAAGCGCCGCGGCCGCCCCTCCCACAAGGCCGAGACCACCGGCCCCGACGCCCGCACCCGCATCCTGGAGGCGGCCCGCACCGCATTCGCGGAGCGCGGCTACGACAGGACGTCGATCCGGGGCATCGCCAAGGCGGCAGGCGTCGACTCCGCCCTGGTCCACCACTACTTCGGCACGAAGGACGAGGTCTTCGCCGCCGCCATCGAGCTCTCCTTCGAGCCGGCCCTGGTGATCCCGGCCATCCTCGACGGCGGCACGGACGGCCTGGGGGAGCGGCTGGCCCGCTACTTCATCGCCGTATGGGAGAACCCGGCGTCCAGGGCCCCCTTGCTGGCGATCATGCGGTCCGCGCTCACGCACGAGGCAGCGGCGAAGGTCCTTCGCGGCTTCGTCCTGCGCCGCCTCCTGGAACGCGTCGCGGAGGCACTGGACGTACCGGACGCGACGTTCCGTGCGGAACTGGCCGCCTCGCACATGCTCGGGATCGCGATACTGCGCTACGTCATCCGGGCGGAACCCCTGGCCTCGGTATCCCCCGAGAAGATCATCGAGATGGTGGCGCCGACGCTGCAGCGCTATCTGACGGAACCGGCCTAAGCGATCCCGCCCTCCGGCTGCCCCAGTCCGCTCAATGGCCCCCGCTCAATGGCCCCCGCTCAACGGCCCCCACCCCCGCCCATCCACCGAACCTCATCCCGCATACCGGACATCGTGTCCAGATCTTGGAGTCGGAGGCGTACGCTCGGAGACAGTCTTTTACGTCGAAGGAGCGAGAGACGATGCCCCAGCTGAGGTCCCGCACTGTCACCCACGGCCGCAACATGGCGGGCGCCCGCGCTCTTATGCGGGCCTCGGGCGTAGCGAGCGAGGACATCGGCAAGCCGATCATCGCGGTCGCCAACTCCTTCACCGAGTTCGTCCCCGGCCACACCCACCTGGCTCCCGTGGGCCGGATCGTCTCCGACGCCATCAAGGCCGCAGGTGCCGTGCCGCGCGAGTTCAACACCATCGCCGTCGACGACGGCATCGCGATGGGCCACGCAGGGATGCTGTACAGCCTCCCCTCCCGCGACCTGATCGCCGACTCCGTCGAGTACATGGTCGAGGCGCACTGCGCGGATGCGCTGATCTGCATCTCCAACTGCGACAAGATCACGCCCGGCATGCTGATGGCCGCGATGCGCCTCAACATCCCGACGGTCTTCGTCTCCGGCGGCCCGATGGAGGCCGGCAAGGCCACCCTCGTCGACGGCACGGTCCGCAAGCTCGACCTGATCAACGCGATCAGCGACGCCGTCAACGAGAGCGTCTCGGACGAGGACATCCTCCGTATCGAGGAGAACGCCTGCCCCACCTGCGGCAGCTGTTCCGGCATGTTCACCGCCAACTCGATGAACTGTCTGACCGAGGTCCTCGGCCTCTCCCTCCCCGGCAACGGTTCCGTCCTCGCCACGCACACCGCCCGCAAGGCGCTGTACGAGGAGGCCGGCCGCACGGTCGTCGAGATCACCAGGCGCTACTACGAGCAGGACGACGCGACGGTCCTGCCCCGCTCCATCGGCACCCGTGCCGCGTTCGACAACGCCATGGCGCTCGACATCGCCATGGGCGGCTCGACCAACACGATCCTGCACCTGCTCGCCGCAGCGCAGGAGGCCGAGCTCTCCTACGGCCTGGACGACATCAACGAGGTCTCGCGCCGCGTCCCCTGCCTGTCGAAGGTGGCCCCCAACGTGGCCCCCGGCGGCACGTACTACATGGAGGACGTGCACCGGGCCGGCGGCATCCCCGCCATCCTCGGCGAGCTGCACCGCGGCGGCCTGCTGAACGAGGACGTGCACTCGGTCCACTCCGCCACCCTCGGCGAGTGGCTGAAGAACTGGGACGTCCGAGGCGGCTCCCCGTCCCCCGAGGCCGTCGAGCTGTGGCACGCGGCCCCCGGATGCGTCCGTTCCGCGACGGCCTTCTCCCAGTCCGAGCGCTGGGAGACCCTCGACCTGGACGCGGCGGGCGGCTGCATCCGCGACATGGCGCACGCGTACTCCAAGGACGGCGGTCTCGCGGTCCTCAAGGGGAATCTCGCCGTGGACGGCTGTGTCGTGAAGACGGCGGGCGTCGACGAGTCGATCTGGACCTTCGAGGGCCCGGCGGTCGTCTGCGAGTCGCAGGAGGAGGCCGTCGACAAGATCCTCCGCAAGGAGATCAAGGAGGGCGACGTCGTCGTCATCCGTTACGAGGGCCCGCGCGGTGGTCCCGGCATGCAGGAGATGCTCTACCCCACGTCCTTCCTCAAGGGCCGCGGCCTCGGCAAGAGCTGCGCCCTCGTGACCGACGGCCGCTTTTCCGGAGGCACGTCGGGCCTGTCCATCGGCCACGCGTCGCCGGAGGCCGCATCAGGCGGCACGATCGCGCTCGTCGAGGACGGCGACCGGATCAGGATCGACATCCCGAACCGTTCGATCGAGCTCCTCGTCCCCGAGGCCGAGCTGACCATCCGGCGAGATGCGCTGAACGGCGTGTACGCGCCGAAGAACCGCGACCGCAAGGTCAGCGCGGCGCTGCGCGCGTACGCGGCGATGGCGACGAGCGCGGACCGGGGCGCGGTGCGGGACGTGTCCAAGCTCGGCTGACGACCGGCCCGGGCGAAGTGGGGATCACTGCCGGTGCGTCACCAGCCGGCCGGATCCCGCCCGTCCACCGCGAATACGGAACCGTCCGGGGCGGTCGCGCACACAGTCCCGCCGAGGACGACGGGCGCGGGCAGGGACGAGGCGTGGCTGAGCTTCCCCGCCGTCAGCCGTGGGCGTGTCTGCCCGAGCAGCGTTCCGTGCTCCGTGTCGACGGCCAGCAGCCGTCCGTCGGCCGCCGAGAAGAACAGACGGTTCCCCTCTCCCAGGACGGGCGCGGAAGTCAGCCCGACGGCCGTCTCCAGACTCCACCGTTCGGCTTTCCCGCCGTTTGGACGGACACCGACGGCCAGCAGTCTTCCGCCGCGCTCCAGCAGATAGGCGGTGTCCCCGCCCACCACGACCTCCGGTGCGTTCATCCGGAACGGCAGCGCCACCGGCGTGACGCTCCTGTCGGCCGGGTCGTAGTGGACGAGCCCGACGGTCTGCGCGTTCCCGTTCATGGACGTCAGGACGAGTGCGCCGTCCGAGGCCCCCACCGGGGTGAGCATTCCGTCGAGCCGTTGTTGCCACGCCGTGTGTCCCGTCGTCGCGTCGACGGCCGTGACCAGAGTGGTGGACCCGTAGGCCGAGTGCTCGAACGCGTAGGCCAGTCCCGTCGCGTCGTCGTACAGCGCGTAGTCCGGGCGCTGGTGCCCGGCGAGCGACTGCCGCCAGAGGGACACGCCGGTCGCGGAGTCGAGAGCTTCGGTCGTGCCGTCCTCGGCGACCAGCAGCAGCGCGTCACCTGCGGCGAAGGGGGTGCCGACGTACGGGGCGAGGTCCGCGTGCCAGACCTGTTCGCCCCTGTCGGGGTCGTACGCCCGGAGCTTCCCGCCCGGCACCGCCGTGTGCAGCAGACCGCCGGAGAGCGACACCACACCGACGGCCGAGGTGTCCCCGGCGGTGCGCCGGGACCACAGCACCCGGCCGTCCACGGGGTCCAAGCGGGCCGCACCGACACCGCCCGCCGCGCAGTACAGACCCGCGGACCGGCCGGACGACTCCTCTCCGGCGCGGCCCGCCGGGGAACAGACCGGCGTCGAACCGCGGACGGTCTGCAACGGCGTCTGCCACGGTACGAATTCCGCAGCCGAGCCCGTGTCCCCGCTCGACGCCCCTGACTCACCTGAGCCACCCGACCCGTCCGAGTCGCCCACCACACCGGCTGCCCACATCCCACCGGCACCGATGACGACCAGCGCTGCAGCGGCTGCCAGCCACCGGCGCTTGCCGCCGCCGGTCGCGGCCGTCTTCCTGCCGCGCGCCGCCGCACCCGCGCCCACATGCGTGTCCGCGTCCGTCCCCGACACGGTCCCCGGCACCGGGCCCGACACCGCTGCCACGGCTTCGGCAGCCGCCGACGGTCGTCGCTGCGACGGTATGAACGCGGCGGCGTCGTACGAGGGAGGGCGCAGCGCTGCCATGACCTCGTCGGGAGTGGGCCGCTCGGCCGGGTCCTTCGCCAGGCACTGCCCGATCAGCGGGGCCAGATCCGTCGGCACGCCCGCCAGATCGGCCTCGTCGTGCACCACCTGGTAGGCCACGATGTACGGGCTGTCCGAATCGAAGGGCCCCCGGCCGGTCGCCGCATGGACGAGTACCGCCCCCAGGGCGAACACATCCGCGGCGGGCCCGACCTCACGCGGCCGCTGGAACTGCTCGGGTGCCATGTACGGCGGCGAGCCGATCAACTTGCCCGTCTCGGTGCGCAGATCGCTGTCGTACGGCCGGGAGATCCCGAAGTCGATGACCTTGGGCCCGGAGTCGGCGAGCAGCACATTGCTCGGCTTGAGGTCACGGTGGATCACACCGGCCCGGTGGATGTCGCGCAATGCCTCGGCAAGTCCCGCCGTCAGCCTGCGCAATTCGGCGGGAGCCATCGGCCCGTTCCGCTTCACCTGGTCGGCGAGCGTGGGACCGGGCACGTACAGCGTGGCCATCCACGGGCGTGCGGCGTCCGGATCGGCATCGACGACCGGTGCCGTGAAGGCGCCGCTGACCCGACGCGCGGCCCCGACCTCCTGCCGGAAACGCGCCCTGAACTCCGGGTCCGCCGCGTACTGCTGGTGCACCACCTTGACCGCGAGCTGCAGCCCGGAGGCGGAGCGCGCCAGGTGCACGACACCCATGCCGCCCGCGCCGAGGCGTGCCTCAAGACGGTACTGCCCGGCGTACTCCGGATGCTCCGCTTCCGGATTGGCTCCGGTACCTCGCAGCGGCGGCATCGCCCACCCCCGTGTGTTCGTCCGCTAGCGCGACGCACGGAGCCTAGTCGATGGTGTGTGCGATACGGACGGGGCTTGTAGCCTGCGCGTCGTACACACCGTCTCTCAACGGGGGAGGCCTCATGGCCATGGATGAGCACACCGAGACCACGACCGAAGCCACCGACATCACCGAGGACGCCGGGACGCTCGCCGCGACCGCCGACGTCGTCACGTATCCCATCGCGCCCGGCTACCGCGTCAACGTCCGCACGGGACCGGGTACCCAGTACAGCATCGTCAGGACACTGCCGTACGGGATGAGGGTTCCGGTCTACTGCCAGAAGCCGGGGGAGCGGGTCACCGGCCCGTACGGCACTTCGAACCTCTGGGACAACATCGCCAACGGGCAGTTCGTGGCGGATGCCTATGTCCACACGGGCAGCGACGGCTACATCGCACCGCGCTGCGACTGACCGGGACCACGGCGACGGGGTCCGCGACGGCGACGGGGTCCGCGACGGCGACGGGGGTGCGGACCGCGACGGGGTCTGCGACCGCGACGGGGGTGCGGACCGGGACGGGGGCCGCAAGCGCCCGGGGATAATCGACCTCGTGAGCGAGAACAGCGAAGCCCCCGGCGCCGGCACCACGCCAGGCAGCACTCCGCCCGGCTCCACCACGCCCGGCCCGCAGCCCGAGCCCCTGCTCTTCTTCGGTACGACCTGGGTCGACCACGACGGGGGCTACGGGCTGCGACGTGCCGGGGCGACGGTCGGCTCCCTCGCCGCCGCGGTCGCCGCCTGCTTCGTACTCCGCCTCGCCTTCCAAGGACTGGAGATCGCCGGCGTCGGCAACCTCATCGGCATCCTGATCGTCCTGATGTTCGCCATCTGCAGCGCCATCGCCTTCCGTAAGACATGGGAAGGCTTCAGCCGCCGCCCGGCCGATCCGGCGCGCGAGGCCAATCTGCGCGGTCTCAAGGCGATCGGCTTCGTCGGCTCGCTGATCGCGTACTTCCTCCGTACGTTCAAGGAGGCACCGGGCGAGCAGCTGCGCCGCACGGAGTACGAGACGGCTCTGGCCCGCTACACGAAGCGCCGCTCGGCCCGCACCGGAAACCCGGCGGCCCGCAAGGCGACCAAGACAAAGCGACCCAAGCGCAAGTAGGGCCCCGCGAGCGCGGGCCAAATCCCGCGAGCACCAGCGCAAGCCCCCCGCGCGGGCCACGATGGCCCCACGCCTCCTTCCACCGCCGATTCCCGGTCACGCACCCCCTCGCCCACCACCCCGGCCCCACCCCGCGCCCTCTCCTTCGACCGCGCAGCTGCTTCTTCGGTGCCCTCGGTGCCGACGAAAGCGCCCACGGCTCGCCCGTCCGCTCCCGCGATCTGCCGTCCGAGCTCGGCTTCGTACACCGCGCGGTGCCCTGGACCCGACGGGTGTCCCTCGACACCCACCTCGCCAACCTCGGCAGCCACTCCGCCTTCCTCGTCCTCGGTGAGGAACCCACGCACCGATTCCTCACCGAGGAGCGCGACCGGCTCGCGGAGCTCTTCCCGGACGGCACGGTCGAGGAGAGTTACGTAGTCGACCTGAGCGTGGCGATCCGCCCGGGCTCGGCCCCGGCCCCACCCCCGTCGCGCCCCTGACCGCGCGCCGGAGCGCCTAGCGCGCCTCGCGGGCCTCCCGCTCCGCGGCCCAGCTCTCCAAGGCCGCGGCGCACGCGTGGTCGGTGTGGTGCAGCCCGCTCAGGTCCAGCACCACGGCCCGGTCGCGCGGCAGGTCGTCCAGTGCGTCCAGCAGCTTCGGCAGCCGCAGGAATGTGGCGTGGCCCGCGATCCGTACCCGCAACACCCCGTCGCCGCCCCCCTCGTCCGTCTCGATGTGCACATGGCTGATGTCCCAGGCGGTCTTGGCCACGGCCAGCAGCAGCCCCACCAGCACCCCCTCGAAAAGACTTGTCGCCACGATCGTCCCCGCCGTCACTGCCAGCACGACCGCCTCCCCGCGATGCTCACGCCACAGCAGGACCAACGCCCGTACGGGCACGAGCTTGAAGCCCGCATGCAGCAGCACCGCCGCCAGCGCCGCCACCGGAATCACTCCGAGCGCGCTCGGCAGCGCCGCCGCGAAGACCAACAGCCACACCCCGTGCAGCACCCGCGACGCCTTCGTCCTCGCCCCCGCCCGGACATTGGCCGAGCTGCGCACGATCACCGCGGTCATCGGCAGCGAGCCGAGCAGCCCGCACACCGTGTTACCCGCCCCCTGTGCGATCAGCTCCTTGTCGTAGTCCGTCCGCTTCCCGTCATGCAACCGGTCCACGGCGGCCGCGCTGAACAGTGATTCGGCCGAGGCGATCAGCGCGAAAGCGAGGACGGTGCCGATGACGCCCACTTCCATGAGCCGTACCCATTCCCCGGGCCCCGGATGCCGTACGGCATCCAGCAGCCCACTCACCGCGACCCGCCGCACGGGCAGATCGAACAGCCAGGTCGCCCCGGACGCCAGTCCCACCGCCACCAGGGGCGCGGGCACCACGCGGGCCGCCCGCCGCCACTTCGGCCACAGCATGAGCACGAGCAGTGCCCCGGCCCCGACGGCGACCGCGCTGCCCGTCACTCCCGTACCGAGCACCAGCCGCGGCAGCCCACCGAGCTTCTGCCCCATGGACCCGGGCGCCGCCGCATCGGCGAGCACGTACAGCTGCCCCACGACCAGCACCAGGCCGATCCCGGCGAGCATCCCCTGCACCACGGCGACGGACACGGCCCGGAACCACTGCCCGAGCCGCAGCACCCCCAGTCCCACCTGCACCAGCCCGGCGGCCAGCACCAGCACCCCGAGGGCGCCGACCCCGTAGCTGTGCACCGCCTCGTACACGAGCACGGTCAGCCCGGCGGCAGGCCCGCTGACCTGCAGACTGCTGCCCGGGAGCAGGCCCGCGACGAGCCCGCCGACTATCCCGGTGATCAGCCCCAGCTCGGCCGGCACCCCGGAGGCGACGGCCACCCCCACGCACAGCGGCAGGGCGACCAGGAAGACGACGAGCGAAGCGGCGAAGTCGGCAGGCGAGATCGGAAAGGGTCGAAAGCTCGGGCGATTCGGAGAACCACGCACGGGAAGCACCTCCATCGACTGACGGACACGTCATGGATAGGGAGATGCATGGGTACCGAGGGACGGTGAAATTCATTGTCCTTTACGGGAGTTGAACGCCCGGCCGGGATCGGGAAACCGAATGGCGGCTACGGAAGCGCAAAGAGGTGGAATGCCCCCGTCCGATCACGCCCCCAACCGCCTGCGCCCACACCACGCCCCGCGCCGCACTGCCCAGACCCCCACCGCGCAGACCCCCACGCGCAGACCCCCACCGCGCAGACCCCCACGCGCAGACCCCCACTGCTCAGACCCCCACCGCTCAGACCCCCCACCGCCCCGCAGGCCGGACCGCGCCGCGCCCTTGACGGGCAGACATCGCCAGGATCAAAATTCATCACATGATGAATTCTCCGGGTGTCGCCATCGAGGCCCGCGGCCTCACCGTCGTACGAGGCAACCGCACCGTCCTCCGCGACCTCGACTTCACCGTCGAACCCGGCAGGATCACCGGCCTCCTGGGCCCCTCCGGCTGCGGCAAATCCACCCTGATGCGTGCCGTCGTAGGCACCCAGGCCAAGGTCACCGGCACCCTCGACGTGTTCGGCACCCCCGCGGGCCACCCCACCCTCCGCCCGCGCATCGGGTACGTCACCCAGGCTCCTTCCGTCTACACCGACCTGACCGTCCGGCAGAACCTCGACTACTTCGCGGCGATCCTCCAGCCGGGCCGCCGGCACCGGGACGCCCGCCGCGCCGCCGTCACACGCGCGACCGCCGAGGTCGACCTGACCAGCCACGCCGACGCCCTCGCCGGCGCCCTCTCCGGCGGCGAGCTCACCCGTGTCTCCCTCGCCGTGGCCCTGCTCGGCACCCCCGAACTCCTGGTCCTCGACGAACCGACCGTCGGCCTGGACCCGGCACTCCGTCGCGACCTGTGGAACCTCTTCCACACTCTCGCCGCCGACCGCGGCACCACACTCCTCGTCTCCTCCCACGTCATGGACGAGGCCGAGCGCTGCCACCGCCTGCTCCTCATGCGCGAGGGCGAGATCCTCGCCGACGACACCCCCGAGGCTCTGCGCACCGCCGCCCACGCCGCCACCGTCGAAGAGGCATTCCTCCACCTGGTCGACGAAGCCGCCACCCGACAGGAGACCGCCCGATGAGCACCCCGCACCCGCAGCCCCCGGCTCCGCCCGCCCCCGCCGCACCACCCCTGAGCCCCGCCCGCGTGCTCGCCACCGCCGCCCGCATCCTGCGCCAGCTGACCCACGACCCCCGCACCGTCGCACTGCTCCTCCTGATCCCGGTCGTGATGATCACGCTGCTCCGGTACGTGTTCGACGGCAGTCCCCGCACCTTCGACGCCATCGGTGCCTCGCTCCTCGGCATCTTCCCGCTGATCACGATGTTCCTGGTGACCTCGATCGCCACCCTGCGCGAACGCACCTCGGGCACCCTCGAACGTCTCCTCGCCATGCCGCTCGGCAAGGGCGACCTGATCGGCGGCTACGCCCTCGCCTTCGGCGCCGTCGCGATCGTCCAGTCCCTCCTGGCCACCGCACTCTCGGTCTGGGCACTCGGCCTGGACGTCACCGGCTCCCCGTGGCTGCTGCTCCTCGTCGCCCTGCTCGACGCCCTGCTCGGCACGGCACTGGGCCTTTTCGTCTCCGCGTTCGCCGCATCCGAGTTCCAGGCCGTCCAGTTCATGCCGGCCGTGATCTTCCCGCAGCTCCTGCTCTGTGGACTCTTCATCGCACGCGACCGGATGGCGCCCGTCCTCGAAGCCATCTCGAACGTCCTGCCCATGTCGTACGCCGTCGACGGCATGAACGAGGTCCTCCACCACACCGACATCACCGGCGACTTCGTCCGCGATGTCCTGGTCGTCGCGGGCTGCGCCCTCCTCGTCCTCACCCTCGGCGCGGCCACGCTCCGCCGACGTACCGCCTGACCGGCCCCGGTGCGAGGATGACGAACACGAGGGCCGTCAGCACGACGTACCGAGAACCGCGAGTACCGCGAGCACCGCCCGGAGGGTGAACCACATGACCCAGACAGTTGCAGTCCTCGGCACCGGAAAGATCGGTGAGGCCCTGCTCAGCGGCATGATCCGGGCAGGCTGGCGCCCGGCGAAGCTGCTGGTCACCACCCGCCGCTCCGAGCGTGCCGAGGAACTCCACAGCCGCTACGGCGTCGACTCCGTCACCAACGCCGAGGCAGCCAAGCGCGCCGACATCCTCATCCTCGCGGTCAAGCCCCAGGACATGGCCCGGCTCCTCGACGAGCTCGCCGAGCACGTCAGCGCCAACCGCCTGGTCATCAGCGCCGCCGCAGGCATCACGACCGCCTTCATCGAGGAGCGCCTCACCGCGAACACCCCGGTCGTACGCGTCATGCCGAACACTCCCGTCCTGGTCGACGAAGGCATGTCCGTCATCTCCGCAGGCAGCCATGCCACCACCGAACACCTCGCCGCCGCCGAGGCGATCTTCGGCGGTGTCGGCAAGACCCTGCGCGTCCCCGAGTCGCAGCAGGACGCGGCGACCGCCCTCTCCGGCTCCGGCCCCGCGTACTTCTACTTCCTCGTCGAGGCGATGACCGACGCGGGCATCCTCCTCGGCCTGCCCCGCGCACAGGCCCACGACCTGATTGTCCAGGCCGCCATCGGCGCCGCCGTGATGCTCCGCGACAGCGGCGAACACCCGGTCAAGCTCCGCGAAGCCGTCACCAGCCCGGCCGGCACCACCATCAGCGCCATCCGCGAGCTGGAGAACCACGGCGTACGAGCCGCCCTCATCGCCGCCCTCGAAGCCGCCCGCGACCGCAGCCGCGAACTCGCCTCCGGCAATGGCTGACGGCTACCCGGCCTCTTCCTGCGCCAGCACTTCGCCACCCACCTCTCCACCAGCCCCCGCGACTACCGCCTGGCCTTCCGCCCGAACCCGGTTCAGCCCGGGGTTGACACGACACGCCCACATCCGTAACGTTCTCCGAGTTGTCCGACGTGAGCGCCGACTTTGGTCGGTCCCCGGACAGCCATTCCGCAGCAACCACATCTGGTCGACGACATCTGTCACTCGGCTTCCTGTGCGCATTTGCGAAATGAGGAATCCGCGTTCGAAGGAGCGCAACCCCGATTAGCGTCGGGGCCCAGGATTCCGCTAAAGTCTCACTCGTCGGAACGGCCCAACAGCCGGGAAGGCAAACCCCGCTGACTGGGAATCAGGCCCGAAAGGATCTGATAGAGTCGGACTCGCCGGAAAGGGAAACGCGAAAGCGAAG